>JBFYNF010000106.1:0-50300 GCA_041304525.1 Thermoplasmata archaeon | reverse complement strand
CCTACAACGCTCTTCCGATCTGGCTATCGGCTTCACCTGGAGCGTGACCGAAGTGACGACCCCCAGCTGTCCTTCGCTGCCGAAGACCAGCGGGAACTCCTTGTCCGCCTGAGTGAGCCTGACGATACCGCTCCTCGGTGTAGCGAGCTCGAGCGAGAGCACGTTCGCCATCAAGTGGCCTCTCGAGTAACTGTTCATGCCTATGCCACCTGTGGCGACCCAACCTCCGACGGTCGAGAACTTGCTCGATGGGCATGTCATCAGTGTGAGGCTTTTCTTGCCGAGCTCGTTGTCGAGGTCCGCCCAGCGCACCCCCGTCTGGACCGTCACGGTCCTGGCAGCCTCATCGATGACAAGGACCTCGTCCATCCTGGACACGTCGAGCACGATCCCTCCTCGGACGGGCATTGAGCCGCCGAACGGAGACGAGCCCGCGCCCCTGGGTATGACCGATATGCCGGTCTCCGATGCGAATTTGAGCACTTCGAGGACGCCCTCATCCGATTCCGCCTGAACGACGACCTCGGGCATCGGGTCGAACAGGATCTGCTTCAGGAAGTGCGGTATCTCCGACTGGTCCCTCGAATAAAGCATCCTCTCGCCCGAGGATGTCACGATCCTGGCGTGCTTGATACCGGATTTGAGGAGACCCTGGCGCAGGATGCCTTCAGGAGGCTCCTCCTTGGCGGGAAAAGCAGTCCGGGCAGAGCGGGAGGGTTCGGGAGAAATGGCCCGCCCTACATCAGCGCTTTCCACGTGCATCCCCCCTCAGGAACAGAAGTCCCTTCTGGCCCCTTCGAAATCAAGAGCGAAAGCACCCTGGGATACCACAGCACTGGTGTCGCGTGTGGTGCGCAGATGTACCTCAAAGGCTCCCAATGGCGTCTTTCTGCTCAAACGCAAACGGCGTACGCATGGTGTATATTTAGCACTTTCCCATCACGGAACCCACACTGACACGGGTTGAGCGGGATAGTACCCAGGTACTCCGGCACAGTGCCGGAGGGACGGTAGCGGCGAAGGTTATTAATAATGACCGGAATAAATGGGTACCCAGCACGAGTTGTGTGCCGAACGACACGGGAAAAGCCGAACAGCGCGATGTTTTTACGCCAGAAGTTTGATTTTCCGCGTAGCCGCGACGGAATGCAATTCTGCACACCAAAAAGGAAGAATAGACATGGAAGAGAGCGTTGTAAGTGCCCCTGAAGAGGGCCAGAGCGTAGAGACGAAGATCAAGGACCTCAACCCGCAGTCCAAGAGGGTAGATGTCCTGGCCAAGTGCCTGGATGTAAGCGAGCCGAAGGACATACCCGGCCGGTTCGGCAACACGAGAAGGGTTGCCGAGGCGACGTTGGCTGACGAATCGGGCTCGATCGTCATGTCCCTGTGGGACGACCAGATCGGGACCATCGCGAAGGAGGACACACTCGCTGTGAAGAACGGGTACGTGTCCCTCGTAAGAGGGCACATGCGCCTGAATGTCGGCAAGTACGGCCAGCTGTCGAAGGCCGAGAAGACCCTCGACACGACCGCGAACGAGCCGAACATGAGCGAGAAGGAGTACGAGCAGGAGCGCAGGCAGTACAGTGGCGGCGGCGACCGTGGCGGCAGGCCACGCAGCGGCGGCGGCGACCGGGGCGGCAGGCGCGACTTCGGCAGCGGCGGACGCGAGAGAAGCGACGACAGGCCCAGCTACATGAACAAGGGCCGCAGAAGGTTCTGAGTCCAGCATCTGCTCGGACGACACAAACTCCAAAAACCCCTTCAACTGTTTTGCATCGATGATTCAGTCCAGCATCGGCTCCGTCTTGACGGACCTGACCTTGGGGTTCTCGACGTCCGGACGTACGATCCTCGCGAAGATGGGATAGCCGACCGCTGACATCGCACCTATCCCTCCGAACGCGAGCCAGACGAAGGCCTTGTCCGGCAGTATATCCAGGAGCCAAGTGCCGAACAGCATGCCTATGCCTCCGCCCATCGTCTGGATCAGGCCCGAGAAGCCCATGTATATCCCCCTCTTTGCCGCTGGAGCTAGGTCGGCGATTATGGCCGATACGACTGACATGAACACTATCTCACCGAGAGTGATCACCACGATGCATGCGAGAAGCGTGTAGAATTCTGTCGCGAAGAACACGAGGGCAAAGCCTAGGGATGCCACCAGGTGACCCGTGAGGAGGATCCTCGAGCGCCTATAGTTCGTCACCCTGCTGGTGACCCAGAGTTGAAATGCCACGGTCATCAGGGCGCTCACGGCGAACAGGAGGCCGAAGGCCGCTTCGTCCACCCCTAGCTCCCCGTTCGCGTAGATCGGCAGGACCGAGAGCCATTGCGAGAAGAAGAACCAGAACACCGCTGTGAGCCCGCTCAGAAGCAGGAACGGATGGTCGGATGCGACGTTCATGACCTTCCTGAAGGTGATGGTCTCGCCCGTGTCCTTGGGCTTCGTCTCACGGATGAGCACGGTGTTCATGATGCAGGCGATGGCGAGTATGGCGCTCCCGAACACGAACAGAAGACGCATCGAGTACGCGGCGACGATGAGGGCGCCTATGACGGGGCCGAATATGACGCCGACGTTCCATGATATCCTGAGCGTGCTGTAGGCCCTTGGCCTGTCTGGGGATGGGATGACATCGGCTATCATCGCGTTCGCGGCTGGCATGTAGAGGTATCCCACGAAAGAGTCTGCGACAGCGACGATGAGCAACGCCTCGAAGCTGTCAACGAAGAAGTACATCAGCATCGTCGCCGACATCAGGCCGAGGCTGGACACGAGCACGATCTTCCGCCCGATCCTGTCCGCGAGCATTCCGCCGATGATCGTCGAGGGCATGCCCGCGACGGTGTAGCCCGCGAGTACGACACCAATCAATGGAAGGGCGAGCATGAGGTCGTTCAGCATGAACAGTGCCAGATATGGGATGACCAGCCCGAATGCCATGTTCTCGACGAGGGCGCTCACTACAAGCACTTTGAACGCCCTCGGGGCCTTCTTAAGGTCTTCCAGCACCTGACTCACGCTCCTGAATCATCGTTCTCCCTGGCTCGTATGGAAGCGGTTACAAAGGGGCGGTGACATGACAACCGGATGGTATAATTAACCTCCCTGTCATTCATGCCCTGGAGCGGGATAATGGCCTCGGGCCAGATAAGTATTCTCACTAAGGAAGAGATCGAGCTTGTGCATGAGAACACACTGACGATCCTCAGCAAGCCAGGCATCAAGGTCGGAAGCGAGAAGGCGCTCAGGCTCCTGGAGGACGGGGGCGCACTGGTCGACTTCAAATCCATGCGGGCCTGCATACCCGAAGAGCTGGTCGAGGAGACCATCCGTAAGACGCCGAAGGAGGTCCTCTTGGGCGCGCGAGACCCGAAGAGGGGCATGAGGGCGCCCAGGCACGGACCACCGTTCATGGCGACCAACGGAACCGCGGTCTACATGACGGACCTGGAGACGGGCGAGAGACGGCCGACTCAGGGCAAGGACCTGCTCGATTTCATGACGCTCTGCGACGCAACCGATGGGCTGGACTATGTCTGGCCTATAGTCACGGCGCACGATGGGCCCGAGCACATGCACGGCCTGAACGAGCTCGTCATCTCGATGAAAGGGACGACAAAGCACATCCAGGGAGAGGCGATGTCCGCCGAAGAGGCAAGGGACATGGTGAAGGTCGCAGCACTCGTTGCTGGAGGAGAGGACGCGCTCGCGAAGAGCCCGCTGTTCTCGGTCATCCAGTGCCCTATCTGCCCGCTGGAGTTCGAGAGGGGTTCGGTCGAAGCAGTGATGGAGTTCGCCCAGGCAGGGATACCGGTGGTGTCCATGTCGATGGCGCTCTGTGGCTTGACTGCGCCTGTCACTCTGGCATCAGCCATATCGATCGTGAACGCAGAGAACCTTGCGAGCTTCGCGATATCACAGCTGGCCAAGCCTGGGGCGCCCGTGGTCTACAGTTCCGAATCGAGCGTCATCAACATGAAGACAGGGGAGATACACTATGGCGCCAGGGAGGAGGCGCTGATCGCAGCCGCGGTCGGTCAGATGGCCAAGCGATACGGCGCCCCGACGATGGTCGGGAGCTTCGGCGTTGGCCTGCACGGCGACAAGCCGGGCATCACAGTCGACCCCTCGGAACTCATATTCTCAGCGATGACTAACATGTCGCTGACGGACTTCTCTTCCGGCCTAGGAGGGCTTGACCAGGCCAAGGGGGCATCGCTCGAACAGATCGTCATAGACAGCGATATCTGGGAATCCTTCAGGGAAGTGAGGTCCGATGTCAAGTTCGACAAGGAGCACTTCGCGAACGACCTGATCGCGTCCGTCGGGCCAGGAGGCAACTTCCTGGGAGTGCCTCACACCATCAGGAACATGCGCAGGGAACTGTTCCTTCCAGAGAAGGACAGAGCCGAGGTGTTCGGATCATACGGGCTCGAGAAGGACCAGCGCGAGATGGTGAGGATGGCCAAAGAGCGCGTCAAGAAGGTACTCGCGACACACAGGACGGACCCTATCGACTCCAGCATAGCCCAGAGGATGGACGAGGTAGTGGCGGCGCACAGGCACTGAAGCGCGGTTCACTTCGGCGGTTTTATCTGCTCGATGAAGTCCTTCCAGCGTCGAGCATCCTCTATCCTGGCCATGACCTCGTCCCTGCCCACGGATGCGTGGTCCTCGGTCTCCGCCATGCGCAGGTCGTCGATGGCCTTTAGGAGGCCGCGGACCTCCTCCATAAGTGCTTTCGCCGCGTCCACGGTCATGGGGTCGTGGGAGAGCTTCCTCTCCAGCGCCTTCTCCCTCACGCCGAGCAGCTGCATAAGACGGTCTATCCGCTGGATGTCCTCGTTGGTGAGGTGCTCCTTTGTCGTGAGCCTGTAGACGGTCTCTCTGAGCTCGACCTCGTGCCCCCCGACGAGCTCCCACTCCGGTATGAGCACGCCCACCCAGAACACCATCGAGTGGATGGTCGCCATCATCTTGTCCCGCTCATCTTGAGTGAGGATCCGACGTCCATCTACTCTCTCGCTGGGAGGTCCTTGACCGATCATGGGAACGGATGACGGAGCAATGTCGTCGTTGATTGTTCTTTCCCCTGAGGAGAATAGTGGAAGGTGTTTGGGTGGTTCTGCGCGCAGTCACTCCTTCGCGATCCTCTTGAACGCCTCGTCGGATACTTCCAGCGCATACTGGATGTCCTTCTCCGAGTGCACCATCGATGTGAAGAAGTGCTCGTCCGCGTGAGGCACGCCGAAGAAGACGCCCTTGCCCAGCGAGTACATGAACCAGTGGTTCCACTTCTCGCGGTCTATGTCGATGGCGTCCCTCCACTTGACGACCTCCTTGTCGGTGAAGTACATCTGGCCCAAAGAGCCGACCGACTCTATCCAGACATCGACGCCCCTGTCCTCCGCGACCTCTCTGAGCCCCTGGAACAGCGAATCGCCTATCCTGTCTATCTTCTTGTACGCGCCTGGTCTCGAGAGTATCTGGAGCGTCTTGAGGCCGCCCGCGACGGACACGGGGTGGGCGTTGTATGTCCCCCCGTGGTAAACGTTCCCGTCCACCTTGGGCACGATCTCCTCCATGATCTTCCTGGTGCCACCGAAACCCGCTAGCTGATAGCCTCCGCCAGCGATCTTGGCCACGCATGTGAGGTCCGGCTTGACGTCGTACCTCTCCTGGGCTCCCCCACGGGCCACCCTGAAGCCCGTCAGGACCTCGTCGAAGATGAACACGATGCCGAGGTCCTTCGTCAGCTTCCTCAGCTTCTTGAGGTAGTTGTCCCTTGGCGCGAAGCATCCTCCGCCCGCCTGAACCGGTTCGATGATGACCGCTGCCAAATCGTCCGCGTTCTTCGTGATCACCTCCTCGGTCGCGTCCCAGTCGTTGAACGGATAGAGGACGACCAGGTCCGAGATGCTCTTCGGTATGCCTTTCCCGTATGGTACGGACGGCTGGTTCCTGCTGTCTTTCAGCATATCCTCAGGGATGTCCACGCCCTGGAGCGCGTAGTCGTGCCCTCCGTGGTACGCGCCTTCAGCCTTGGCGATCTTCTCCTTGCCGGTGTATGCCCTCGCGACCCTGATCGGGTGCATTGTGGCCTCGGTGCCGGAGTTGGCGAACCTGAACATCTCGATCGACGGCATGGCCTTCTGGACCATGCGCACATACTCGATCGCGAGGTCCGGGGACGCGCCATACATCGTACCCTTCCCGACCTGCGCCTTGACGGCCTTGACGACCTCCGGATGGTTGTGGCCCAAGATCATGGGCCCGTAGCCGAGCGCGAAGTCGACGATCCTGTTGTCATCCAGGTCGTAGATGTAAGGGCCCTTGGCCCTCTTCACATAGAACGGATACGGCTCGAAGAACCGCACGTTGCTCTCGACACCGGCAGGGAGGAGCTTCCTCGCCTGCTCGAAGTGCGCTTTCGATCTCTTGGTCCTAGACACATACTCCTTCTCGTAGCCTGCTACTGTTGGCATGTTGCACTACCTCGCAGTTGCTAGAAGGACCACATGACAAGCCCAGCACCATTCTCGGCAGTATCAAAGAGAATTGACCCACACAGATAATGCCATAGCCTTGGGCAGCCCTCGCGCGATCCCGCGCAAGGGACGAATCGAGGCAGTGGTAGAAAAAGGCTTCCTTCGGATACTGGCCATCGAGGTCACTCGTGCGGCCGCCCATACGGGGACGGCACCCGCAAGACTGATTATCCGTTCTGCGGATACCGTTTGGGATGGAACACAGGAGACGGCCGGGGAAGCTGATAATAGACGGACTGTGGGACCTCTTCATCCTCATCAAGTATCCGAAGATCATACTGATGGCCACCTTGGCATTCATCGCCTATGGGCTCTTCCAGGATGAAGGAGTCCAATCGTTCTTCCACAGTCTGGGTGACCTGGGATACATCTCTGCATTCTTCGGCGGCATGATGTTCGCGTTCGGGTTCGGCGCACCCTTCGGCGTGGCGCTCCTCGCAACCATCGCAGACGATGTGAACATCCTGCTCGGTGCGGTGGTAGGCGGCACGGGGGCGCTCATATCCGACTACCTGCTGTTCAAGTTCATCAGGGTCACTTTCCAGGACGAGATCGACCGGTTCAGGGACTCGAAAGCCTTCACGATGTTCAACGGCATGGTCAAGCGACGGATGCCTCCCAGGATAGCGTTCTATCTCTCGCTCGGGGTCGCTGGGTTCATGATTGCGTCGCCTCTCCCAGATGAGTTCGGTGTCACACTCCTCGCGGGCATCACCACCATCAGGATGAGGACATTCGCACTCATCGCGTTCTCTCTGAACACGCTCGGGATCCTCGTTGTGCTCGGCGTGGGCCTCGCGTTCTGAGATCCACCAATCGGGGGATCATCTGGCCGAGCGAGTCGGCAGCTTGTCCTTCACGAGGTACAGGAGGCCGAACCACGAGATAGCCGCGAGTATACCGAAGACCAGCAGCGCCCCCGGCTGCGCTTCTGGGTCGTCGTTCATCGTCATGATGACACCCATTGACAGGACGGCGGTGCCGAGTGTCACGAAGAACCCGAAGAAGAGGAGAACGAGGGGATAGGACCTCTCTGGCTTGGTGAGGAGTAGGAACAACCCTACGAACCCGAGCGGGATGGTGATGCCCAGGTCCAGGTATCTGACGATCCACCATAGCGTCGGGGTCGCCTCGTAGGACCCCGTCGAGGTGTCCCCAGTGGACATGACCTCCGTGAGCTCCGAGAGCCACATCACGGCGAACATGATGAGGAACAAGCACATGACGGCCACGAATATCCTGAGGCTTCGGCGTCTGAACACGGGGGCGTCCCGTTCCGTGAACATGGATAGACTGGCGATGAGGAGGATCAACCCCCCTATGATGAGGACGAGGAAGAGCCATGCGTACTGTTCCACGTTACCGTCGTAGGCCGGGTTGCCCCATTCCTGCCCCATCCCGAGGCTCAGGCCAGTGTACATGAGCGTGACCGGCGACAGTATGAGCAGATATCTGGCGCCGGGCCGTCTCATCAGATGCAGGACACCGCCCAGGATGAGTATCGGTGTGATCAGCACCAAGTTGACGAGGTCGCCGCCCTCGATCTGCCATACCCCGGATGCCGATGTCCGATACTCGATCGTTCCCAGCACGAGCGGACCTAGCAATGCTACCGCGGCCAGCGCGACCCCGCTGACAATCGCGACGGCCCCCACGAAGTACCAAGGCAGAAACGAGTCCACGGTGCCGTTCGACCCTCCCGTCCTCGTCGCGACCACGTTCTCCGATGACGACGTATCTATGACCTCACCCATCGCACTTCACCTGGGCGTCAATCGATGTGCGGCCTCAAGAAACCGACGGGTCGTGTGTCTCGGACATCTCCTCGAGAAGGACGGACTCACTTCTGTGGTTCCACTATGATCTTGATGGACTCCCCAGACTTCGCGACGAGCTCGAATCCTTTGCCGGTCTCCGCGAGCGGGAACCTGTGCGTGATCATGTCCTTGATGTCGACCTGCCCGCTCCTGAGGAGCTCAACGGCGTCGGCTATGTCTCTCGGGCTTCCAGCATATGTCGTCGTGATCGTGACCTCATCCTTCCAGATGTCCCCGAACGGGACCGGAATCTCCACGCCGGGCATCGGGGGAGCGAACATCAGGATCGTGCCTCCGCGGTCGACACACGCAAAAGACTGCTTGATCGCCGGGGTCGCTCCAGTCGATACGACCACGAGGTCCGCCGGGCGTCCGTCGTTCGCCTGCCGCACCTTGGCGGGGACGTCCTCGGACGCGTTGATGATCGCGTCGGCTCCGAACATCTTCGCCGCGCCCAGGCGGTAGTCGGATACGTCGGTCGCTATGATCCTTCCAGCGCCCAAGGCCTTGGCCAGCTTGATGTTGAGTAGGCCCGCGATGCCACTCCCGAGGACCAGGACCGTCTTCGCAGGCTCGAACCTGGATTGCCTGAGGCCGCGGACGACGCACGCGAGCGGCTCGATGAACACTCCGTCATCGTAGGTGAGCTCACGAGGAAGCACCGTGACGCCCCTGTCCACGTTGATGCTGGGCACGCGGACGAACTCCGCGAAGCCACCTGGGTGGAAGTTGGTCGTCCTGAGAGTGTCGCAGGCCGAGTGGTGCCCGCTCAGACAATACTTGCACGTGTTGCACGGCACATGGTGCGAAACGAACACCCTGTCGCCGACCTTGTATCTGTCTACGCCGGGTCCCAACTCGACGATGTCACCCGCGATCTCGTGGCCGAGCACGAGCGGGGCCTTCTTGATCCTGTACCACTCCATGACGTCGCTTCCGCAGATGCCACACGCCTCGACCTTGACCAGGATCTCACCCGGGCCAGGCTTCGGCCTCGGCAGTTCCTGGAGCCGCACGTCCCTGTTGTTGTAGTACATCGCCACGCGCATCTGGGAGACACTCCGATGAGAGTCTTTGGCTCACTTCTTCTTCGTGAGCTCCTTGAACATGTCGAACGCTTCCTTCGCGGTCGCGTTCTCGTGCACGATTTTCCTGACGGACTTGATCATCGCGACAGGGTTGTCGGACTGCCATATGTTCCTGCCCATGTCGACGCCGACCGCGCCTTTGGATATCGAGTTGTATGTGAGCTCGAGCGCGTCCTTCTCGGTCATCTTCGGACCGCCCGCGACCACTATCGGTGCGGGACATCCCTCCACTACCTTCTCGAAGTTCTCGCAGTAATACGTCTTGACGATGTGAGCGCCCAGCTCCGCGGCGATCCTGGACGAGAGCGCCAGGAACCTCGCGTCCCTCTTGCCGAGCTCCTTGCCGACGGCCGTGACGGCGAGCACAGGCATGCCGTACCTCTCACCCTCGTCCACGAGCTTCGAGAGGCTGACCAGAGTCTGTTTCTCGTGCTTGCTGCCGACGAATATGGACAGGGCTATGCCAGACGCATTCATCCTGAGCGCGTCCTCGACGGAGGTGATTATCTCCTCGTTCGAGAGGTCCTCGCCCACTATGCTGGAGCCTCCGGACACGCGCAGCACGACCGAGTTGGGTATGCCCGCGTCGACGCAGGTCCTGAGCACCCCCCTGGTGAGCATGATTGCGTCCGCGTAGGGTGCCAGCGGCATGATGGTGTTCCTCGGCTTCTCGAGCCTGGTCGTCGGCCCGAGGAAGTAACCGTGGTCCACGGCGAGCATGACCGACCTCCCGGTATCCGGCCTGATGATCCTAGACATCCTGTTCTTCAAACCCCAGTCCATGTGAATCCCCCCGGGCAAGTGAATCCCGGAAGCCGCCCGTTGAGAACACTGAGTACGGTATTAAAACATTGCCGACGGAGTCCTTGAGGCTAGCGGTAGCATTGATAAGCGTGCAGAGGGATTCGGCCGTCAGGTGGGGCGGCGAAATGACCAGGTGGACACTGTCCGTCTGCATGTCTGTCTTCGTGATAATGGCATCCTTGGTCTGTTCCACGGGGCGTGAGGCAGAGGCGGCATACTCACTTGCCGTGGCGTATGAACCGCACGACCAGATAGTCATCATGAGCGATGAGGACTTCACGCTTGAAAACGGCGTCAGGTCTGGCAACGGGACAAGACTCAACCCATACGTGATTGAGGGATGGGAGATAGACCTCCCAGAATGCGCAGGCGAGGAGTATTGCAGCGATGGGGTCGTCGTCCAGAACACTGAGTCGTCCTTCGTGATTAGGGACATGTGGATTCACTCCGGGAAGGAGGTAGTCCTGGAATTCGGCTCGCATGCAAGCGCAATCGTGATGTATCACGTGTGGTCCGCCACGATGGAGGACTGCGTCCTGTCAAACAACACCGGCGGCATCTACTTGATGGATTGCTCATTCATATCCATCGAAGGATGCCTCATCGCGGACAACAGCAACTCTGGCATCTTCACGGAAGACTGTGAGTACGTCCGAGTGGCGAACAGCATGGTTGCACGCAATTCTCATGGCGGCGTCGAGTTCGGGAGCGCCGAATACTGCGACCTGATCGACAGCACGGTCACGGGGAGCGAATACTGGCTGGGCGTCAATCTGTACCAAGCGGACCACAGCTCGGTCAGGAACTGCATCGTCTCTCAAAACAACAACATCGGGGTCAACATCGGATTCTGCCAGGACTGCAATGTGTCTGGAAACCTCATCGAGGGGAACAGCATAGGCGCCTGCATCTATGGTTCGGAGCGTCTCACGATGGAGTCCAACGTCTACCTGGACAACGGCGAGGACATCCGAGACGACCGCGAATCCGAGATAGACTTGCGGCCTGCAATCGTGATGGCCATCGCCGCGGCGGCAGCAATCGGAATCGCGCTGTTCCTCGAGAAGAGGCGCCGCTCCGACGGAACGAAGAAGTGACTAGACGACTCACTTCCGCCTGTTATCAATCTTCTTCTCGCCGCTCAGGAACTCCCAGTCGAATATGGCGTCGACCTGCTCCTTCGTCATGATGCCCTTCTCGAGGACGAGGTCCCTGATGGACACGTTCCTCTTGAGGGCCTCCTTGGCGATCTCGGCCGCCTTCTCGTAGCCTATGTGCGGCTGGAGGAATGTCGCGAGGGACGGGTTCTTCTCAAGATAGGACCGGCACTTCGCCTCGTTCACCTCGATGCCCGATATGCACTTCCCCACGAACACGGGGAGGTAGTTGTTCAGGAGTACCATGGACTCGAGCAGGTTGTGGACCATGACCGGGTTCATGACGTTGAGCTCGAACTGGCCCGCCTGGACGGCCATCGCGACCGCGAGGTCGTTGCCTATGATCTGGAACGATATCATGTTCATGCACTCGACCATGACGGGGTTCACCTTGCCCGGCATGATGCTCGAGCCTGGCTGAGTCTCCGGGAGCCTGATCTCCGCGAGGCCCGTCGTCGGGCCCGAGTTCATGAGCCTGAGGTCGTTCGATATCCTGATGAGCTCGAGGGCGAGGTCCCTCATGCAGCCGGAAACGCTCGCGACGCCGAGCCTGCTCTGGAGCGCCTCCCTGGGGTCCTCGGACTCGATGAGGTTCAGGCTCGTGATGATACTGAGGTGCTTGACTACCATCCTGTGATAGTCTGGGTGCGTGTTCGCACCTGTGCCCACGGCGGTCGCGCCCAGGGGCACCTCCTCGAGGAGCTTGAGCGTGCTCTTGAGCTGGTCCCTGGCCTTCTTGATCGCGGCGGCGTAGGCCATGAACTCCTGGCCAAGCGTGACGGGCAACGCGTCCATGAGATGCGTCCTGCCGGACTTCAGCACCGTCTGGAACTCCATCCCCTTCCTCACGAAGGACCTCCGGAGCAGCTCCAGGTTGTCGAGCAGGTCCTGGGCGATGATGAGGACGCAGAGCCTCATCGCGGTGGGATATGTGTCGTTTGTGGACTGGGACATGTTCACGTGGTCGTTGGGGTGTATGACTGAGTAGTCGCCCTTGCGCCTGCCCACGAGCTCGAGCGCGCGGTTGGCCACGACCTCGTTGATGTTCATGTTTAGCGAAGTGCCCGCGCCCGCCTGGAAGTCGTCCACGACGAACTGGTCGTGCAGTTTGCCGGAGAGTATCTCATCGCACGCGGCGACGATGGCCTCCGCGACATACGGCTCGAGCCAGCCGATCTCCATGTTCGCCAGGGCGGCGGCCTTCTTCACCATGGCGTACGCGTTGATGAATTCCGGCCTGGCCATGATGCCGCTGACTGGGAAGTTCTCGACGGCCCTCAGGGTCTGAATGCCGTAGTAGGCGTCCTCAGGCACCTCTCTCTCGCCGAGGGAGTCGTGCTCCCTCCTCGTGTTCGTGCTGGTCAAATCCTCAGGCCTCTTGATGAGTGGATGGCAAGAATCATGTTCGCGTGTATTTCTATGTTGGCCAGTGAACTCCGCCGTTGTTGGAGGGAACCAGGACGGACGGCGAAAAGACTTAGACCGGCCAGGCGATTCGGGCCAGAGGAGCCCTGAATGAACGAGAAGATCCACGCCCACATCAGACGCAAGGGAGGCTACAGGTTCGAGATATCATTCGATGAGTGGGACAAGGGGACCGTGAGCATGGACGAGCCCGTGCCTTTGGGGGAGGGCGCGGCGCCGAACGCGAGCATGATGCTGTCATCGGCCGTGGGGCATTGCCTGAGCGCGAGCCTGCTCTTCTGCCTGTCCAAGTCCAGGGTCGAGGCCGAGGACATCGAAGCCGACGTGGAGACGTCCCTCGTGAGGAACGACAAGGGCAGGTGGCGTATTGATGGGATTAAGGTCATGATGAAGCCAACAGTCAAGGAATCTGACCGTGAAAAGCTCAAACGATGCCTCACCATGTTCGAGGATTTCTGCATAGTGACGGCCTCGGTCCGAGAGGGCATAAAAGTCGATGTTGAGATAAGGGAGCAGAACGAATAGAGGTGTGGTCGAAATGCCGCTGATCAAGGATAAGGAGAAGGAGACCCTGAAGAAGGAGTTCTCCCAGAAGCTCGTGGACGATGTCAGGATCATGGTCTTCACGCAGGACGTGCCGTGCGTCTTCTGCACCGAGACGGTGCAGGTGGCCAGCGAGCTCGGAGAGTTGTCCCCGAAGCTCAAGGTCGAGGTCTACGACTTCGTGAAGGACCAGATGAAGGCCACCGAGCTCAGGATCGACAAGATACCTGCCATCGCCGTCGTCGGCAGGAAGGACTACGGCATCAGGTTCTACGGCATACCCTCGGGGTACGAGTTCAACTCGCTCGTCAGCGCGGTCATGGATGTGTCCAGGGGCCAGAGCGGCCTGTCGCAGAAGACCAAGGACGCGATGAAGGAGCTCGACCAGCCGGTCCACCTACAGGTGTTCGTCACGCCCACGTGCCCGTACTGCCCGTCGGTCGTGAGGCTCGCCCATAAGATGGCCATAGAGTCGGACATGGTCTGGGCCGATATGTTGGAGGCGAACGAGTTCGTCCCACTCGCCCAGAAGTACCACGTGACCGGCGTGCCGAAGACGATCATCAACGAGAACTTCGAGGTTGCGGGCGCGGTGCCCGAGGATCTGCTCGTGGCGCACGTGCTGCACGCGGTGCACCACATAGGCCCCGTACAGCCCAGATGAGCCAGGGGAGCTGTGGCCATGGCCGAGACGGACGACGTGCTGGCGGTGTTGCGCGCCCTCAAGGGCGTCCGAAAGGCGTTCTATCTGAACGACGCGATGCGCTCACGGGTCAGGGAGATCGAGTCGGAGATACGCCCGTTCGGCCCTCTCGTGGTCAGGAACGAGGGGGTACTCGAGTGCCTCAGGAGGGCGCATGTCGCATGCATCGTCAAGGGCACATCCTTCAGGCCGCCGCCCCACGCGACGGTCATGCTGATAGACGAGGACGGGACCGTCATAGGCAGGGAGCTCCTCCCTGGGGACAAGGTGGAGGAGGAGCCAGGCAGGAAGACACTCTACCTCGGCAAGGACTTCGTGATGTTCTATGACGGCAGGTCCGGCAGGAACGCCAAGTTCGTGCTGCCTCCAGTGCCCTTCGCTGAGGTCGAGGCGCTCCCGTTCGCAGCCAGGGTGGTGTCGTCGAGCCCTTCCACAATGGGGGACCTGCACATACGGCGCTGCGCGGGTCTCGACGACGACCCGAAGCTCGCGACGGTCCTGATCGGTTTTGACATCCGTCGTTGACCTGTCCCGGATATGCCCGAATATCGGAAGGGGGTGTCGAGTCGGACACTCCTCTGAGATGCTTTTCGAAAGACCCCCCTCTAACTCATATACTCCGTCCGAACACAGTGGCGCTTTTTTGAAGGAACTGAGCACGGGAAGCGCAGAAAGTAGCAACCTGTCCGGAGGGCATCGGGAGTATATGGGATACATTTAAATCGGTTCTGACCATGCGCGTCTAATGCTCAGGCCGCCAACAGCCTTTGAGAGCGGCTAGAGAGGCCAATGGTGTTATGATGGCAAGCAAGGCGAACCCGTTTGAAGAAATGAAGAAGATGGTCGACAAGGCCGGCAAGACCCTAGGGCTCGAGCCGGGCTTGGTCGAGGTTCTGAAGTCCCCGAAGAGGGAACTGACCGTGAACTTCCCAGTCAGGATGGACGACGGGAAGATCAAGGTGTTCACCGGATACAGGGTCCAGCACAACGAGGCACGCGGTCCCTACAAGGGCGGCATAAGGTATCACCCGCAGGTGGACATCGATGAGGTCAGGGCTCTGTCCTCGTGGATGACCTGGAAGACCGCAACCGCCGACATCCCGTACGGAGGCGCGAAGGGAGGCATCATCGCCAACCCGAAGACCATGTCCGTGGGCGAGATCGAGAGGATGACGAGGAGGTACGCCTCTGAGATATCCATCATCATCGGCCCGGAGAAGGACATACCAGCGCCCGATGTGAACACCGGTGGGCGCGAGATGGCCTGGATCATGGACACGTACAGCATGATGAAGGGCTACGCTGTGCCTGGCGTCATCACGGGCAAGCCGAGGGAGATCGGCGGCTCGCTGGGAAGGCCAGAGGCGACCTCGAGGGGCCTTGTCTTCTGCGTCCGCGAGGCGGCCAAGAAGATCGGCATGAACCTGAAGGGTGCGACCGTGGCCATCCAGGGATACGGCAATGTGGGCGCTTTCGCTCACAAGCTGATTGAGCGCGACTTCGGTGCGAAGGTCATCGCGGTGAGCGACTCCCAGGGCGGAATCATCAGCGAGAAGCCCCTCAGGTACGAGGAGGTCTTCGCGCACAAGCAGAAGACCGGCAGCGTCAAGGGATTCCCCGGGACGAAGCCGATCTCCAACGAGGCCATACTGGAGCTCAAGGTCGACGTGCTCCTGCCCTGTGCTCTCGAGAACGTGATCACGAAGGACAACGCCGGGAAGATCAAGGCCACGATATCCGGTGAGGGCGCAAACGGCCCGACAACCTTCGAGGCCGACGCGATCCTGTACAAGAACGGCGTGCTCGTGCTCCCCGACATCCTCGCCAACTCCGGCGGTGTCACGGTGAGCTACTTCGAGTGGGTCCAGAACAACTACAACTACTACTGGACCGAGGAAGAGGTCAACCAGCGCCTGGACCAGAAGATCACGAAGGCGTTCCACGAAGTGTGGGACATGAAGGAGAAGCACAAGTGCAACATGAGGGACGCAGCGTACCTCGTCGCAGTGAAGAGGGTCGCTGACGCCACGAAGCTCAGGGGCTTCTACCCGTAACCGGCCAAACCAGAATCAAACTCGAACCATCCGGGAATCGCCCCGGATGGCCAACCCGTTTTTCTATCTCAGCTTTCTGACCTTCCGCCCGATCAGTCCCTTTATCTTGTCGAAGGACGGCGGCGGACCAGTCCGCACCTGTTTCCCGTCGATGAACAGCGCGTCGCTTATCCCCCACTCGATGAGTCTCTCCCGTTCCATCGTGTCGATGTGTTCGAAGTGGACCCTGTCGCCGAACATGGACGAGGCCCTCTTGGCGCGCTCGTGGACCATGTTCCCCGCGGAGCACCAGCCGCTGTTGAACGAGGTCACCGTGACCACCCCGCCGCAGGCCTGGGGGTGCTTCCTGGGCCTGATCCACCTCGGCGGGCGGGCGTTCTCCGAGAAGGGCTTCCACAGCAGGACGCTCATCCCGTCCTTGTCGACCTTGGTGTAGCCGTGCTTCTTGAACCACGAGGCCTTCATCCAGAACGGCATGGAGAGGCCCCAAGCGACCATGCCGCCAGAGCCCAGGGAGCGGGCGTCGTCCTCGGCGGCCTTCAGCAATGCGGAGCCCATGCCCTTCCCCTGGAAGTCGCCCCTGCCCTGCTTGTGACCGTGCACCCAGATGCAGAGGATGAAGTGCAGCCCCTCCCCCTCCGCCTGCGAGTGCTCGATCGGAAGGTACTGGATCATCCCTCCTGGGACTCCGCGGTCGTCGAACGCGAGCTTGACCCGGAGGCCCTTCCGCAACATGCTGGTGAACCAGACCTCCCTCCGGTCGCCCACATCGGCCATGTCGGGGGACCACTCCTCGAGGCACTTGAAGAAAGCAGGATGGTGCTGTTCGTCCAGGTCGCGGATCTCCATCATGACCACCATCTGGCCGAGGGGTCAGCCCAGCCCCGCCACGACCTTCGCCAGGTCCCCGACCGCGACGACCCTCTGGTCCCCGGTCCTCATGTCCCTGAGCGTGACAGAGTTGTCGGCCATCTCCTTGCTGCCCACGATTATGGCGCACTTCGCGCCTGCTGAGGAGGCGTACTTCAGGTTCTTGCTCATGTTCCTGCGCATCAGGTCCACGTCCGCCCGGACGCCCTCCGCCCTGAGAGAGGACACGATCCTGAATGCGTGGTCCCTCATGTCGTCCTTCGCGGGTATGACATATGCGTCCAGTGGAGTGTGTGGCTTCTTCTCTCCCTCGGCTGCGAGCGCCAGCACGACCCTGTCGATGCCTATCGCGAAGCCGGTGCTGAACACAGGCTCGCCCCCGAACAGTTCCGATAAGGTGTATGAGCCGCCGCCCATGATCTGCTTCTCCGCGCCTAGCGCGGGCGCGTCGATCTCGAAGACCATGCCGGTATAGTAGTCGAGGCCACGGACGATGCCGAGGTCGATCTTGCAGTCCTCGATGCCGTACAGCGAGAGTATCCTGAATATCTCCCTAAGGTGGTCGGTCGCCTCGGACTTCTCGAGGCTGTCCAGTATCTCAACCGAGCCCCTCATCTCAGCGATCGTTGTGATCCTGTCGAAAAGCTTCCTCGGGAGCGTTCTCGCGTCGAACATATCGCCGAGCGCGTCGAAGTCCTCCTTGTCCAGCATCCTCAGGACCTCAGCCACGGCCTGCTTGTCCGGTATCTCCGCCTGCACGAGCGACTTCAGGATGCCTATGTGGCCCACGCGGACCGTGAAGTCCTTCAGACCTGTTGATCGGATGGCGTTGACCGCGAGGGCGATGACCTCCGCGTCGGTCTCCGGGTTCTTGGAACCTATCAGTTCCGCGCCCAGCTGGAAGAACTCCCTGAACCTGCCGCTCTGGGGGTTCTCGTACCTGAAGCAGTTCCCGACATAGTAGAGCTTGAGTGGCTTGGGACTGTTGGAGAGCTCGTTGACGAAGAACCTGATGACCGAAGCGGTGATCTCGGGCCTAAGGGCCATCTCCCTGTCGCCCTTGTCCCTGAACGCATACATCTCGTCGATGACGGCCTGTCCGGACCTGAGTGTGAAGAGTTCCGAGTGCTCGAAGGTAGGAGTCACGACCTCGCCGAAGCCCGCCCTCAGACAGACATCGCGCATGGCCTGCTCGACCCTCCTGCGTTCGGCCATCTCCTGGGGGCCGAAGTCCCTTGTGCCGCGAGGGCGCTGAATCATGGATGCGCAATAACCATTCCCTGCGTTTAATCCTTTTGGGGCCAGCGTGCCTGAACATGAGCCCATCGGGTCGTTCATCGATGCACAACAGGATTGATATCCATGCTCGTGATTGCGTTGATTGATGGACATACTCTGGGTCGCCTTCGCGGTGTTCCTGGCAACCTACGCGTTGATATCCATACGCAGGTTCCCGAAGGTGAAGATAGAGAGGCCCGCAGCCGCCCTGATAGGCGCGGCCCTGATGATCATGCTCGGGGTCGTGGGCCCCGGAGACGCGATATCTGCCATCGATCTCGACATCGTCCTGCTCCTGGTCGGCATGATGATCCTCGTCGCCGGCCTCGAGCTATGCGGGTTCTTCGAGTGGGTCTCCCTCAGGATGATCCGGTACTCGAAGGACCAGTTCATGTTTCTGGTGCTCACGATGGTCGTCACTGGGACGCTCTCAGCACTCGTGCTGAACGATACCGTCGTACTGCTGTTCACTCCGATCATCATACGTACATGCAGGTTACTGAAGTCGAACCCGGTCCCGTTCCTCGTGGCCGAGGCGATGGCAGCGAACATCGGGAGCGTCGCCACCGCTGTCGGGAACCCGCAGAACGCATACATCGCGACCAAGGCCGGGATCTCGTTCGTGGACTTCTCCGCGAGGCTCGTGCCCGTTGCGGTCGTCTGCATGCTGGTCGCGATAGCAATACTCTACATCATCTACAGGAAGGAGATCAACAAGGGCAGTGCCCAGGAGTTCAGGCGGAGGATCTTGAACGAAGGATGGGCCATATTCCAGGAGGAGATCGTGAAGGGGGATGTCCTCGCGCAGTCGGGCCTCAGGAAGATGAGGGAGCACAGGCTCGGGCTCTACGCGCTCCTGCTCATCACCGCGGGCACGTTCGTCGCGTTCGTCGCCAGCCACGTGATAGACGCGCCCCTGGCGATCGTGGCGTTCCTCGGAGGAGTCGTGGCGCTGTTCGTCGTGCCCATGGTGTCCAAGGTGAAGGCGAAGGACATGCTGAACGGCGTGGACTGGTCCATCATCCTGTTCTTCATCGGCCTGTTCATAGTCCTGAGGGGCGTGAGGGACTCTGGTCTTCTGGCGGAGATCAAGGACTTCTTCCCTGGTTTCGAGGACGGGGGCGTGCCTACCGTCGGATGGCTCACGGCCCTGTCCGCGATGCTCTCCAACCTCGTGAGCAACGTGCCCTCGGTCATGCTGCTCAGTGAACTGATACCGATCTCCGAGACGGACCTCTGGATCGCTCTGGCATCGAGTTCCACGCTCGCTGGTAACGCGACCATACTGGGAGCGGCGGCGAACGTCATCGTCGCCGAGAAGGCCGAGGGTATGGGGGTCGAGGTGAACTTCTGGAGGTTCACGCTGGTGGGCTTCCCAGTCGCGATGGCCACACTGTTCGTCTCGACGCTCATGCTGCTCGTCCTCTTCTGAGAATGGAGGCGGACAATCGTCCGACATGAAGCCAGCATCGATGTTTGCACCAGCCAGCGAAAATGATTTATATGTCGGACGGGTATTCGATGAACGGTCGGAACGGTCCGACTGACAATATCGGAGGGATGCACAATGCCGATGAAGCCAATATCTCTCGACAGGGCAAAGGAGATCGCCGTTGAGAAGAACTTGAGGCCGGGAAAGGTCCGGGGAACCAGCGAGATAGAGTTCACGAGGGGCAACAGCCCGCGTGTCGACGTCATCGACTGGCCCGAGTTCGAGTCTGTCCTCAAGGACAAGAACCTCGAGATACACGAGGGCGGCGGCTTCATGAAGCTGATGAAGAAGGAGTAAGATCCCTCTTCATCGCTCGCCACAAACCCCTTCCATCAAACAACTTACATGGTTTTCCCAATCATACCTGCTCATGTGCGGGTTCCGGCTCGACCTTCGCGATTGTCCTCAACGTAATCATCGAAAGGATGGCGCAGATCATTCCGTATGCGACCACCGCCGGTGCCGGATTCTCCGCGGGGCCATCACCGTAGAACACGGTGGCGATGACAGTCCAATGGACCAGGTTCATGATGGCCATCCATCCAGCGACCGTCAGTGACGGCACGAGCCTCAACCTCAGGATGGCCGAGGAGATGCCAGCCACGGATACGAACACCAAGACAAGGGCAACCAAGGCCGTCACCCCAATCTCCCTGAACCAGAATGCCTCGAATTCAGCTGACGACATATCGATCAACGCGCCGAGCAAGGTGATGGAGACCGCGGCTCCCGCGACCTTCCTGCACAGCACGCGACCGAAGAATCCGGGCACCACTGCGAAGTGAAGCCTCCTGACCCGGGACAATGCCAGCACACCAATAGAGTACCAGAACACATTGACGGGCAGGTTCATCAGGAACAGGAGTCCGAAGACAGCCAGGATGACCTCGGGGCCCTCATTGATGGGGACAGGGTTGGCCACCGCGGTGTGTGACACGGCCAACAACGCCGCGATAGAGAGCATCGAGAGGACAACGATCGCTCGATAGGAACGACTGGCTCTGAGAGACACATACCCACCTCTGGGTCGATGGGACGCTCTTCCCCAGATATAAACTCCTTGGAGAGGTCAGCGTTTGACTATGATCGTCACGATGTCCTGGTCCGAGACCTTGTGGTCGAGGCCGACTATCTGCCCCGGGAACCTCGCGCTCTTGCCCCAGACCTGCGCGTACCTGAAGGTCCTCCTGAAGTCCCTGTGGATCGTGTCGCATATGATGCCGATGTCCGAGCCGTCCTTGATGACCAGCGGCTCGACCAGGTCCGCATCCTTGCCCTGGGGCTTCAGATAGACGCGGATGAACCTCAGGGCCAGGTATATCTGCTCCTTCAGATCCTCGATTCCGAGGTCCTTCTCAGCAGATATTGGGACGACCTTCCAGCCCTTGAGTTTCCTCTTCAGATGTGTGATGTAGTCCTTGTTGACGAGGTCGGTCTTATTGACCGCCACGACCGCTGGGACGTAGTGTCTGTTCCCCGAGATGTAGTCGATGAGCTGGTCCTCGACCACGTCCTCCCTGATGACGATGTCCGCGTTGATGTGGCCGTACTCGTTCATCATCTCCGTCACGAGGTCCTCGTCGATGGTCGATTGCGGGGTCGTGAAGTTCACCAAGACCCCGCCCCTGTTCTTCTTGGATATGACGATGTCCGGCGGGCGCTGGTTCAGCCTCATGTTCGCGGTCCAGAGCTCGTCCACGAGCACCTGGACGTTCGTCTCGAAGACGTCTATCATGAGCAGTATGAGGTCCGCGGAGCGCACGACGGACAGGACCTCCCTGCCACGCCCCTTGCCCTTGGACGCGTCCTTGATGAGCCCCGGGAGGTCCAGCACCTGAATCTTGGCTCCTCGGTACTCCATTAGTCCGGGGACGCATGTGATGGTCGTGAACTTGTACGCCGCCACCTCGCTCTGGGCGTTCGTGATCTTGTTGAGAAGGGTTGACTTGCCCACGCTCGGGAAACCCACGAGGGCGACCGTGCCGTGGCCGGACTTCCTGACGGCGTACCCAGCGGTCTTGGGGCCCTTGGACCGCCTGACCTCCATCTCGTCCTTGAGCCTGGCCATCTTGGCCTTCAGCTTGCCGATGTGGTGCTGGGTGTTCTTGTTGTACTGGGTCTTGCCGATCTCTTCCTCGATCGACTTGATCTGTTCCTCGATTGTGGCCATCTGCTGCTCTCAGGGACTAACATCGTCCCGGTAGATATGTGTTCCAGCGGTCCCGTCGATAGCCTCGAAGAGCTTATCGATGGAGGTTATGACGACCTCTTCTCCCCCGCCCTTGAGGAACCTTATAGCGGCCTCGACCTTCGGTCCCATGCTGCCGGGCGGGAACTGGCCCGAGTTGTAGAAACCCCGGATCTGGGACTCGGAGACCTTCTTCAGAGGCCTCTGGGTGGGCTTGCCGAAATCTGCGAACACGTGTTCCACGTCAGTCGCAATCACGAACAGTGACTCCTTGATGTTGTTGCCGAGCATCGCGGCCGCGAGGTCCTTGTCCACGACGGCCTCGACGCCCACGTATCTGTCGTCCTTGAACACGACGGGTATGCCGCCTCCGCCGCACGCGATGACGACCTCGGCCTGGTCCCTGCCGCCGAATATGAGTCTTCGGACGGGCTTGCTCTCGACTATGCCGATCGGCTTAGGGGACGGGACGACCTTCCTGTACCCGCCCCTCTTCTTGTCCAGGACCATCTTCCAGCCCTTCTCCTGCTCGAGCTTCTTGGCGTCTTCCTCGTTGTAGTACCGCCCTATGGGCTTGGTGGGGTCCTTGAACGCGGGGTCGTCCTCTGACACGATGACCTGCGTGATGAGCGAGACGGCGACCTTGTTCATGTGCCTGGCCGCGAACTCCGAGTTGAGCGCGTTCTGGAGCATGTACCCGATCTGCCCTTGGCTCTGGGCGACACATACATCGAGTGTCATCGGCTGGACCTTGTCCTTGGCGAGCTCGTTCCTGAGGTACAGGTCGCCCACCTGTGGTCCGTTGCCGTGTGTGATGACGACGTCCCTTCCGGACTGTATGATGTCCGTCAGTGCCTTCGCTGTGGCAGAGACGTTGCGCATCTGGTTCTCAAGGGTAGCCTCCTCGCCTGCGCGCAGGATGGCGTTGCCTCCAATGGCTATGACCGCGGTCTTCAACGCTGAGGCCTCCTCACGAAGGAGTGCGTCCATTGGATATGTCCCTATATAACTGTTCTTGAGGGACACTGGGCGGTCCGCGCGCGGCCTCCCGAACCAAGGTATTTATGGAAAGAGGGAATTGCCTCAAAAGATGGAGCAGGACCAGCAACCCTTGGTGTTCCCCCACAACCTGATCAAGATGGGGAAGGACCTCTTTGCGAGGTTCAAGAAGGTGCCCGCGCTCACGATCCCCGTCGGGGCGGCCATCGTCGGCCTGGCGTTCTACGCCCTGCTCTTGTACATGATGGACTCGTGCCTCGTGACCATCATACCGCCATTCCTTATGCTCGCGGTCTTCTGGATGTTCGACATCAAGAGGGCCAGGATGCTCGTCGTCGCAGGCGTTCTCGCGTGCACCGTGCTGATGCTCGTCGAAGCGTTCTTCTTCGTTGGCGTGTACACCGATGTCGAGCCGGGGAGCGCGTACAGCGATGACTCGGGGATGACGCTCACGGACGGTACCGTGAGCCCTCTGAGGGGCGACGACCAGACGGTGTTCAACTACACGATCAACGTGCACGTGAACGAGTCGACGCCCATACTGAACATGTCGGTCGTCATCATAGGTTTGGACTCGTGGAGGAACGAGTCGATGCTGCCTGGGCCGCGCAACGACACGCTCGCCCAGTTCTATTACACCACGACTCTCGCGAACCCGATCAACCAGTACGTGTTCTGGGCCAACGTAAACGGCACGTGGTACCTCGCGGCCGACTACATTGACGGGGTCGAGGCGGGCGTGATCGGCCCGGTCCACTCGAGCACATGGGAGATCACGAAGCCGATGCTGTACTATTCCGCTGTCCAGGCGTATGTTCAGTTCTTCCTGATCTACGTGCTCCTCGTGGGCATGATCTGGTGGACCCGGAGGGCCCGCAGGATGAGGGAGACGCAGCTGGAGAAGTGGCAGGCCAAGCAGGCAGAAGCTGCGGCGCAGTCTCCGAAGGACGAGGCGAAGGTCCCGAGCCTCTCGAAGGCCATGGGCCTTGAGGCGGACGACTCGTTCGTGTGTTCCGAGTGCGGCACGGACGTCCCCGCGGACGCCAAGGAGTGCCCGAAGTGCGGCGAGAAGTTCGAGTGAACTCGATTGGTATTCTTCGAGCGGCGGCCCCTGACCACTAGGAAGCCCCGCGAAAGCCTAGAGCGATTGAATATATAGCGCAACGGCTTTCAAATAATAAGCGGGGATATCCCGCGAAGGTGGTTGAGATAAGGGGAGTCCGGGGTTTGAGCGCGAGGTCGTTGCTTGTAGCAGGACTCATTCTTGCCGTCTCAGGATACGCATCGGCAAATCCTATCGTGCCCCCGCCAGCAGGGACACCCATCAGCGGACTCAACCATCTGTTCATCGGCAACCTCGCCTTGGACATGCTCCTATTCTCCCTAGTGTTCCTCCTGCTGCTATGGAGGCTCAGGTCCCCCATGTGGTCCCCGCCGAAGACGCAGAACATGCTGGTGGCCCTGGTGCTTCTCGCCGGCATAGCGATTGCGGCGACCGGCGCCGTAGTCGACTTCTACACCCTGTACGAAGAGGCCCCCGGCGGCTACTGGCCCGTCATGTCTACCGAGAACATGATACTGGGGGCGATCGGGGTCTTCGCGACGATCTACGTCATCTCGTTCGCGGTTGCCAGGTTGCGCATCCTCCCTTCGTTGGTGCCGTCGTCCGTGATGGCTGCATTCAGCGTCCTCATCTGGACGACAAGGGATGCAGGGACGATCATCGACACCTATGATAGGGGCACAGTAATCATCGCAGGCATCGCGTTCCTGCTTCTGCCGCCCGTCGTCTTCGGGATCACATACCTGCGAACGAAGAAAGGGGTGCAGGCATGAGGATCACTCTCAGCCTCATGTGCGTCATAGGCATCGCTCTGATGGTCGCGAGCATCTCTCTGCCGTGGCTCGTGAGGGATTACGACGACACGCCACCAGGTGAAGGCCGGTCATCGGAGACCAACCTATTGACGGACTTCGACTACTGGCTGGGCTCCGACCCGTCTGAGTTCCTGAATTTCGCATATTCGACGGCACTCTATCTGATGGTGGTAGGACTGGCGATATCCATCACCTCGATGTTGGGAGGGTTCGTTGCGCTTGCAGGCGTGTGCACATTCACAGTCGGTGGCGCCATGGGTGACAACCCACTCTTGACGTTCGGGACCAGTCCGAGCGGCAGTGTAGCCGTATACCCGGGCATAGGGTTCTACCTCGGTATCGTCGCAGCAGCCATCATAATCGCCTCGATCGTGTTCCCTCTGGAGGTTGGCATCGACAAAGGGGCTCCGAGGCCCAGGTTCCGGACTTGGCATCTGAGCCTTGCTCCGAAGGCGCCGAGGCCTGACCAGGCCGGCCGTGCACAGTAGAGTGTGTGGTCGACCCATCCTGGCCTGCCGAAACGCACGCAACATATTTTTATTCCTGGACACCGTTTGACCGCACGGGATGCACACAGCGCATGTCCGCGAATGCTTCCCGGGCGGAGGCACGGTTGATTGGCATCTATTGCACATGAACTAGCGAAGAACCAGAAGGAGATCTCCGTCTCCGAGTTCTTCGAGAAGAACAAGCAAATACTGGGATTCGACTCGCTCACCCGCGCCCTCATCACCTCGGTCAAGGAGGCCGTCGACAACAGCCTCGACGCGTGTGAGGACGCAAGCATCCTGCCCGAGCTCACGGTCAAGCTCGAGAAGATGGACAACACCGAGTACAAGCTCACGGTCGAGGACAACGGCCCCGGGATAGTGAAGACCCAGGTGCCGAACGTGTTCGCGAGGCTCCTGTACGGTTCCAGGTTCCACACGAGGGCGCAGAGGAGGGGGCAACAGGGGATCGGGGTCTCGGCCGTGGTCATGTACGGCCAGCTCACGACCGGAAAGGCGACAACCGTCAGGTCCAAGATATCAGACGAGGACACAGCCTACGAATGCGACCTCATCCTGGACACGAAGAAGAACAGGCCCGACAGGCTCCGGGAGGACAGGGTCATCTGGGACAGGGAGCACGGGACCAGCGTCCAGGTGTACCTGAAGGGCAAGTACATAGGCGGGAAGCAGTCCGTGTTCGAGTACCTCAAGGGCACGGCGATCGTGAACCCGCACGCCAAGATCACATACGTTCCACCCGATGGCGCGCCCATCGTGTTCGAGCGCGCATCTGACAAGGTCCCACCGCCGACGAGACCTGTGATGCCACACCCCGAGGGGGTCGAACTGGGCGAGCTCCTGAGCATGGCGAAGTACACGGAGTCGCTCAGGATGACCAGCTTCCTCAACTCCGAGTTCTCCAGGATATCCAACAGGGTCGCGAAGGAGATATGCGACCTCGCGGGCGTGCCACCCGAGCAGAGGCCGAGCAAGCTCACGCTCGAGCAGGCCGGAGGGATCCTAGACGCGATCAAGAAGGTCAGGATCATGGCCCCGGAGACGGACTGCCTGTCCCCCATCGGGGACCTCCTGATCCGTAAGGGGCTCAAGAACGTCCTGGGCGAAGTGAAGGCGGACTTCTATGCGCCTCCCGTCACGAGGGAGCCGAAGGTGTTCGGAGGCAACCCGTTCATAGTCGAGGTCGGGATAGTCTACGGCGGGCAACTGAGCAAGGAGGAGCCCGTCCAGATACTGAGGTTCGCGAACCGCGTGCCGCTGATGTACCAGCAGGGCGCTTGCGCGACGACTCAGGCAATCGAGAACGTGGACTGGAGGAGGTACGGGCTCGAGCAGAGGGGCGGCCACGGCATACCCTTCGGCCCCGCGATCATCATGGTCCACCTAGCCTCGACCAAGATACCGTTCACGTCCGAGTCCAAGGAGGCGGTCGCGAACATACCCGAGATCAAGGAGGAGATCGAGCTCGCCCTCAAGGCGTGCGCGAGACGCCTCAAGACCCATCTGAACAAGGCCGAGAAGAAGAGCAAGGCCAGGGTCAAGTTCGAGATCGTCCAGGACATCATACCCATGATCGCCGAGAAGAGCGCGAAGATCGTGGGCAAGCCAGTCCCGAAGCTCGCTGGCACTATCACCAAGATCATGAACGTCGTGTGGATAGACGACGAGGTCACCTTCGACAAGAAGAAGCACCACGTCCTCGTGACGGTCTACAACTACACGCCCAAGTCCCAGGGCTTCCACCTGCACATGGTGGTCCCGTTCGACAAGATAGACCCCAAGAGCCTCGCATTGGAGCCGCTCGAGGTCCGGGAGGGCAACAAGGTCACATGGGACATCAAGAGGATCGCGTCGACCGAGGTCTTCCAGATGAAGTTCACCATCGTGGGGCTGACCCAGGAGGAGTACGACGAGAACGAGGTGTATGTCAGCGGCATAGACCCCGCCTCGGTCATAGGCGTGGACGTCCTCCCAGGGGACTGGGACCTGGAGCACCTGAAGATCACGGGCGAGCTCCCGGTCGAGGAGGAGGCAGCGACACCAGAGGAAGGCGAAGAGGGCGTGGTCGACTACGACGAGGGGACGGAGGTGATCAAGGATGAAGAATAGCGAGAGGCACCAGAACGCCGTCGACAAGCTCACGGACATCGCCCAGGAGGTCTACGACCAGCTGGACGGCGGCAAGATCCCGAAGATGATGATACCCCTAAGGACCAAGAGCAACATCAGGTTCGACAACAAGTCCTCCGTGTGGAAGTACGGCAAGGCCATGGGCGCGAGGTCCGCGAAGAAGCTCACGGGCGCCCAGATGCTCCTGAGGACCATGTACATGCTCGAGTTCATAGAGGACATGATCAAGGACAGCAAGAGCTCGACCCTGAGGGAGATGTACTACATATCAGAGGGCTGGCCCAAGGCGAAGTTCTCCGCCCAGGACGAGTCCAACATGCTCGCGGAGGACCTCGAGATCATCACTGGGTGCATGAGGGAGGATTTCAAGCTCAGGCCCGAGGAGGACGGCGCGAGGGTCATGGGCAACATCACGATCCAGGAGACCGACAGGAAGGGCAAGAAGAAGAAGATCAACTGCAGGGATGATGTCGGCGACTCCGGGTACGGCGTGCCGTACAACGTCGAGAAGGAGAAGATAGAGTTCGTCGACTGCGACGCGGACTTCATCATAGCCATAGAGACTGGCGGTATGTTCGACCGTCTGGTCGAGAACAAGTTCGACGAGGACGCGCACGCGGTCATCGTGCACCTGAAGGGGCAGCCGGCGAGGAGCACGCGCAGGTTCATCAAGCGCCTGAACGAGGAGATGAAGATACCAGTCGTCACATTCACGGATGGGGACCCGTGGAGTTTCAGGATACACGCGTCCATAGCGTACGGGGCGATCAAGACCGCGCACATATCCGAATACCTCGCGACGCCCACGGCTGAGTTCGTGGGCATCACCGCCTCGGACATACTCAACTACGAGCTGCCGACGGATACGCTCAACGACAAGGACATCCAGGCGCTGAACGCGGAGAAGACCGACCCGAGGTTCAAGGACGAGTTCTGGAAGCACGAGATAGACCTGATGCTCGAGATAGGCAAGAAGGCGGAGCAGCAGGCGCTGGCGAAGTACGGCCTGGACTATGTCACGGACACCTATCTGCCTGAGAAGCTGGGGCATCTGGGCATTCTGAAGTGAACTCAGCCCGACCACGAGCAGAGGTTGTACTCCCGCTCGGACATGCCGGACGAACCGAGCCACATCATGCGCTCGTATGTCTGAGCGACCTGGTATCCTCTGGAGAACATCACATCCACTGCGCGTGAGCACACCGACGGCACCGGAATGGATAACTCGGCGGACCTGTCGTCCAGCGCCAAGAGCTCGGACGCGGCTAGGAGCGGCTCGAGGGGCAGGTCCCCGGCGGACGGGGAGACGACGAGTGCCTTGACGACGGCGTTCTGCATGCCCTCCCTGCGAGGGTGAGTGTGCACGATGGAGAACCCTACGAGCCTGTTCCCGCCCGTAGCTATCAGGGTCTCCCCCGAGAGGTACTCCATGGTCGCGACGACCTCTGGAGAATAGTCCAGACCCGGGTGTAACGTGTCCGAGAGCTTCCGTATCTTGGACAGGATGTCATCTTTCGCCCTGCTCTCCGAGAACCTCTCGACCATGACCTCGTCCGTGAGGGACTCGTCTGGCGGGTCCCCCTCGGCCAACCCTCGGCCCATGATGAGGACGAGTCCAGCTGGCGTGAGGCCTATCCTCAGGTACATGCCCATATTGACCTGGCTCTCGGGCATGGTCTCGAGGCCTATGTCCGTACAGCCTCTGACGTCCAGGTACTCCAACGAGTGCTTGACGAGCTCCTTGCCAACGCCCTTCCCCTGGTACATGGGCAGGACGGATATCGGGCCAGTCCAGCCGGTCTTGCCCCAGACATGGGAGAATGACAGACCGATGATCCCAGCGAAGTCGTCTACCGCGACGATCGCGCCGTCCGGGTCCGAACGCATGAAGGACAGTATGTTGTCGTCGGTCCTAGCGGTGATGGTCTTGATGTCAGGGTACCTCGTCTCCACCAAAGCCCCGAACGAGAGCAGGTCGACCTTCTTGACATCGGGGATGTCCTCGACCTTCATCTTGCGGATGACGACGGACATTTCGTCTCCTCTCTGAGACCCATGATATGAACGACTCCGTGCCATATCAATCTGAGGTGCCTGGGGTAGTTCCAGACGTGTTATATCCGTAAAGTGGGATTCACGCCTCACCATGAGGATGAGTCCCGAGTGCGTCCCCTGCCTTATCAGAAGGGTGTTGTTCGAGACCATGGAAGTTGACCCGTCCAAGTCGGTCGAGACGGTCAGGTACGCCTCTGCCGCGCTCGGCAGATTGTTCGGTGATGATGTCTGCTCCGCGGTCGTCGCGACCGAGGTCCACAAGGGCGTGTACGACCTGATCGGAGACGACGACCCTTACAAGGATCTCAAGGCGAAGAGCAACGAGGTCGCGCTCGAACTGTACCCGTCAGTGGAGAGGTTCGTGGCGAGGGCCAGGGACAAGTTGAGGGCGTCCTTCCTGTGCGCGGTCGTGGGGAATGTGATGGACTTCGGCATCGGCACGGGGTTCGATCATCCGTCGAGCCTCAAGAAGGAGTTCAAGAACCTCCTGGACGAAGGGCTAGGGCACGACGACACGCCCAAGGTGAGGAAGCTCCTGAAGGAGGGCGCGGATGTCGCGTACCTCGTTGACAACTGCGGGGAGATCGTGTTCGACAGGCTCGCCCTGAAGGAGCTCAAGAAGCTCGATGTACGGGTAACGCTAGTGCTGAAGGGAGAACCCATCCTCACGGATGTGACGAAGAAGGACATCGACGGGCTGGGACTCGAGGGCCTGGTCGATGAGATCGTCGAGGCTCCCGGGTTCGCGGTGGGCATCGACCTTCTGTCCATAGACGGGGACTTCGGGGACATGCTCAGGAAGAAGGACCTCATCATCGCGAAGGGCATGGCCAACTTCGAGTCGCTCTCTGAGACGGACCTTGCACCCATCGTATATCTCCTTAGGACCAAATGCGCCCCCGTGGCACACAACATCGGACTCAAGAAGGACATCAACGCGGTCAAGCTTCTACAGAGGGGGCGGAGAGCACGATAGACTCCGTGGAGACTAGGACCTTCATCAGCAAGCGCAGGTGCAGCTTCAGGATAGCCACAGGGTGCTCCGACACTGCGGAGAACATCATGGTGAAGGTCGTGGCGGGCGACGATTTCGGGATTGGGAGCGCGTCCCCCAGCGACGTGACCCACGAGACCGTCGGGACGGTCGAGGAGTTCCTGGCAAAGGTGCCGAAGAAGATCGTCGGCACGGACGAGGGTGACATATCTGGGTTGCACCGGAGGCTGGATGCGGTCGCACCTGGGAACACGGCCGCGAAGGCGGCTGTGGACATCGCAGTCTACGACCTGTTGAGCAAGAGGGAGAACAAGCCGCTCCACAAGTACCTGGGAGGGACCAGGGGGGACAGTGTGCTCACGGACATGACCATAGGCATCGAGTCGAAGGAGGTCACGGTCAAGCGCGCCCGGAAGCACTACAAAGAGGGGTTCAGGGCACTCAAGGTCAAAGTTGGCCTGGACCTCGAGGACGATATCAGGCGCGTCGCGGCCGTGAGGGACGCGGTCGGGCCCATGGTGCAGCTGAGGGTGGACGCGAACCAGGGTTACTCCGTGGAACAGGCGGTCAGATTCTGCGAGGCGATGCATACCCTGGATGTGGTGCTAGTCGAGCAGCCCGTGAAGGCTGACGACTACGCGGGCCTGAAGAAGGTCAAGGACAGGAGCCCGGTGCCGATCATGGCCGATGAGTGCGTCAAGGATGTCGCGGACGCGAGGCGGGTCATCAGGGACCGGGCGGTCGACCTCATCAACATCAAGCTGATGAAGAGCGCTGGGATACACGACGCCATCACGATAAACAGACTAGCCGAGGGTGCGGGGATCGGCACCATGGTGGGCTGCATGGGCGAGATCCAGCTGTCGATAGCCGCTGGTCTCCACTTCGTGCTGAGCTCGGACAACGTCAAGTACGCTGACCTTGACTCGCACTTCAACATCATAGACGACCCATCGTCGGGGCTCGAGTTCGCGGACGGAAGATTGCGCGCGACCTGCAGTCCAGGACTCGGAATTACAGTTGCGGTCAATCAATGATTCGATGGCTTGAATTGAGGGACTGTCGACAGCCAACACAGCCGCGTCATCTATCGCTTGAGCACTCCATCCAATTCCCGTATCCCAATCACGAAGTACTTATGTTTCTGCCGAAGGTTGTGAGAATACCCACTGTAGACTGAAGCAGAAGCCACGTCCTTGCCCTTGGACTTCACGATATCCAGAGCGGGTATGAAGTCCGCGTCGCCAGATATCAGGATACACATGTCGCACTCATCCCTGATGACGCAGGTGTTCAGCATGTCGGTGGCAATCGCCACATCAATCCCCTTCTCCTTCTTGGTGACAGCACCAATGCACTCGTTACACATCCGCTCAATCAGTGGCAGGCAGCCCAGGCAAAATCCCCGTGCCCGAACATCTCTCATACGCTCGGCCAATGCTCCAGCATTGGACTGTTTCTGGAGTTTCCTCGTCCGAACATTGAACCCTTTGATACTGCGCAGGCGGCTGAGAAACCTCTGATGCTTGTAGTATCTCTCGCTCCCATCGGATATATCTGGAACGGAGTTATAGTAGTAGACCATCTTAGGGCTCGCGCCGAAACGCGAACACACCGCTTGGACCAGCCGTTCGAAATCTATCCTGCTTGGCTGGATCCCCATCGATTTCGCATTGTGATAGAGATTGTTCCCGTCGATGAAGACCGCGGCGTCTAAACTTCCACTCCCCCCACCCAGTCCAACTAGATCATGACTGTGAGAAATTGAGCCCAGCATTCCTCCGCTCCACAGGAGGGAGTCATGCTGGGGAGTTGATGTGTTTGATTACTCGACCAGAGTATTTAGTGTTTTCCACTACTAGCAACGTGCGTGTCTTTGACATACGGCGCCACCTTCGCGGCAATTCACGTCCGGGGAGGAGGAATTCCGTGAGTGTGGGTCCAACCGAGACATACGGCCGAATCAGCTAGGCGGGAGAGCGTTACTACGCTCAAAGAAGAAACCCCGGAGTCAACACAGCATGACCTGGGACGCCTTCTCACAGACGAGGTCTCGGGCGCGATTGAGTTTCCTCGTGCCAAACGCGGGGTCCCAATCGGCACCATAGACGGAATCGGATATGGTGAGGACCGCAGCGAACTCGGCCTTCCTGCGCATCGCGACTGCCATCATGGCCGTGGTCTCCATGTCGACGGCCAGCACACCCCTACCCGCATATTCCTTCGCCTTAGCGACCGTCTCCCTGTACGGAGCGTCCGTGCTCCAAACCCCGCCGAGCCTCGGCTCGAGGTCCGAAAGGCCTGCAACAAGCTCCTTCACGAAGGCGGCCGATGGCTTTGGGCGAACGTTCGAACGTATATAGTGATATGACGTCCCCTCCTCCCTGACACCCCATGTAGGGATGACGATTGAGCATATCTGACACGAAGATACGAGCGAACCAGCGAGGCCTAGCATGAGTATCCGCCGGACGCCCGACGCTATCATGACCTCCATGATCATCGCCACCGCGGGCGCGCCGACCTCCGACTTGTACAGCGCCACATGCTTGCCCAGCCTGCCCCTGTGGCATGCGCTGATGTGTGGCGCGCGCTTGGCATCCGACAGCCCGAGACACTTCACCAGACGCGGATAGAACCCCTCGGTGAAACAAATGATCGCCTTGTCCACTGGGAGGTCGACGGTCGTCATCTCCGGTCGTATGATCTCCCTGCCCTTCGAACACCATTCCACTCGGACCACGCCCCCAGGAACGCACGGCACCATTGGTATGTCTGGAACGAGTCTTGAATCCTTCGCCCGCCAAGTCATAAGTCTTATAACCCGATGCCATTATCCCATGAGAATCATCCGGCCTGGCGAGTCTGAATGACGACGAAGAGAATGTCGACGACTAACAAGAAGAAGAAGATAAGCGAGCTTGAGAGTGCGGAGCTCAAGTTCCGGGCTCTTTTGAACAAGCGTGACGAGATAAACGAACAGGCCACCATAGTGCGGTCCGAGAGGGACTCTCTGCACGACAAGAAGAAGGAGTTGCAGGAGCCGATGAGGGCCGCCCGCGACAAGAGGGACGCGGCCGTCGCAGAGATGAGGGTACACAAGAAGAAGAGGGACGAGCTCCAGGGCAAGGCCAAGGAACTCATCGAGTTCAAGAGGAAGCTCAAGGGAACTCCCATGGGCGACCTCAAGACGGAGATCAGGGTCATAGATGCTGACATCAGGGGCATGGAGATGAGGCAGCAGACCGTGCCGCTGAAACTGACCGAGGAGAGGGAGCTCCTAGAGAAGATCAAGGCGCGGGCGAACGACCTCCAGAGGCTCAAGAAGATCCTTGTGGAGCAGGATAAGGTCCAGAAGGAGGTCAAGGACATCGACTCGAGCATAGACGCCCTTTTCAGACAGGCGGACAAGGAACACGAAGAGGTCGTGCGCCTGTCGGAGGAGCAGCACAAGTTCCACGAGGAAGCCCAGGTGCACGCGAAGGACATAGTCGCGCTCGCATCGACCGCGAACAAGAAGCACGAGGAGTTCCTGAAGCTCAGGGAGGAGGCGGACGCTGTCCATCAGAAGGCGATGGACCTCCGCGGCAAGGTCATCGAGATCAAGGACCAGAAGCGGGCCGAGATCAGGGAGGAGAGGAACGCCATCAGGGACGTCAACCTCGCCACCCGCAAAGCGCTCGACGACAAGGAGAAGAAGGACAAGGTCGCCGATGAAGCGCTCCAGATATTGCTGAAGAAAGGGAAGATAGAGATTTGAAGTGGTTTCACCGGATCAGCCGGATGATCATATCTTCTTCTTCTTGGACTTCCTGCGACCGAACACGAGTACGGATGCGGTCGGCTCCAGCTCCTCCGGCTTCGGCCTCTCCGTCTTATGGTGCAGCTTCCTCTTGAGCGGCTCCTCGGGCGGCGGTATCTCGGGCTTCTCCGGTGCCTTGCCCTTTGACACATAGACATCGTGCGTGCCTGACCTCTTGAAGTGCAGGCGCTCGGTCTTCATCAGTAGCGCCATCGGCAGCACTAGCTGCTCGCTCGTGAGGTTGGTCTCCTTCATGATGCGCTCGAGGGTCGCGCCCTTCTCGGCCGTCACATTGAGGACGGCCTTGATGGCGGCGTTGACATCGAACTTGTCCTGTCCCCCGCCGATGACCAGCTGCGTCCTCTGCTCCACTATGCTCGAGAGGTACTCCTTCGATGTCCTGTCGAAGTCCGACGGGTCCTGCTTCAGGAGGTTCCTCAGATGCGCCGTGTCGAGGCCCATCGCCTCCCAGCCGCGTATCTGGTCGAGGCACATGCCCTTGTAGAACTCCCTCTGCAGACCCTCCTTGGCCAGCTTGCTCTTGGGCTTGATCCCGATGGCTTTCTGGTAGTTCATGACGGCGTCGTCGCTCCTGCCGAGCTTGACGCAGGTCTTCGCGAGGTTCATGTAGGCGTCGAAGTCCCTCGGGTCGAGCGCGACGGCCCTGTTGAAGCATGCGAGCGCCTCCTCGGGCCAGTCGAGGGTGCTGAAGACCGCGCCCTTGTTGTTCCAGGGGATGGCGTTCTTCGGGTCCGCCTGGATCGACCTGTCGTAGGCGCTGAGCGCGAGCGCGCGCTTACCCTCGAACGCGTACATGTTGCCAAGGTGGCACCATGTGGTGCTGTCCTCAGGGTCTATCTCGAGCGCGAGGTCGTAGTTAGTCTTGGCCTTCGAATACTCCTTCATGTGATAGAGAACGTCGCCCTTGACGTTCCAGGGCAGCGAGAACTTGTGGGAGATCCCGGCTGCGGAGCTCTCCTGGACCGCGGCGTCTGCGTGGACGAGCGCTCCCGGGAAGTCGCCAGTCTGCATGAGGTGGTTCGCCCTGCGGAGTTTGGACCACATGGACAGATACTCCTTCTCCTTCCAGAGGTACATGAACAGCGGCAGGAACGAGAACACGATGCCTATGAGCGCGAGGCCGCGGTCGTAGGGTTCGTAGTTGCCAGATGCGACGATGCCCGCCTGCTCGTGGAAAGCAAGAAGGAATAGCGCCATGGCGCCTATGAGCCACGCGCCCAGATAGCCATCCCGGGTCCTCATGAACTGCAGTGACAAGAGGGCCGAGCACATGCCCACGGCAAGCAGGAGGACGTTCAGGCCGGTGAATGGGTAGCCTGTCGGATCGGCGGCGACATCGAATGCCTCGTGCACGGGCATGAGGACCATCATGACCACGCCGAATCCGTATATGGCCAGCCAGAAGGCGTCCTTGTTGGCGATGGACTTCATGCCCATCACCATCATTATGAAACCTGTGAGCAGCAACACGCTCAAGAGGACCGTCCAGCCTCCGATCTCGGAACCAAGGCCGGCCAGGCCGATGCTCATGATGACCACCAGGATCATGCCCATGACCCAGAGCAGCGGCTTGGGGAGCGGCAGCTTGAAACCGTCATCCGGGGCCTCCCCCGCGGTGAGGAACAGCATGGCCACGCCCATCAGGATGAAGAAGCCGGAGACGATGAACACATAGGTGTTGTATACCTCCCAGCTGCCGTACCACAGTTCCTGGCTCATGAAGAACTCGACCGATGAGCCGATGACTACCGCAGCATACAGGAGCAGAAGGTAGAGTCTGGGGCCTCCCAGGACGGGCATGAATGGCCTCACGGCCTCGGACTGTGACCCCAGGGGCCTCAGCAGGTGTGTGAGCGAAATGCTCTCGTTCGGTTGTTCCGAGCCGCCGTCGGATGTCTCAGGTGCGTCCATCATGGTTCCCTTCCGAGTCCCCTCGTGCGTTCTCGCGAGCTCCTCGCGCACGCCTTATGACGATGAAGATAATTGGTACTATCGCTAACGGCGCTATGATGTCGCCGAACTCCGGGATAGGTATCTGGCCCTGGTTGATCTCCCCGGGGGTTGGGACCGTCCAGGCCCACGTGTCGTACTCCGAATCGGGGGTGCCAGTACGGCCGTAAGACCTCGCGTTCCAGGTTGGGACGCTGACAGAATCGATCAGTGTGCCCACATCGTCGCGGAGAACGTATGTGGTCCCTTTCGAGAAGCTCAGGTTGGGCGTGACGTAGAACCCGCCAGACGGGATAGTGTAGGTTGGGAACGTGAACCTCAGGACGCCGTCCACGTACAGCGTCCAGCCAGCGATGCTGATGGGATAGCTCGCGGTGTTGTACAGCTCAAGCCAGTCATTAGACAAGCTAGGCTGGGTGGAGTATATTTCGTTGATGATTATGCCCCCGAAGGCCCTGGTTCCCGAGAGCACGCTGACCGGTAGCGCGACCACGGCGTTGTCCTCAGAGCCGCGCCAGTCTTGCGCCATGAATGTGATGCGGTAAACCTCGTCCATGCACATGCCGAGGGACTCGAACGCGGCGCCGACCTCGAGCCTGTAGCCGTCCGAAGCCGCCAGGACTGGCCCGACCAAGAGCCAAGAGCCGTTGATGTACGCATACGCGTTCGCGGCCATGACCGTCCCGTCCTTGCCCGCGACCGTGACCGCGGATTCCGCGCCTCCGATCCTGAACCCGGTCGACTCGTTGCCATCCAGGTCGATGAACGCGTAGGCGAAGTCCGCTCCGAACAGATGCTCCTCATCAGTCATGTTGGGCATTGACCCGCTCGGCTCCGGCGGCTCCTCCCAGCGCACGAGCGTGCCAGGGACGCTGGAGCCTCCCAGCATCCTCCCGTCCACGGACATGTAGAAGTACGCTACGGATCCGGAGGACCACGCGACGACGGATGATATGTCGACGTCGCCGTTGACGAACGGGCCGGTGTCGTTCATGACTACATCGCCCAGCGAGTCCTCGGTCATGACCATGTGTTGCCAGTCAGCGAAGGCGCCGTCGACTGTCACGGCAGCGGGAGCCGCGCTGATGTATGTCATCCTCGCGCCCTCCTGATATGATGTCAACGCAGCCGTGGCGTTCGCGCCGAGAACAAGGCCGTCGGCCGGGTCCAGATGTAGCCCGAAGGACTGGGTCTCCGAGCCGCCCTCGAACGATGCCAGCACCGACAGTCGGACGACCTCGTCCGTGTCGAGCCGCACTGGCTCCGTGAACAAGACATCTGCGCCCTGGCCCGAGCCGATGAGCTCGTAGCCGCGAAGTACCTTGACCTCGGTCGGTGTCGCGGTCCCTTCGAGCTCGAACACGAGCCCTTCCAGATCGACGGGAGAATCCTTGGATATGAGCTCGAGTGTCAGCATATGCTCGTCCGTGTATCCTGTCGTCACTTCGGGGGTCTCGAAGTACTGGAGCACTCGGATCGCGGGGCCGGAGTACGCGAAATTCACCTCGGACCAGTCATCCGACACGTTCGTGTGGCGAGCGCAGACTGCTACCCTGGACATCGGGCCCGTGATGAGGTTTGCGCCGATCTCGACCTCGCCGCCCTTGAACGCGACGAGAGGGTCCGAGGAGCGCTCGAACCCGGCATAGTCGTCCTGAGAAGCCGATGAGTCGAAGACATACGTGGCCGCCAGCACGGTGACGCCGTCCCAGCCGATGACGGCGATCATGTGGTCCGCGCCGAGGCCCCTCACAAGGTACCCAGTGCCGACATCGCCGTCCCTGTCGATGAATATGTAGAAACCGTCCGCGCCTCCGTCGGCACCGCTCATGACCGTCCCGGCAGTCGCGATGTAGAAGTAAGACCCGCGGACGTCGGCCTTGACCGCGTAGGCGGATATGGCAACATCCATGTTCTCCGAGTCCGGGGAATCCTCGTACACGGTCGCCCTCAGCCAGTCCATGAAGTACCCGTCTATCTCGACCTCCGCCGGCGGGAAGGCGTAGACGAGCGCGTACGGTATGACCATGATGATTGCGACGAGGCATGCGACCATCAGCATCTTCTTGCGGACGTCGATTGGCTGCCTCGAGATCCGTCTCGATCCCGCGGATATCCTGAAGCCGTTCACGGCGCCTGCGCCGTTCACGAAACCGTTCGTGAGCCCGTTCGTCATGCCGTTGGTCTTGCCGTTCGTCATGCCGTTCGTGAGGCCCGATCGGCGCGGGGAACGTCCACCATTAGTGAGGCCGTTGGTGAGCCCGTTCGTGAGGCCGTTGACCCGCCCCCTGCCGATGCCGTTCACCTTGCCTGGGAGGTCCCTCGCAGGCGGGCTACCATTACCATTGGTGAAGCCCCTCGAACCGGGTGACGCTGGGGGCGGCGGCGTCTTGCCCTGGTTGCGCTCGCTCTTGCGCATCGCCTCTGCCTCTCTCTCCCTGCGCAAGGGCGTAGCGTTGCTGACATGCAGGCCGCTACGAACCTCCTCTCCCCCAAAAGCACTCTCCGATTCCGGCGGCCCGCCGAAGCATCACTATGCCCTGTGGCGTTTCGGCTCACGCTGTTATAACCGAAGAGCGAGACCTGGTTATAATACCCTTTCGCCTTCTGGCACCCCGTCCAGGACAGTCGGGAGGAGTCGTTCATATAGGCCCTATGTGAGGACCTGGGCAATTGTTGTGTTCAGAATATGTGGATGAAAGGGGTTTCAGATGCTTCACGGTCATCTGCCAGATCATTCACTGGCCAGGGACCAGCTGCCGAATGACAGCTCACCCAAGTTGTCCGTCAAGACAGTATCGAGCTCGATGACGTCGCCTATCGAATAGTCCTCGGACAGGTTCGACGACGAGCTGACGCTCAGGGAGAATCTGCCGTGGTCCACGAGGAGGAAGCCCGAGTGCAGCGTGCTCGTGGGCACGTAGAACGACGTGCCTTGCTCCGCGTCCGTCCACTTGTCGCTTATGCACACGAAGTAGATGACGTGGACATAGATAGTCGTCGAGCCGACGGTCGTCGTGTAGTCGAGATACATGTCGACGATCGTGTCGCTCACGGTCTTCACGTCATTGATGTTCCAGTCTTCTGGCAGCTCCAAGTACTGATGGAACGTCACAGTCGGGTTCGGGTTCTCGAGGTCATCGAACAGCCTCGTGAAGCCTCCGGCGGTCCTCGCGCCTCCGGCCGCGATCATGATGAACGCGACCACGATGGCAGCCACAACCATGAGCGCCACCATTATCGTGAGTATCTTCTTCTCCATTGGTCACACACTCCTTTTCATTCCGCTCGCGCTGAAGGGGTAAACACGTGCGATGACGCTCTCAAGCGACAGCTGGTCCATCCCTTCCGCTTGCTGTCACATATATAGAGATATTTGTTATATAATTATTTGGTCACCCTGTTTCTCAGCGACTGGCCATGGCCATGGCGCGCGCCCCACATGCGCACGTGCGCGCACGAGGCCCAGAAGACGAAAAATGCTCCGAGGGGCGCCCATCACGCCGCCCCGACACTCAGGCTTGGCAACAATCCCACCACACCATCCAACTAGGGCTGCCACCGAATCGTGTCCAACCTTGAACAGCCGCATCGTATATCAGCCTTGCGAAGTCGGTCGCTCAGGTACGAATCTCGTATCGAACGATTTCCAAGAAAAACCTCGGCTGAAGGGGTTTACGGGTTTCTGGCTCAGTCGCACGCGGCCTTCTCAGACGCGTTCCTGTAGCCCATGAAGACCAGCAGGATGCCGAGCACAAGGGCGATAGCGAATCCGCCCGCGACCGCAGCCTGGGAGTCCTGAAGCGCCACGTTGATCGGGTCCCAGAGGACCACGACGATCAGCGCGAGTATCCCGAACAGGAACAGCGAGAGGGATGTGCCGGGCATCATCTCTGGCATCTCCTTCCCGCCCGCGAGCGCCTTCTTCACGAGCATGAACACCAGGAGACCGACCACGAGCAGGACGATGGGTATGGCCACGAACAGGCCCAGGTTGTCCTCGATCGGGGGCACCCAGCTCCAGTACCAGTCAATCATGAGCGCGACCTGCGTGCCCACGATGCCGAGTATGATGAGCGCGAGTCCTATGACCCTGAAGTCCATGATGCTAGCGGGCAGGTCCGCAGTGAGCGAGACGCCCTCCTTGGGCTTGGGCCTCGGCTTCTCCTTCGGCTTGGCCTTCTCAGCCGGCTTCGCCTTGGCCTTCGGCTTCTCGACGGACTTGGCCTTCACGGGCACCGGAGCTGCCTCTTCCTCGAAGACGGTCTTCTCCTCTACCTCGATGACCTCCTCGATCTCCTCTTCCTCGAACTCCGCGCCGCACTTGGGGCAGGCCGCGACATCGAGGCCTACTAGAGAGCCGCAGACCGGGCAGGCGACCTCTTCATCCTCATCCGTCGCGGCGACCTTGGCCACGACCTCTTCCTCTTCGGTGGCATCATGATCTTCGAACTCAGCGCCACAGTAGGGGCAGGAAGACACATCGGCGCCCACGATCTTGCCGCAGACAGGGCACGCAACCTCATCATCTTCATCCTTAGCCAATAGAGTCACCTCACGAGGGGGTATAACAGGGCTGTCAGGAATTATTGGGTTAGTCATTTAAATAGGTTCCTACTCGATGGCATGGCTCGCACGCCGGACATGGCATCGACAAGGCGGTTTTGCATACTGGCGCATCCACTGAACAAACAGATATATGGGCCTACACGTTTCAGCAGGCCGAGGGCTGAGTGACTATGGGAGAAGGTGCGGACGCGCTCAGCAGGGTCGTGGGATTCCTGGAAACCCACAACGGCCAGAGGCTCACGATAGCGTTGTTCTCAATAGTGGCGACCCTTGTCCTCCTCCTTCTGCCGGGGACCGCGGCCGCATTCGCGTTCGGCCTGCCGTACATGTTCTTCGTACCCGGGTTCGCTGTCGTGCGACTGTTCTTCTGGAAAGGCACGAGCCTCGAGGCGAGATTCGTGCTCAGCCTTGGCATATCCGTCTTGGTGATCATCTTCCTGGGCCTGTTCCTCGTGCTCACGCCGATCGGGCTTGACTCGAACACCACACGGGCCTCGCTGATAGTGTTCGCGCTCTCGGCCGTCGCGGCCGAGATGGTCAAGAACAGAAATGCAGAGGATGAGACCGCGAAGAAGACCAGGACCGAGAAGGTCGAGCCGTTCAAGTTCGACAAGGTCGTGGCCGCGATGCTCGGGACCGCGCTCGTGGTGTCCGGGATATGTCTCGCGCTCATCATAACAGCTGAGTACCCATCCAGGACATACTTCGCGATGACCGAGGACGGCAGCGCGAAGATCAACTCCACGCGCGTGCTCGGGTCGAACATCACGCTCACGATAGAGATGCACAACGGCGAGGACGGTCCAAGGGAGTTCTCGATGGCCGCATACTGCTGGAACGACACGCACTGGGGTACCCGGTGGTACAACTACACGATGGCCGAGGGTGACACGCAGTTCGTCAACGTGACCTTCGCGCTCGACCAAACGGGCGTGTGGAGGTTCGACTTCGACCTCTACATCCAGGAGGAGGGGCAGGAACGATACCTGTACGGCAACCTGCACCTGTGGCTGAGTGTCATCGAAGAATGATCAGCCCTCTCCGAGGAGCTCGGACACTTCCGGCTGTGGACCTTCTTCCCCGGGCAGGTCCTTTATGGATGATATCGTCGTCTCACGAGCCGCGAGCTCCGAGGACGCAAGGGCGCTGACGAGGCTGATGGCGACGGCGCCCACGAGCGTGAGGATGACGATGCCGACGCTCACACCGAACTCGAGCACATGGCCGAAGACCACGAATGCATCCGAGCGTACCAACGCCACCGCTATGATGAGGCCGGAGGCGACCCCGACAGCCGAGCCCGCGAGCGCAGCGGAGAGCGCCTGGGGGAACACCATCAGCCGTATGTGCCTCCTGGACGCGCCGATGGCCCTCAATATCCCGAGCCTCTTGCGGCCCTCGTGCACCTCCTTCGAGAACACCGATACGATAGCGAGGACGGCGAGAAGCGCGGCTATCGCGCCCAACGCGAACAGCGCCAGGGCGACGTTCCCCTCTGATATCTTGGCCGCCTGGTAGATGGGGAGCGAGCCTGCGGACGAGAGTGTGCTGGAGCCGCCGTACCTGACGACGAGCTCGACGAGGTCGGGGTTGTCCGCGTACCATGGCGCCACGTCGAGGGATGCCGAGAAGTCGCCCACCTGGACCGTGTGTGAGCCTGGCGATACATCCTCGAGCGACAACGAGACCACCGCGCCCTCCGCCGGGCCCAGCGTCACCTGGAGCGTCGAGTGCACGGACGAATCCACAAGCACATCGACCTCCGCGACGCCTCCGACCGAGCCCCCGTTCTCGACCGTCACGACGGCGGTCGCGGCCTCACCTTCCTTGATGGATGATGGGCTGAGCTCGAAGGATGTCACGGACGGCAGGAACTCCGGCGGGAACGAGGATGGGTCGACGACCTCGACCTCGGCCTCTGAGCCATGGACGGGCATGCCCTCATACTCAGTGCCATCGGCGTCGAACATGAGGGAGAACTCACCGGCCTCATCCGCCTCGAGCTCACACCGGCCAGCCGTGTCAGTCGTGTTGGACGACATGGCCGAGTCCAAGAGAGTGACAACAACTCCAGGAGCGGGGTCCCCGGCGTACGTGACGACTTCCGCAACCAACGGTGACCCCAGCATGACGGTCTTTGGGAACGACGCGAGCAGGTACGGATCCACCACCTCGACCGACGAGCTGAGTGTGACCGGGAAGTCGCCGGATATGCCCACGGTGATATTGTGAAGCCCCATCACCGAGCTGATGTAAGACGCGGACACCGACGACGAGCTGGAGGCGTTGAGCGTCACATCCGCCTCCGCGAACGCGACGAGGCTATCAAAGAACTTCACCGTCGCGGACCCAGAGGACCTCCCCCAGTTCCTGACGCTCGCCATGACCATGCACTCCTCGCCCGGCCCGATCTGGCTCTTCGACACGGAGAGATCATAGATTGTGAACCTCGCGTCCTCCGGCGCCAGCAGGGACTCGAGCCATGCTGGCTCCGACGTCGCCACGCGGATGATCGAAGCATCGTCCGAGCCCATGCCCGTCAGCCTCCTCGCGACATCGGTCTGGACGAGCATCTCGTCGTCGAGGGTGGAGTCCGACGAGAACGTGCCTGCGACAGTGACCAGCTCGACCTTGGCCGAGTAGCTCCCGGACAACGGTATGGTGCTCGGTGTGTCCATGCCCAGCCTGTCTGCGAGCCTCTCGCCCAGGAGGGCATATCCTATGAGACCGCCCTCGAGATCCGCCGACCAATCCGTCCTAAGCTCTGGGCCGACGGATCCCAACCTGTCCAGGTCGACGCCTCTCACTACGAACGAGTGACCGCTCCAGCACGAGAACGCGAACACCTCAGGGCTCACGCCCGTGATGTTCTCCATCTGCTCGAGCGCCGTGGCCATGTCCATGCTGACCCTGCTCGAGAAGATGGTGGGCGCGCCTGATGACGTGATGACGTAACCCTCGCCAGCAGCGAACGCCGCGGGGGCGTCCCTCAGGCCAACGAGCACGGAGGTCGTCGCGGTGAATATCATGACGGACAGGGCGATGACGACCATCACCCTGCGACGGACCATCAGAACGGTACCCCCTCCTTCAGGTCCTGGACGGGAGACGACAACGTCATCCTGGCCGCAGGTATAACAGCTCCCAGGACGCCCGCGGCCACCGAAACGAGATAGGACGTCAGGAGTAGGGCCTCCTCGACATCAATCACGAAGACCGAGGCGAACATATGTGAGGCGACCATGGAGACAGAGTACGACATGACGATTCCAAGGGCCAGGCCGAGAGCGCCCCCGTATGCGCATATCAGGAACGACTCACCCAGCAGGTACGAGAACACGCGTCTCCTTCCGGCCCCGATGGTCTTGATGATGCCGATGTCGTGTCTCTTGTCAGCGACCTCGGCTCCTATGAAACTGTATGCCAGGACGGCGATCACGAACGCCGACGGGACGAGGACCCAGTAGGCGTCTGACTCGAGCTCGTCGACGCCAGAGTCGAGGAACTCCACGATGGACACCATGGGCTGCACTGAGAACCCCGCGGACTCGAGGCCCGCCCTCTCGTCCGATGTGAGGTCCTTGACGACAGCGAGGTTGCATGAACTCGGGTTCTGCGCTGTCAAGGCGAGCAGTAGCTCCTCGCTCCCCAGGACCCATGTGGGCGGGAACATGGACGATGAGAACCCGGACACGACCGTGACTTCCTGGCTCGTCTCTGCCACGAGCGTCACGTCCCCGCTCAGCTGGACGGACGCGCCCACCTTGACCTCGTCCCCCGACGCGGAGAACGCCTCGTCGAGCACGCCACCTGGATCCGACACGCTGAACACGACCACATGGTCCGAGTCCGCGGTGGCCACTACCACAGCGCAGAGCGCGCTCCTGTCCTCAGCGGTTCCGAGCGACGATGTCTGGAAGAAGTCCATGCCCGAGTCACCGGGGTAGGACACCAGCGAGTACTCTGATGTGAAGTTGTCCGCGAGCGTGTCCATGGACGTCCTGAGCCCCGCAGCGATGGAGAAGCTGGCCACTATGAACATCGTGCACAGGGCGATCCCCCAGCTAGTGGACCACGCACGCCTGTTGAACCTGAACAGCGGGAGGGAACGCATCTCGAACGGTGCGAAGATGGCCTAGCCACGATTAAAAGGCTTCCAGGGACGGTCACTGGACGCTGTCCGCGACGAGCGAGACTATCTCCGCCACGGGCATGTCTATACCTGCCTTCTTCGCGCCGCTGGTGAGGTTCGTGACACAGAACGGGCACGCCGACACCAGCATCTCGGCGCCCGTGTCCTTGGCCTCCTGGACCCTCAGCGACGCGATGTACTCCGCGCGGTCGTTGAACTGTATCTTGTACCCTCCACCAGCGCCACAGCACTGCGAGTCGAGCCTGTTCCTGGGCAGCTCAAGGTACTGCGACCCCGGGAAGGCGTTCAGTATCCGCCTCGGCTCCTCGAATATGCCGAAGTGCCTGCCTATGTGGCATGGGTCGTGGTATGCGACCTTCTTCGGGAGCGGCCTCTTCAGCTCGAGCCTCTTGTCCCTGATGAGCTCGTCGATGAACTGGGTCATGTGAAGGAGCTCGAAGTCCAGCTTGCCAGTGTACATGGGGTAGTTGTGGCTCAGGGTCATGAAACATCCCGCGCACGCCGTGACGACCTTCCTCGCGCCGCGCTTCTCGATCTCGTTCAGGTTGTGCTTCACGAGCCCGTCCTTCTCGTCCGTGACGACGTCCGTCTGGCCGGTCCTGATCAGTGGCGAGCCGCAGCACCACTCGTCCTTGCCCAGGACATCGTACTCAATACCCGCGGCCTCGAGCACCCTGAGTGCGTCCTGGGCGATCTTCTGCTGCCTGTAGCTCGCCGTGCACCCGGTGAAGTAGAGGACCTCTGGGTCCCTGGACCTCTTGGCGGTCTTCGGGACCCATGCATCTCTGGCATCGTGAGGCTCGTCGTACGGATTGTGCTTCGCCATGACCCTGGTCCTGAGCGTCTTGTGCCTGTCCAAGGGTCCGACGCCGTTCTTCACGAACCATTCCTTGACCTGTTCCCAGCGGTCGTTGAACTTGATCTCGACATGGCACGCGACCTGGCAGTAGCCGCACGCCGTGCAGTTGTACACCCTTTCGACGAACTCCGGAGATATCTCGGGGGCGTTGCCCACGAGCCGTTGCATGAAGCCAGGATGAGCGTACTTCTTCAGGTGGTACATCTTGCCCCTGACCCTGTACGACTCGAAGCCTCTGTCTGGGTTGAGCTGGATCGGGCACACGAAATTGCAGTAACCGCACTGGAGGCAGGCGTGCAAATCCTTCTCCACTTCTGCTGGAAGAACTGGTCGCACCATCTTTCCGCGGAGGAATCGACTCGGGCCGTACTTTAAATGATGGCTCGACAGAGGTCATTCGAATCAGATTCTGTCAGACGTCGGGTGATGGTCACTCGGACATCCTGTACAATCGATTCGTTCCACTCGACTCCGGCCATGCGCCGCTCACAAGGTCGCAGAATATCAACATCACGTCGTGCTGGAACGCGCCTGGGCGGTACCGCGAGCCCCACTGCCATGCTGACGACGCTGCATGCATTGGACAGGGTTAAATCAGCCAAGCTAGCTGCTTTGACCGTTGCCGAGACTCTACGTTTTCATCGACGAGAGCATGATACCTGGGAATCCGGACTCCCCGTTCTTCGCGGGCGCTGTCTGGTGCGCTCCGAAGCCTACTATCGGGATACCGAAGGCTCTTCGGCCAACGGTCCTCAGCATGAAGAACTTCCTCCGAGGGCTCGTCGGACACCGAGTGGAGGAGATACGGTATTCACATGGGGCGGGAAGACACGCCAGTGACTTGATCAGGGTCGGACTCATGGAAGCGGGCAGGGACGACACGATATCTGGCAGGGACGTCCGGCTCGCCTCCCAGGGGATTGGGTTCACCACAGCAATCATTGACCGGCGGAGCGAGGCGTGCCTCATCCGCGCAAAGATGCAACCAGACAGACAGAATCCCGACCTCGGAAACCTTATCAGGGCCAGGGCCATCAGCTCGCTCCTCGGTCCAGCGCTCCGATACGGACAGGAGATGGAACTCGGCATCGTCCTGGACGGGGCGAACTGGAAACCCGGGGTGGAATCATACTTCGGACGGAGCCTGGAAAGACTCCTCATGCCGCCCCTGACGACATGCCAGGTGGAATACGGGGACAGCAGGAGAGTGCCAGGCCTCCAGTTCGCGGACTTGGTGGCCGGCACCCTGAGGGACTACATCAGTCGCAATGAGAATGGATACGCTCTCGACATCGTCATGAAACGGGTCATTCATCGCCTCGGTGCGAGGAACGTGAGCGGCGTCCAGCCACTCGGAACAGAATAAATATGAGACCTTGGGAACGGTCTCGGAGTCCTCCTAGAGGGGTCATCGCCCGTTCCGCCGTCTCGAACGAATGTATGCCATCCGCGCTTAAGAAACTTGCCAACGGATGTAGTGTGATTCCAATGGACTCATGATCGTTGTTCACCGGAAGCACGTGCCAGACGACGGACACGATATCCGCAGCTGCCAGTAGTGGATGGAGGTGGTCTCGGCGGGCACCATCAATGTGCCCACCGATCCGTCCTGCAAGAACTCTTGCGCAGGCCTCTGCAAGGGTTTGCGGCCTCAGCCGACCATCAACTTCTTCTCGCTCTCCCACAGCCCGTGGATGTTGCACAGCGACACGGCGTGCAGAGTCCCTGGCTTCTGGGTCTTCATGGACACGGTCGCCTTGTGGTGCGTGTATATCGTGCTCGTGTCGACGCCCTGGGCACCCTCGCCGTGGGCGCCGAACTCGACCCTGGCGACCTGGTAGCTGAACTTCTCCCCGTCCGGGTGGAAGTACAGCGATATCCACCTGATGTGGTGAGCGGTCGTGTTCGGGTGCGCGATCTCCTTGCCAATCATGACATTGACATCGAACACCTGGTCGGGCGCCACCTTGTCCGGGCACTCGATCACGGGCACGTGTTTCTCCGTCTTCCAATCTGCCTTTCCGACATGCTCTGAGATGGGCATTTCTCCAATCCTCCTTTCGGGACTCTCAGCGTCCCTGAATGGCTCCTGAACGGACCAAGGAGTTGATATCCTTTCCACCGGAGCCTTCGGGGCCGTCACCGCCCCTTCCTCTTGTCCAGGAGCTTCTCCTTCTCCCGCCTGACCTTCGTCTCGAGGGTCTCCAGCAGGTCGGACATGGCCTTGTAGAGGTCCCAGCCCGCGCCCTTGACGTAGTACATCGTCCCATCGGTGTTCAATCTGGCCCTGAGGCTGAACTTGCTCGCCATGCCCTCTGTGTCGTAAGTCGTCACATGGAGGTAGAACACCCTGGGCCGGTCCATCTTGGCAATCCTCTTCATGGCCTTGCCTATCAGAGAGTAGAGGCCGTCCAACACATCGGGCTCGTGTATCGTCATGCCGGATATCTGGACGAACACCTGGTCCCTTGGCCTCAGGCTCAGGAGCTGCGCCATGAGGTCCGACTGGTCGACCACGCCCACGAGCCGCTCGTCCTCCGTGACGAACAGCGTGGACAGGCCGCGGTCCAGCATCAGGTCGACGACTCGTCCGAGGGTCTCGTCCGGGGACACGCTCACGACGTTCCTTGTCATGATGCCGCCGACCGTTATCTGCGTCCTGGTCCTGCCGTCGAAGACCTTCCGAGGAGGCTTGGGGCTCCGCGGGGGCATGTCGCCCTTAGGGGACCAGATTGCGTCCATGACCTCCGTCATGCCCACGACCCCGACCAACTTGCCGCCGTCGCCGATGACAGGGAGGGCTTTCTCGTTGAGGCCCTCCATGACGACCTGGGCCCTGCTGATGAACTCGTCTGGCGTGACCGACTGCGGCTCGGAGGTCATGATGTCTCTGACGGTCAGGGTCCTCATCTCCGATATACTGGGCATGAGCCTGATGAGGTCGGTGCGCGACACGAACCCGACGAGCCTGTTCCCGCGCATGACTGGGGCGCCCCTGATGCCGGATGCGACCAGTAGCTCGGCGGCGTCCAGGACGCTGTCGTCCTCCTTCAGCTTTGATACTGGCAGCATGATGGACGAGACCTTGGCGTTGATTGGCACGCTCCTGCGCTCGATGAAGGATGTGTAGCTCACGAGCCCGACCGGGACGCCCTTGGACAGCACGGGCAGCTCCTTCACCCTGTGCCTCCTGATCATCGCAATCGCGTCAGAGACCGTGTCGTCCACCTCGACGGTCACGGGCGACGTCGTCATCACGGACTTGACCTTGATATCGTCTGTCCTCGCCATGTTCTCTCCCATCCAATCGCTATTCCTTGCGTGGTATTTGCTTGCTTGCATCGAATCACCCGAGGACTGTGCGTTCGAGATGTGCCGCTCAAACGCATTTCACCATAAAAGTCCATCCGATTCGAGTATAATCCCTACAGTATTCGAAAAAGGGGATGTGTCTTGACGGGGCTCCGAGCCTCCATCTGGAAAGGTTCATAATCCCCTCGTCTATTCACCCGGCCGAGGCATTGTTTCTCCGTTTCCAGCCTCGCAATCCAGGAAACGCGGATGATCCGGAGGCTATCGGATGGTTCGCGTATTGAAGAACAAGTGGTTCTGGGCGGCGGCGTTCTCGCTGCTATTCGTGCTGTCGATCGACGTGTGGGCATGGGACTGGTCCTGGCCGACCCTGTTCGGGCTACCGTACATCGTCACATACATAATCGTGCTCGAGGCGGCCCTGTTCGCGCTGTACCTCCTCTTCGCCAGATACTACTGGACGGACGACGGGGGTGAGGCGTGATGGACATGATCGCCATCTCGTTCTTCGTCATCTACCTCGGTGCGATGCTCGCCATCGCGGTTTACGCCTACGGGAGGTCCAAGAGGACCTCGGAAGACTACTTCGTCGCGTCGAGGAGCATCGGACCTGTCGTGCTGTTCCTGTCCATGGCGGCGACGAACTTCAGCGCGTTCACGTTCTTCGGGTTCGCAGGGGCCGCGTACAAGTTCGGGCTCGCGTACTACGGCATCATGGCCTTCGGGACAGGGCTGATGGCCCTGTCCTTCTTCTTCCTGGGCCGGCAGATCTGGAGGCTGGGGAAGGAGCACGGATACATCACTCCTCCGGAGCTCATAGGCGACAGGTTCAGGTCCGACTCTTTGAGGATGATATTCCTCGCGGTCATGGTCGTGTTCACGCTCCCGTACATCGCGACACAGGCGATCGGGGGCGGCATCGCACTCACACAGCTCACGGACGGCGAGATATCGTACGAGTTCGGGGCGGTGCTCGTCACGGTCGTGGTCGTTGCGTATGTGGCGATCGGCGGCATGAGGGCGGACGCATACACCGACGTGCTCCAGGGGGTCATGATGCTCGTGACGCTCCTGGCGGCCGTGGGCATCGTG
>JBFYNF010000105.1:0-13419 GCA_041304525.1 Thermoplasmata archaeon | reverse complement strand
GTCTTCGGGATCGTCCCCGCGGGCGGGTTGTCCGTGCTCATGGCCTCCGTCGGGTCCGACGCATGCCAGTTGAGCGTGCCCGTGAATATCTGCTGAGCGACCCCAGCGGCTATGAACAGCGATATGCCGCTTCCTATGCCCCACTTGGACACGACCTCGTCCATGAGGAACACCAGGTACGAGCCGACGAACAGCTGCACGACTATGAGCGTCCTGGCTATGCTCTGGCCGTCCCCTCCGAACAGCGAGGCCATGCCGTCCGAGAACTTGGTCGACGGCTCCATGAAGCCGTACACCTGGGGCACCGACTCGACCAGTATCATGATGATCACCAGGAGCTTCTGGGTGCCCTGGTAGATCGCCTTGTCCTCCTCGTCCTTGAGGTTGAGCTTGATGATCTTCGCGCCCGTGAAGAGCTGCATGATGATGGACCCGGTGACGATCGGGCCTATGCCCAGGTGCATCAGCGAGAACTGCGCGCCCGCAAGTATCGCCCTGTACTGCGCGAACAGGTCGACCCTCTGTTCGACATCGAGGCCATAGATGACGACGTTGGTCATCGCGAAGTACAGCACCAGTATGAGGATGACCCACGTCATCTTCGTCCGGAAATGGACGTGCCCCTCAGGCCTTGTGACGGCCGGAAGCCGGTCGGTCACAGGCTTGAGCTTATAGAGCAGGCTCTTCTGTTCCTTCCCCTCAGCCATCAGCACCCTTCCTTTTAGGTCCTGGTCTCACATGTTCTCCGGGGCTTGCCGCGTGACGCGGCTACGCCTCCGGCTTGCTCTTCCCCTTGATCAGTTCCCCGCCGGCGGCCTTCAGCTTCACCTCGGCGTTCGCCGAGGCCTCCGAGACCGTGACCGAGACCGGGGTCTTGATCCTGCCCGACCCGAGCAGCTTGTCGACGCCCATCTTCGTCAGGTCAACGGACCACTTGTCGCCCTTCCTCGTCGCGAAGCCGTCCCGCTCGAACGCGGGCAGCGACTCCTCGACCTCCGAGAGGTTCATCGTGACCTTGCTGACGACTACGGATTGAGGCCTCTTGAACCCGTGGTGGCCGAAGTGGTCCGGCATGTACTTAACCGTATATATCCACTTGTGCTTGTGCAGGCCAGCGTTGCCGCGTCCTCCCCTGAGGCCTGCGCCCCTGCCTGCCTTCTTGCCTCTGCCGTGGGTCCTGCTGCCCCTGAACTTGCTCGTCCTGCTGACCATCTACTTCGCCCCCTGTGCTTTCGGGAGCATGCGGTCGACCAGCTTGTCCATCGCGGGGCCTCTGTAGCCGAGCGCTCCCCCGTCGACGAAGGATGTCTTGGCCCCTTTGTAGCCGCCCCTGGGCGGCGGTAGTCTCAGCACTGGCTTCATGCCCTTGACGTCCGTGAGCCTCGCGTCGCCCTTCTCGAGCGCCTTCGCGAACGATAGTATGGACGCGTGCTCGGAGTTCTCCTTGACGTATGAGTCCGTGAGCCTCGCCCCGCCCGTGACCTCGCCCTTGTGGAACAGTAGCCGGGCGACGGTCTCGTGCCCGACCTCGCCCCAGGTCACGTAGTCCTTGACGCACTGGAGCATGCCCTTCGTGGTCGCGTCCTGGGGCAGGATGACGCAGTGGTTCGGCCTGTGGAGCCTCAGCATCTCCATCGTCTCGACCGCGTCCCTGCGTATCCTCGCGTGGCCTCTGACCCTGACGACTGCTATCGCGGGCATCTAGCTCCCCTCCTTCTGCTCGGCCGGGGGAGCGTCCTCCGCGGACTCCTCGACCACATATGGCGACGGGGCCGCGTGTATCTTGGTCGGGCCTGACACGATGTTCAGCCTCTCCTTCTGTTCGCTCGTGACCCTGATCTGCGACGTGGTCCTGAGCGCCTCGAACGCCGCGATGGAGTAGTTGATCGTGGTCTTCGTGTGCCCCTTCGTGAAGCCCCACGCGTCCTCGACCCCTGCCATCTTGATGACGCTCTTGGCGATCTTGCCCACCGCGAGCCCGGCGCCCAGGGGCACCGGCTTGACCGTGACGACGACCGAGCCAGCCCGGCCCCGCACCTCGAACGGGAGCGAGTGTGGCGTGCCGCACCCGCACTCCCACGAGCCGCAGCCCCTCTTGACCTCGATCATGTTCAGCTTGGCGACGTCGATCGCGGCCCGTATGGCTGGTCCGACCTCCTTGCCCTTGAACCTGCCGAGGCCTACGAACCCGTCCAGGTTGCCCACGACGACGGTGATCGCGAACCTGACCCTCCTTCCGGAGTCGGTCATCCTCTGCACCATGTTCACGTCCAGCACCTCGTCCGCCAGCTCGGGGAGCAGTATGTCCACTATCTCCGGCTCCCTCAGCGGCAGCCTCGACCTGAGCGCGTCGCTCATGGTTGTGATCCCTCCCTCTGCGACGAGCCTTCCGAGCCTCGTCCTTGGGGTCCAGTCGACCATCACTCACCACCTCCGATCTTCTTCTTGACGTCCTCGAACGCCGCCGACGTCCCCTCCCGCAGGTGCTTGCCCGCGACTCGGTCGTCCGGTGGCAGCATCTTGTCGCCGTGCGGTATGTTGATGCCAGCGTCGAGCAGTCCCTTCAGGGCGGCGAACATCAGGCTGCCCTTCGTGGGCTCCCTGAGGCCTATGTCCAGAACGGCCTCCTCGACGCCCTTCTCCTTGGCCCTCGTGCCCGCGAGAAGGCCGGTCAGGTACGCCCCTGGGGAGTTCTTCCCCGGGAGCGTCCAGCCGAGCTTCGCGAGCTCCTTCGAGACCGCGGAGGCGACGACGAAGTCGGCGCCGTCCCTGTACTCTATGAACTGGATGCTCATGCCCCTGTTGGACCTCCTCACGACGGCCCTGGGCACGCCGCTCCTCAGCAGGGCGGCCCTGTGCCTGTAGTCCGTCCGTCCCTCGCGCCTCCTCCTGAATGGAACCTTGTATCTTGGTCCTGTGGCCATCATCATCACTCCTTGATCACGCCTTCGGACCTGAGGTGCGAGTCGAGGTGCGACTTGCTCTTGAACACGCCGCCCTTGGCCTGCATGTAGTACTTCCTGTAGGTCCCTGTGTCGATCCTTCCATCGTCCCTCAGCTCCTTCAGGCGCCTCCTGATGGGCCTGATGGCCTGCATCCAGGACTCCTTGGAGGGCTTCCTAGCGTGCTTCTTGCCCTTCCTCGAGCCCTGGCCGCTCCTGCGCCCCTTGGCCTTCTGGGCCTTGCGGTAGTTGGCCCTGCCCCTGGACACGCCCGTCCTCTGCTTCGCGGCCACGGTCCCGGACGCTATGAGAGTCCTGACATCGGCCCTCGTGATCGCGTCGGCGACGTCCTCGGCCTTGTTCGGGTCTATCCAGACCCTGTTCTCGCCGCACTTGAGCAGCTCCGCGGCCACACGCTTCTGGTACTTGAGATCCATGGTCATCCGCTCCTGTTGAGGACCCTGATCTTGAGCTCGTCGGCCTTTGCCTCGATCGCGAGCCTCTTCTTCATCCCGACCTGGTGGGCGACCCTGGCCGCCTCGGTCTCGGGGTTGATCCTCGCGAGGTCCTTGACATTGTGCACCATGACCTCCTTGAATCCTGACGGGTGCAGGTACCTCGCCTCCTTGGGCGAGCCGTATCCTATCGAGACGACGTTGCGCCTGTAGGCGTAGTGCTGGCGCATCTTGGAGTGCATGCCGCGCGGCTTCCGCCACTTGGCTCCCTGGAGCCTCTTCCTCTTGTACCACTCCTGTCTGAGGAATGCCGGCCTCCTGCCGTCGATCTCGGAGCGCTTCGAGAGCGCGTCGAGGGTCTCCTTCGAGAGCTTGGGCTTCAGCTTGACCTTGTAGCCGCCCTCCTCCTCGATCTCGACCTCCTTCTCCTCCTTGCCCTCGTCCGCCTCGGCCTCTTCCTCCTCATCGTCCTTGGCCTTGCGCGTCTTCTTGGGCTTCGGGGCTGGCTCCTCCTCTTCCTTCTCCTCGCCGCCCTCGGCCTCAGCCTCCAGCTCGACGCCGAGGTCCTCGCGCCAGTGCTCGACCGTCTTGGGCCCGACGCCCTTGAGGTGCTCGTGGATCTCCGCCACGCGCTCCTCGCTCGCGAGCGCCTCGGCCAGGTCGTCGACGTCCTCGATGCCTATCGCCTCGAGCTTCGCGACGTACTCCTCTTTGAACAGCCTGAGCTCCATGAACTTGTCGACCTTGTCCTTGTCAGCCATGCAACGTCACCTCCCTGGTTTCTCCGTTATGTAGATGCCGTCCTGGAAGATCCTCGGGTCGAAGCCCCGGATCTTGGTGGCGCGCTCTATGTTCGCCGCCGTCTGGCCGACCTCCTCCACATTGGCGCCGGTCAGGAGCACCTGGTCGCCCTTGACGGTGACCTTGGTCGCGCCAAGGATGCTCGTCTTCCTCGCGCTCTTCTCGCCGAGGAAGTTCTCCACGACGAACGTGTCGCCCTTGACGGACGCCTTGATGGGGAAGTGCGCGTAGACTATCTTCATCTTGTACTCGAAGCCCTGCGTGACGCCCACGAACATGTTCCTCAGGTGCGCCGCGTATGTGCCCACGAGCGCCCTCTCCTTGGCCCTGAGCGTGGCGCAGGAGATGACCACTTCGTTGCCCTTCTTGACTATGGTGACCCTGGGGTCGTGGAGTATCCTGGATACCTCGCCCTTCGGGCCCTTGACCTTCACGACGGGGCCGTCTATGGTGACATGGACCTTCTCGGGCACCTTGACCTCGTCCTTGACTATCCCTTCTGTCGTCATTCCTGGCACCTCAGTACACATACGCTAGGAGCTTGCCCCCGACGCCGTCCTTCTTCGCCTCGGCGTGGCTGAGCACTCCGTTGGTGGTCGTGAGTATCAGGACGCCGAAGTCCTGCGCTGGCAGGTACCTCGCCTCGAACCTCTCCAGGTCGGTCTTCTTGACCGAGTACCTGGGCCTGATGACCCCGCAGTCGTTTATGTGGCCTGACAGGACGACCTTGAACATGCCGCTCCTGCCGTCGGAGACGAGCTCGAACTGGCTGATGTATCCGTGCTGGACCATCACCTTGAGCACCCTGCCGACCAGCTTGGACGAGGGCTTGATGTAGCACTCACCCTTGCCGACCTTCTCCGCGTTCTTGATGGTGGCCATCGCGTCGTTGAGTGTATCGTGTTGCATGTGTGGTCACCTCACGAGTATTTCCTGAAACCTATCTGGGGAGCGATGTCCCTGAAGCACTGCCTGCACAGGTGGAGCCCGTACCTCCTCACTATGCCCCTCTTCCTGCCGCATCTCAGGCAGCCTACCTTCCTGCCGAACTGCTTCTTGGGCTTCAATCGACCACCTCCGCGCTGAACTTGGATCTGGCGAACTCCTGACCCTCGGCCTTCGTGACCCTGTGTCCCTTGGGTATGGAGCGCTTCATGACCTTCCGGGCCTTGACCCTCCTGCCGGGCCTGCTGATGGATACGCACACGTCGAACCCGAATATGCCGATCTCGGGGTCGTACTTCATGCCCGGGAAGTCGGTGTAGTCCTGCACGCCGAACGAGAAGTTCCCCTCGGGGTCGAACGACCACTGGGGGATCCTCTTGTCTCTGATCTCCAGCGCCTTCCTGACGAACTCCTCGGCGTCCTTCGCCCTCAGCGTGACCTTGCACCCGATCTGCATGCCCTCTCTGATGCCCAGGTCCCTGTTGGTCGTCTTGGCGACGGTCCTTATGGGCTTCCTGCCCGTGACCATCTTCAGGACCTTCTCCGCCTTCATGAGCCTCTCGCCCGCGTCGCCGACACCGATGTTGATGACGGCCTTGTCTAGCCTGATGCCCCTCATGTCCTGGCTCATGCTATCCTCGCCTCCATCAGCTTGATCTCGGGGAGCTTCTCGCCGACCACGAACACGTTCTCCTTGACCGTGGACGGTCCCTCCTTGAATGTGACTATGTTGGAGGCCGAGCCGCGCTTGACCACATAGCTCTCGACGGTCTGCACGGCGCCTGGGTGCGAGCCGCCCGTGAGCAGCGCGAGGCTGCCCTTGTCCAGCTTGAACGCCTTGAGCACACGCTGGGACGGCACCTCGATCTTGAGCACATCGCCGGTCTTGTACTGGTCCTTCGGCAGGAGGAGGTTCCTCCCGTCGTGGAGCGTGACCTGGGTCTTGCCCCCGCGGACGGTGGTCTTGTGGTCCACCCTCGCGAGCTTCCAGCCGCTCTCGTTCTCGTCGATCGGCATGGCCCTGAGCTTGCCCTTGTAGTCTATGAGCATCCTGTAGCTCGTCTTGGTCTCCTTGAGCGTGAGCACGTCCATGAGGCCCACTGGGAACTTCGGGTCTGTGACGGCTCTGCCGTCAACGAGCACGGTCCTTCTGCCGAGTATGAACCTGGCCTCCCTGGCGTTGTCGCACACCTTCAGCATGTCCCTCAGGACGGTGCCGACGGGCACGCTCTCGAGCTGGCCGTGCGGCCCAGGCCTGGGCTTCGCGACCCAGTGCGAGGTCTTCCTCGGGACGGTCCATGTCCTCGGCGCCGTCATCCTCTTCATGTGCTTCTTCATGAGCGTCTGGCCTCCTTCAGGCCGTCGAGCTTCTCCTTCCTCCACGGGTCGGAGAGGTCGAGCTTGGTTATCACGACATTAGACGGGTCGACAGCCCTCTGCGTCTGGGTGCCGTCCGCCTTCGCGACAGTCACGTTCTCTACGATTATCTTGCACTCGCTCAGGTCGACCTTGGCGACCTTGGACTCAACGCCCTTGACGCCCTCGGCGCCCCTGAGGACCTTGACCGTGTCGCCCTTCCTGACCGTCAGGGAGCGCACGTTGTACTCCCTCATCAGCGCCGAGTCGAGGTGGGCCGCGACCATGCGCCTCTTCTTGTGCAGCGGCGCGTTGGCCCTCGCCTTCCTCTGCTTCCTCGCCTTAGTGCTGTTAGTGGTTGTCATATGGATCATCCTCACACTATCATCGAGGCCGTGGCCGCGATCCTGGGCCACCTCTCAGCGGCCTCCCTGGCGACGGGCCCCTTGATGTCCGTGCCCTTCGTCTCGCCCGTGTCCGTGACTATGACCACGGCGTTGTCCTCGAACTGCACCATGGTGCCCTCGGGCCTCCTGAACGGCCTCTTCTGCCTCACGATGACTGCGCGGAACATCTGCTTCCTCGTCTCGGGCGAGCCCTTCTTGACCGTGACGATCATCACGTCGCCCAGGGCGGCGCTCGGATACCTTCTCTTGACGCCGTGGTAGTTCAGGACGGCGATGACCTGGACTATCTTCGCGCCCGTGTTGTCGATGCAGTCCAGCCTCGCGCCTGTGGGTATTCCCCTTGTCTGTCTTCCCGGAAGTCCCTTCATCCTGCTCACCTCACTTCCTGTTCTCCACGACCACGAACGAGACCCTCTTGCTCAGGGGCCTGCACTCCATGATCCCTACTTGGTCGCCCGCCTTCGCCTGCATGCAGGGAGGGGCGTGCGCGAGGTACCTGCTCGTCCTCTTCTCGTACCTCTCGTACTTGGGGATGTACTTCAGGTACTCCCTCTCGACCACGACCGTGCCCTGCATCTTCGCGGATATCACGGTCCCGGTGAGCTGGGTGCCCCTGACCGGCAGTGTGCCGTGCCACGGGCAGTTCCCGTCCTTGCAGCTCTCCGCAGGCGGCTGGACGTCCAGCCCTATGTCGTTGACCTCTGGGCCGTCCGCCGCTCCCTTGACCTTGTCTGCCATCGTCTCTCACCTTGCTCTCATCTGACCTTCTTGATCCTGTCCTCGGGTCTGAATCTGATGTCCTTCCCGGATACCTTGTGGCTCCCCGTTCCCTCGTGGAACAGGAACTCACAGCAGTCCTTGGGCACGACCTTCTCGGAGCCGCCGACATCGACCTTGATCATGTTCCTCGTCTCGTCCACGACCTTCCCTTTGAGGCCGACGAACGAAGCGCAGGTCGAGTCCAACACCTCCACTTCGAGCCCTATGAACTCCCGTCTCCGGAAATCTCCTGACTTCATGCTCGGTTTACCTGCTGTCCACAGAGAAGCCCAGCTCCTCCAGGACCTCCCTCACCTTCTTCTTGTGGTCGCCCTGGAGCTCTATCCTGCCGTCCTTGTACGTGCCTCCGGCGGCGCACCGCGTCTTGAGCTTCTTCGCGAGGTCGTCCATGTCGATCTCGCTGGAGTTGATGCCCTCGATCACGGTCATCACCTTGCCGTAGCGGCGCGTGTCCGTAAGGATACGGATCTGCTGCTGCTCCTTGGCGATCTGCTCACACATGCAGAGTTCCTCTGGCAGTCCACAAACCGAGCAAATACCGGCCATTACTTCTTCTCCTCCTTCTTCACGACATCCTTCTTTCCTTTCTTGCCGGAGGCCTTCCCGGGCTTCTTCCCGCCCTCTGGCCTCTTGTCCTTCGCGGGAGCGGCCTTCGCGGCCCTCTCCTGCTCGAGCATGACTGTGTGTATCCTGGCGACGTTCGTCCTCAGCGCCCTGATCTTCCCAGGGCTCGCCGGAGCGCCGCCCATCGCCGCGACGCCGCGCTCATGCATGAGCTCGTCGCCGAGTTCCTTCAGCTTGGCGCGGACGTCCTCGGGCCGCATCGCCCTGAGGTCCTTGGCCTTCAGAAGTGCCATGATGTCTCAGGCCTCCTTGGTCTCAGGCTTCGGTTCGGCCTGGGGGACCGGGGCAACCGGCTCCGGGGCCTTCTCGGGCTCGGCCTTGGGCGTCGCCTTGGCTGGCACGGCCGCCCCGCCCTCGTCCTTCTTCTTGCGCTTCTTTGGCTTCTTCTCCTCGCCATCGGCGGCCGGGGTCTCGCCCTCCTTCTTCTTCCGCCTCTTGGGCTTCTCCTCGGCCTTGCCATCATCGGCCGTCTTCTTCAGCTCCTGGACGGCCTCGTCGACCTTCTTCTCCTCCTCCTTCGCCTCGGCGGCCGTGGCCGCAGGCTCGGCCGTGGCCTCCACGGGCTTGGGCGGGATGATGTCGATCTCGTCGGGCAGCCTAGCATCCGGGTTCATGATCCTGACCGTGATGCCTATGACTCCCGGTTTCAGCTTGGCGACGCAGAACCCGTTCTGCATGAAGTCGAGTTTGGCCTGGCCACAGTACTTGATGTGGCCGTCCTTGAACTTCTCGGTCCTGTGCCTCTGCCCCGTGAGCTTGCCGGATATGACGACCTGGCAGCCCTTGGCGCCCGACTCCATGATCCTGCGGACGGTCGAGTGCCCCGCGCGTCTGAAGTGCCAGCCCCGTTCGAGCGCGTTGGCCAGCTTCTCCGACATGATCTGCGCGTTCAGGTTGGGGTTCTCGACCTCCTGGACCTCGATCTGCGGGTTGTTGAACTTGAAGTCCTCCTCGATCGCCTTCGTGAGGCTCTTGATCGCCTCGCCCCTGCGGCCGATGACGAGTCCGGGCCTCTCGGTGATGAGTGTGACCCTGGTGCCCATGGGCGTCCTCTGGACGTCCAGCCCTCCGAAGCCCGCGCGGGTCACCCTCGCCTGCACGAACTCCTTCAGAAGGACCCTGCGGACCTTCTCCGTGACGAACTTCCTCTCGCTTGCCATGTAGTCCCTCCTCGATCCGCGTCTAGGACGCCTCTACCTCCTCTAGTATGATCTCAATGCTCGTGGTCTGCTCGTTCCAGGGGGAGCTGCTCCCGAACGCCCGGGGCATGTACGCCTTCTGGATCCTGCCCCTGTGGGCGCAGGCCACCTTCACCTTCATGTTGTCCGCGTCCAGGCCCTTGTACTCCGCGTTCGACCTGGCGCTCTCTATGACCTTCATGATCGCCTTGGCCGCCTTCTCGGGGTATCTCGCGGGGCCGACCTTGGGCTTCGGGGCCAGGAACATCTTGTACCTCGAGTAGGGCACCGGTACCGTCTTGTCGATGACCCCTTCCAGGTACTTCTTCGCGTCCTCGACCTTCATGCCCTTGAGCTCCTTCAGGACCTCCCTGCAGTGCTTCGGCGACACGCTGATCTCCTTGCCTATGGCCTTCGAGGTCTTCTCCGGGTCTGTCTGCTGAGTGTATCCCATTCGTGTCACCTCACTTGAGCGGCATGAACTTGGACGACCTGGTCGCACCCACTCCCAGTCCGGAGTGAGAGACTGCTCTCCTGGTCATCGCGAACTCGCCGAGCGCGTGCCCGATCATCTCGGGCTTGATATCCACCTGGGTGAAGCTCTTGCCCGTGTACACCATCGCCGTCTTGCCGACGAACTCGGGCAGTATGGGGATCTCCCTCCTGTGGGTCCTCACCGGCCCGTGCGCGGCCTTGAGCTTGTCGACGAACACCTGCTGCTCCTCGTTCAGCCCTCGGATGTAAGTCCTCCGGGCCCTCGCGGGCAGCAGCTCTATGATGTCCGCCAGGGGCATCTTCAGGAGCTCCTCCATGGTGTGCCCACGGTACGTGAACTCCTTCTTCCTCCTGGCCTGTATCTGGCTCTTCTTCTTCCTCAGCTTCCTCCTCGCGGCCTTGGCTGAACCAGTGTGCCTCGCGGAGGGCTTCATCTTCTTCTCGGGCGCCGGGGCCGCCGCCGGTGTCGTCGCGGCCGCCTTCGGGGCCGCTCCTGCTGGCGCTGCCGCCTTGTCCGTCGCCGGGGCCTTGCCGCCTGCCGGAGCCTTGCCAGCTGCGGGGGCCTTGCCTGCCGCCGGGGCCTTGGCCGCCGGCTGCTTCCCTGGTGCACTCTTCTTCTCTTCGGCCATCGTTACACCTTCCTGGGTTTGCGTTGGGGCGCAAGCCTGCCTACCTTCCTACCGGGGGGCGTGTTCCTGCCTACGCTGGACTGTGTGCCCACGTGTGGGTGACCGCCTCCGCCGTGCGGGTGGTTGACCGGGTTCATTGCGACTCCCTTCACCTTGAAGTACGCCTTCGCCTTGCCACGGTATGCGTGGAACTTCTTGCCGGATTTGGCGAAGGGTTTGTCCTTGTGCCCGCCGCCGGATACCATCCCGACGGTCGCGAGGCACTTGTTGTCGACCTCCTTGAACTTGCCCGACGGCAGGAGCACGACGGTCTTCGCGCCGTGGCTCACGACCGTGGCGGAGTTGCCCGCGGTCCTCGCGAGCTTGCCCCCGTCCCCGGGCTGTAGTTCTACGTTGAATATTACCGTGCCCTCGGGCATGTCGCCCAACGGCATCGTGTTACCGGCCACGATATCCCCGTGCCTGCCGAACGATACGGCTTGGCCGACCGATGCCCCGTCGGGGGCGATCATCCAGTGCTCGTCCTTCCCGTAGGCTACCTTCGCCACGGGCGCGATCCTGCCAGCCTCGTGCCTGAACGCGAGTATGGTTCCCTGGACGTCGTCCCTCATCTTGGGGTGCTTCGCGGCCGTGAACCTGAGATGTCTCGGGGACCGGTACCTTCCGAACCCGCGCCCCCTCCTCTGTGTTATGAGTTGCTTGCCCATGTCATCACCCTCAGAATATGCCTATCCTCATGCCGATCTCCTCGGCCGAGTACCCCTCCTTCAGCTTGATGATCGCGTGCTTGCCGTCCTTCATGATCTTGACGTTCACGCGGTCGACCTTCGCCTCGAAGCGTTCCTCGAACGCCTTCTTGACCTCGGCCCTCGTGGCGTCCTTCCTGACGACGAACTCGAGCCTGTTGCCGTCCTTCAGGTCCTGAGACGGGGTCCCGGACATCGCGTTCATCGTCTTCTCAGTGACATAGGGGTGCAGAAGTATCGTTCTCCTCATCTGGCCCACCCCCCGATGGTGTCGAGCGCCTTCTCAGAGACGACCATGAGCCTCCCAGGGTCCCCGCCCGGGGCAAGCATCGACGCGTTCAGCTCCGAAGGGGTCGCGACCTCCACTCCCGGGAGGTTCCTGAGGCTCCTCTCGCCCAGGCACTCGGACGAGAGCACGATCAGGAGGCTCTTGGGCATCCTGTATCTCCTGCCCCTCATCTTGCCCCTGCCGGCCCTGACCCTCTTGCCATCGACGGCCCTGAGGATGTCGTCATAGACGCCTATGGACTCGAGGACCTCGACCGCCTCCTTGGTGGTCTTGACCGTCTCGATGTCGTCCTTGACGACAACGGGTACTGTGAGCTCCTCCTTGAACTGGTGGCCCCTGGCCTTGACGAGCTCCATCTGGCCCGTCGCGCTCAGGGCGGACATCTTGGCCAGCAGCAGCTCCTTCCTGTTGATCTTCTTCCCGAGGTCCTTCTCGACCTTCGGCGGGTGCGCGCGTCTGCCGCCCACATTGTTCGGCGACTGCGCGGCCGTCGAGCTACCCTTGATCCTCTGGACCCTGGATACTCCGCGGCCTTTGCCCCAGGTCTCGACCGAGTGGCGCGCGCCTGCGAACGGCTTGGGCCCGTACGGCTGCCTCCTGTTCGCCTCGATCGCGACGACGGCCCTGTGTATGACATCGGGCCTGACCTCGGTGTTGAACGCGATGGGCAGGTCCCTCTCGCCCGTGACCTCTCCCTTGAGGTCGTAGACATTGACCTTCCCCGGAGCGGACATCGTGACCTCAGCCTCTGCCTTGATCTTCTTCATCTTCTTCTCGGCCATTCAATCACACTCCCTGTTTCGATTCAAGTGATACGAACGTGACCTGCGGCGCCTCCGGGAGCTTGATGCCCGTGTCCCTGATGGGCTGCCTGAGCCTGATGAGCCTCTTGGACGGCCCGGGGATGGACCCATGGATTATCACGTAGCTGTTCCTCACATCGCCGTAGTGCAGGAAGCCGCCCTTGGGGGTGACCTCCTCTCCCTTGTCGCCGATCTTGAGGATCCTCTTGTTCAGCTCGGTCCTCTGGTGGAAGCCCATCTGTCCGCCCTGGGGGACGGTCGGCCTGACGTAGTTCGGCCTCTTCGTGCCCAGCGTGCCGATGAGCCTCCTGTGCTTGCTGTTCTTGTGCATCAGGAGCTTGGTGCCCCAGCGCTTCGTGACTCCCTGCCACCCCTTGCCCTTCGTGATGGCCGCGACATCGATCATGTCGCCCTCCTTCGCGAAGTCCTTGATGGTGACGGGCTTGCCGAGGACCTCCTTGGCGAACTTGAGCCTGTCCTCCATCTTGCCGCCGCCGATCCGGATCTCCACGATCTCAGGCCTCTTCTTCGGCAGGCCGCTGACGAGCACAGGTTGTGTGTACATGAGCGCGCGCACGTCGTCGTACTCGAGCTTCTCGGCCTTCTCCCAGGCCTTGGCCTCGTCGTACTCCTTCGGCACGGGGAGCTTCCTCGAGAGCTCCTTGTCCAGCTTCTTCGCCCAGACCTCCCCGACGGCCTTCCGGCCATAGGGTGTCTCGTCGTAGAAGCGCACGCCGCAGACCTTCATCGGCGGGACCTCGAGCACCGTGACCGGGACCTGTACCTCCTGTCCCGCGGTGGTGCTCCTGGTTCGGTAGTCGACTATGAACGCGTGGGTCATGCCTGCCTTGTATCCGGCGAACCCTTGCAGCCTGACCCCGTCACCCGTGGACTCTGGCCATGTGGTGACTCTGGCGGTTATGCTGCTCGCCCTCTTCCTTGGCGAGTAGCCCCTTGAGCCTTGCTTTG
>JBFYNF010000104.1:0-40169 GCA_041304525.1 Thermoplasmata archaeon | reverse complement strand
ACGCCTACATCTTCTTCGAGGGTGGGAAGCTCAGGGTCCGGTTCCAGATGGTGACTGGGCAGACCCAGGACTTCGGAGGAGAATGGAAGGAGATCAAGCTGATAGAGGAGGAAGAGGAGGACGCACTACCTGGCGGCCTATTCAGGCCGAAGGAGCGCTGAACCCCTTTCGGAGCGTGAGAGGTACGAGCAGGAGTTGAGCAAGATGGCTGAGGCTGAACAGACTGGTACGGCTACATTCCCGAGAGAAATGATTACGTTCCTGTCAAACCCTGGTGGACACTCGCTCATCATCAGGGGCATGGCGGGCACGGGAAAGACCACTCTCGCGCTCCAGATGATCGAGGAGCTGGCCCAGGTCCAGCAGAGCTACTACATGTCGACGAGGGTCTCGGATCAATCCCTCTTCAACCAGTTCCCGTGGCTCCTTGACAAGGTCAAGGAGGGCGAGATACTCAAGGCCAGGAAGAAGCTCAAGAAGAGAGCCGATTCCGAGATGCAGGTCGAGAAGATCCTCCTTGGACTCGCTGCGATCAAGGGCGAGCTCAAGACTGAGAAGGTGAAGTCTCCTAGGAAGGAGCTCATGCGGCTAGAGGGGAACATCGAGGCCGGCGGGGAAGAGCCGATCGCGGAGCCGACGGGCGAGAGCGAGCTGACCGTGACTGTCGGCGCGATGATGCCTGAGATAGAGATGGCCTACGATGTCGTCGACAAGGCCTTGCCTGAGAGGACGCTCATAATCATTGACAGCATAGATGCGCTTGCTGAGAAGTACGGTCTGCAGCCGTCGAAGCTCATCAACGCGCTGCAGAGGGACCTGGTCGAGGGGTGTGGCACGAACGTCGTCTATGTCCTCGAGACCCCGGACCCGCTCCTGGACTACCTGGGTGACGGGGTCGTCTACCTGTCCCTGAACAGCACCACTGGCAGGAGGATCAGGGAGTTGGACCTGCTCAAGCTCAGGGGCTGCGAGATCAGGCAGCCGAAGTACGTATACACGCTTCTAGGTGGACGGGTCAGGACTTTCGAGTACGGCAGGTATTCGAAGCCTGAGAAACCGAATGCCTTCGAGCACATGGCGGACCCCGACAAGAAGCGTGTGTCCACGGGCAATGCGGACCTCGACGAGATGCTCGGGGGCGGCCTGAGGAAGGGCACCATCACGTTGATCGAACTGGGCCAAGGAGTCCCGGTGGCCTCGTCGTCCTCGATCGAGAACGCAATCGTCAGCAACTTCGCGGCACAGGGCCGCGGAGTCGCGTGGCTCCCCACTAAGAAGACTGGAGCGGAGGTGGTGAGGGACGAGCTCGTGGGCTTCATCAAGCCTGAGGAGTTCGACAAGAGCGTGCGGATACTCGAGCCTCATGCGGCCTCCGAGTCGCCGAAGCCGTACGCTGTCACACTCGAGGGCGAGGATGTCAGGGTCGACATCAAGTGGCAGGACATCCAGTACGCGCTCAAGGACACGAAGTCGCCATACCTGTCCATCATAGGCTTCGACTCGCTCGAATCCATATACGGGCCAGGCGTCCTTGACGGGTTGATGGACTACCTGTCGGCGCTGCTGAACAACGACGGCATGTTCGTCGCGACAGTCACGCCCTCAGTGAAATCGACGAGCAGGCTCACGGACCTTGCACATACCCACATCAGGATAGACAAGACATCGGGCATCATGGTCGTCAGAGGGGAGGAGCCATACACCGCCCCGCATGCGATGACCGACCCCGATCCCGGTGACTTCAGGCCGAACCTCGTCCCGATACTCTAGACTCTGCCGAGCCTTCAGACGCGCGACTGCAGTTCAGAGATCGGACAAAGGGTTTGGGAGTTTGTGCCCTCAGCTCAGTGCTTGAAGAGCCTGAGCCCGCTGAACACCATCGAGATACCGTGTTCGTCCGCTGCTGAGATGGCCTCGTCGTCCCTGACGGACCCTCCGGGCTGCACGATGGCGGAGACACCGACCTTGGCCGCGGCGTCGACGCCGTCCCTGAACGGGAAGAATGCGTCCGAGATGAGGATCGAGCCCTTCGCCTCCGCCCCGGCCTTCATGCCAGCGATGGTCGTCGCGTCCACCCGGCTCATCTGTCCCGCTCCAACGCCGACGGTCCTCTCGCCCTTCACGAGCAGGATCGTGTTGGACTTGATGTGCCTGCAAACCTTGACCCCGAAGATCATCGCATCCACTTCCTCAGGCGTCGGGACGCGCTTCGTCACGGGCTTGAGCTTTGTCCGGTCGAGTTCGGCGTACGGGTCTGTCTGGAGCAGGAGTCCGCCTTTGACTTTCGCCATGAACATCCTGCCGTCCTCGCGCCTGATGGGCATGTTGGTCCTCAGCAGCCTGATGCTCTTCTTCTCCTCCAGGAGCTTCTCAGCGTCAGGGTCGTAACCAGGCGCTATCACTGCCTCGACGAAGTGGCTGGAGATCTCCTTCGCGGTCTCGAGGTCCACCTTCCGGTTGAGGCCGACGACGCACCCGAACGCGCTGAGAGAGTCTGCGTTGTATGCGATCCTGAACGCCTCGGCGATGGTGGTGGCGCTCGCGACCCCTGACGGGTTCGTGTGCTTGATGACCGCGGCCGTGGGTTTCTCGAAGTCGGATACGATCGCGAGCGCGGCGTCCAGGTCCAGGACGTTGCAGTACGAGATCTCCTTCCCGTGCATCTTCTCCGCCGCTGCGACGCTGAGCGGAGTCTGGTCGAACAAGTCCTTGTAGAATGCGGCTTTTTGGTGCGGGTTCTCGCCATACCTGAGATCGTTCAGCTTCTCGAACGACAGTGTCAGGTTCTTCGGGAGCAGCTCCCCGGAGAACTTCTTCCCGAGGTATGATGCGATGGCTGAGTCGTATCTAGCGGTTGTCCTGAACGCTTCGAGTGCGAGCATCCTCCTCGTGTCCTCGGAGAGCTTGCAGTCATTCTCCCTGAGTTCAGTGAGGATTGCGCCATACTGCGCAGGGTCGACGACGACTGCCACTGCCGAGTGGTTCTTCGCGGCGGACCTGATCATGGATGGCCCGCCGATGTCGATGTTCTCGATTGCGTCCTCGAGCTTCACGCCAGGCTTCGCAACTGTGGATTCGAACGGGTACAGGTTGACGACCACTAGGTCGATCGGCTCGATGCCATGCTTCCTTATGGCCTCCATGTGTTCCGGCTTCTCCCTCATTGCGAGGAGTCCTCCGTGGATCGCCGGATGGAGTGTCTTGACCCTCCCGTCGAGCATCTCCGGGAACTTCGTCACCTCAGAGACGCTCATGACAGGGACGCCGCTCTTCTCGAGGAGCGTCGCAGTCCCGCCAGTCGAGAGTATCTCTATCCCTAGCTCGGACAGTCCCTTCGCGAATTCCGCGAGGCCCGTCTTGTCAGATACACTGACCAAAGCTCTCTTCACCCTGCTCATTCAACATACGCTCCGATTCATGGCTTACGCATACCTCGCCGCAAGGGGCATGAGGTGTGCGGCAAAGGTATCTTGTGGACCGTTATAACCGTTTTCCTCATGAGCGTCCGGGGTCTCTCACTGACGCGTTCCCATCACGGGTCCGTGCTGGTGCTCGCGCCCATGGTCCTTCATCCTCATCAGGAACGGCAGTGAGGCGACGACCGTCGCCGCGACTATGGCCCCGCCGATCGCCAATGCGACCGGGTACCCGGCCTCATCGGCGAGGACTGTCGCGAGTGGGGGCGCGACCGCGAATCCCAGAGACCCGAGGGCGTTGAAACCTCCCATGTATGTTGCGTGCTCTCCCTTCGGGGTGATGTCTCCCAAGAGACCGAGGGATGCGGGAAGCAACATCGCAGCCAGTGAACCTGAGATGATCATCAGTATGGCCATCCCTGCCTCCCCCGCGTATCCAAGGAGTCCAAGCATGAGTGCGTACGCGAACCCGCCGACTACGAGCATCAGCACTCGGCCGTGCTTGTCCGAGAACTTCCCGAACGGGTACTGGAGCAGTGCGAACGGTAGCAAGAACGCGGCCAGATACATGCCTCTCACGGAAGGTTCGGCGTCGAACTCGTAGGCGAGGTAAAGAGGGAGCAGGAAGACGAGATACCCTGCGCTGAACCTCTCAGCGAAGCTGAATAGGAAGGAAGGCACGACCCGTCTGTCCCTCGATATGGACCTCATGACGGCCACAATCGACTCCGGCTTGTTCCTTATGGGCACGTCCTTGATCAGCACGAGGGCGAGGACTGCAGCGACGAGGAACATCGCCGACGCGACATAGAGTGGATAGAGCGGTCCGATGTCACCGACAAAGCCTCCGATGGGCGCCCCTAACCCGATGCCGAGCGCGAGGCCAGTGCCGACGATGCCCATCGCTGCGCCGTAGCTGTGCGCGTGCGCGATGTCTAATGCCATGGTCATCAGCAGCGACCAGGCCATGACCGTCAGAGCGCCCTGTGCGAACCTGAGCGCAAGGAGCGTCGTTATGTCCGGCGCGATGCTCATCGTGTAATAGAGTAGAGCGGACCCGAAGAAGCCAATCACTATGAATATCCGTCTCTCCCCGCGTTTGTCGGATAGGACCCCCCATACGACGCCGAATATTATGTACGCGACCATTTCGACAGTCACGAACAACGATGCCATGGTCGCGGTCGAATCGTATCTGTCGATTATGACTTCCTTAAGCGAGGGGACTATGAACGTCAGGTTGAACATCGCGAGAAATGTGAGACCCGCTATTATCATGATGGGTCTGGTGGCAGCTTTCACGGTCCCGCTCCCGGCATCGCATCCATGTGACCACGGTCCACGAGTAAGCAGTCTCTGTGCATCATAGTTGCGCTTGTGCGGTCAGGAGTGCGCGGTGGGGAGTCCGAAGCCATGCCTCACCGCCCTCTTGGCCAGGTGGAACGGCAGGTTGCCGCTCTCAGCCATGAGGTCGTGGAATTTCTTCTCGTTGAAACCCCTTCCAAGCTCTGTCACAAGGTCCCTCTTCAGGTCGAAGACCATCTGTCTGCCCGTGAGGTACGACAGTCCGTACCCAGGGGTCCGTGAGAAACCGTACACCTCGTCTTTGCTGACCTTCATTGACGAGCTGGTCTCCTTCATGAACATCCTGACCATCTCCTTGAGAGAGGCATCTCCCCTCGCGAACTTCACGTCGTATATGACCCGGCACGCCCTCCAGATCGCATAGTCGAGCATCGCGTGCCTGTCCGCGAGCGAGGTCCGGAATCCCTTCTCCAGCATCATTGTCTCGCAGTACATCCCCCAGCCCTCTTGAGTCTCCCAGGAGGGGGTCATCGTGTCAGGCTCGATCAACATCAGAGAGAGCTGGTGCATCCAGGGCTTCTTGTTGGATACCACGCCCTGGTGGAAGTGACCGGGATACGCTTCGTGCACAGCCAGGTTGGCGATGGATGCCCTGGAATAAAGGTTCTCGAGCGCTCCACTGGGAGCTCTGGTCAGCATTAGCACTCCCTGCTGTCGCTCCTCGAATGGCGCGGCCATCTCAAGCGCGGCTGTCGGTATGATGTTCGCCATGAAGCTCGGCGTCTCAACGATGTGGAGCTTGGCATCGTAGTCCATGGTCGCGATGCCGTTGTCGATTATGAACCGCTTGGCCCGTTCCACCTCCTTGATGGTCTCGGTGAACGCGTCGTCGAATGTCCCAGGCGCGTCGGCTCTCATCATCGCGACGGCAGCCTCGGGGCCTTTCCCAGGCGTCATCACCTCCGCGACCTCGTCCCTCTCCGCCTTGAGCCTTCTCACGGAAGCCTCGCCGAAGGTGAGGATTTGGTCGGCCGTGAGTTCGAAACCCCTGATCCTGAGCAACTTGTCCAGTTTGTCCGAGCCCATGGCGAAGTCAAGGACCGCATGTTCCTCCAGGTTCCGCAGCCAGTCCAGGTGCTCTCTCAGCGCTTCGTTCGCACGCGCCACGTTCTTGGAGAGGTCCGCCGCCACACGGTCCGATACATCCAGCTTGAAGTGGTCTCCCAGGAACTTGAGGAACTTGGGAAGGCCCTTGGCGGAGTCGATGGACATGCGGGTCCAGTGCCTGACCGGCTTGCCAGGGCTGAACCTCGTCCTGAACTCCTCGAGGTACCTGGGCATCTCCGCTATCCGGGAGGAGATCCAAGTAGCCTTCTCCTCGGCCTTGGCATAGTCCCTTATCAGCATGAGCAGAAGGGAACCTCCAGGGACCTCGGCAGCCTCCGGGGACATCCGCCACATGGGATAGTCGTCGATTGAGAACCTCTGGAGCTCCTCGCTCATCCTGAGGACCTCGAGTGAGATGACCTGGTCGCCGTCGAGCTCCTCGGAGCCAGCGACCTTCTCAGCCCTCCGCAGCCACGATGTCAGCAGGTCCGCCGTCTCCTCGAGGCGTCTGAATCCTCCATGGGGGAGCATGCCGTCGTATGGGTCGTGGATGCCGAACCTGGTGCCGGTGTCAGGGTTGACCCTGAACAGCTCTCTGACCATCTCGTTGTTGAGCGCGTCGAACTCCTCTGAACTCATCTCCCCGGCTCCCCTCATTCGACGGAAGGCCTGGGCAACAGCCCAGCCTCCTTCACGATCCTCGGCACCATCTCCTCCCACATGACTGCCATGATGTGGACTCCGTGGACCCCCTTGATCGACTTCAGGGTCTCTATCTGTTCGACGCACAGCTTGATGCCCTCCTCCTTGGAGTCCTTCGCGTTCTTCATGCGGTCGATGATGTAGTTGGGTACAATCATGCCCGGGACCTTGTTCTTCATGTACCGGGCAGCACCCGCAGTCTTCATCGGGAGCACCCCCGCGAGTATGTGGACCTTCTTGTCAAGGCCGCGCGCCCTGACATCGTCCATCCACTTCTCGAACATGTCCATGTCGAATATGGCCTGGGTCTGGACGAAGTCCGCCCCTGCCGCGACCTTCTTCGCGAGCCTGGCCGCCCTGAACTCGTAGGGCGTGGCGAACGGGTTTTCGGCGCATCCGAGATACACCTTCGGCGGGTCCTTTATCTCCTGGCCTCCGGCCTGCTTGCCCTCCCGCCTGAGCTTGTCGAACACGTACAGCTCGGATATCGAATCGAAGTCGAACACGCTCTTCGATCCCTTCTCGTTCCCGAAGGTCTGGTGGTCCCCGGTCAGGCACAGGACATTCCTTATCCCGAGCGCGCTCGCGCCCAGGAGATCGCTCTGGAGGGCGATCCTGTTCCTATCCCTGCATGTCATCTGTATGACCGGTTCGATCCCCTCCTTCATGATGACGACAGCACTCGCGATGCTGGAGAGCCTGACGACGGCGGTCTGGTTGTCCGTCAGGTTGAACGCGTCCGCGTACCCTTTGAGCATCTTCGCGTGGTGCGTGAGCGGCTCCGGGTTGGCGGACTGCGGCGGACCTATTTCCGCGGTCACGGCGAACTTGCCGGACTCGAAGACCTTCTCGAGGTTACTGCCCGTCTTCATCTGACCGCCTCCTTGCCCTTCTTCTGGTGTTGCGTGAGCTTAGCGGCGTCCTTGACGTACACCCTTCTGCCTCCAGAGTGACTGGTGGACCAGTCCTTGGGAGGAGACACTTGCTCGATGAGGTCGAGCCTGTTCTGGAGCTTCAGCCTCTCATGTATCGCGTACCATGCGCAGTCGACCTCGAGGTTCACCTCGCACTTGCCATTCGAGGATCCGCCGCAAGGGCCGTTGAGCATGCTCTTCGCGCACCTGGCGATGGGGCATATGCCTCCGGTCGTGTGGATGATGCAGTTGCCGCAGCCTACGCACTTCTCCGACCAGACACCCTGCTCCTCGGGGACGCCGAAGATGCCCGTGTTCAGGGCCGGGAAGACGACCTTCTTGGGATACATGTCGCCTATCGTCTGCGCGCCCAGGGAGCAGGCCATGGAGAGGACCAGGTCAGAATCGAGTATCTTGTCCTCGACCTCCTCGACCCATTCCTTCTCGCACTGCCTCTCGACCACTAGGCCTTCGAGCTCCTGCTTCCTGCCGTCCTTCTTGGCCTTGAGCCTGAGGGCGGAGACGAGCATCTTGACCTCCTTCTCTCCGCCAGCGAGGCATATGGCCACGCAGCTCCTGCAGCCTATGACCTTGACCCTCTTGTAGGGGGCGACCATCTCTGCTATCTCCGCCATGGGTTTTCTCTTGGCGACTATCATCGGTCACCACCTGCCTTGCCGATAGGTCCGAGCCGCCTGGCGACATCGACCATCTTCGACACTATCTCCGGGAACTTCCATGCCATGGTCGACGACGCGTTGAACATCTCGACCCGCTCCTTCTCGATACCCAGGTCTGCGAGGGTGGACTTGACGTACTCGACGCGCTTCCTCCCCTCGATCGAGCCCGTATCGTAATGGCAGTTCTTCTCAAGGCATCCGAGCACGAAGACCGAGTCGGCCCCGTCTTCGAGTGCCTGGAGTATGTGGATGCCGTCCACCCTACCGGCGCACGGGACCTTGATTATCCTGACACTGGCGTCGTATTCCCTGCCGGACCTCGCAGCGAGGATGGCTGAGTCGATGCCATGCTTCTCGCAGCAGAATCCGACGACCTTCGGTTTCCTCACGGACATCAGAAGTCACCTCCGAGCATCGTGCGCGTCTCCTGTGTGATCTGATCGTCGGTGAATCCCCGGAGCTCGATCGCCTTGCTCGGGCAGATGCCGACGCACATGCCGCAGCCCTGGCACGCCTGGATGCGTATCTCGGCCTTACCAGCGCTCCCGATGTATGGCGCGTCGTACGGGCAGGTCCTGATGCATGTGAGGCACGCGGAACATTTCTCCTGCGCGACCTCGGCAACGACGCCTCCGTATTCGATTACACCCTTCATCGCGAACCTGCCCGCCATGAGTCCGGCTGCCTCACCCTCCGCCTCGGCCATGTCCTTGGACTTGGGGAACATCGCGGATCCGCAGACGAACACTCCTGGCCTGGGAGTGCTCACTGGCCATCTCTGGATGCTGCCTCTCCTCACACCACCCTCGGGAGACATGGGTATCCTCAGGGCCGTCGCGATGCCGATGTTGTCCCTGTTCGCTGGTATCGCGGCGAATGCGAGGGTTCCGATCGAGATCGTGAGGGCCTCTCCGTGGGCGAGGTCCTTGACCGTCAACTTCGTGGGTTCCTTGGAGTCGATCTTCGGTCCAGCCGCTCTGTCGTATCTGATGAACCTGACGCCCAGCTCTGCCGCATCCTTGTAGGCGAGCTCGGACAGGCCGAAGGCTCGCATCTCCTGGAATACGACATAGACCTCTTCCAGCGGCTGCCGTTTCTTGAGGTCGATTGCCAGCTCGAGCGTCTCGTCCCATGCGAAGTCCTGCACCGCGAGCGTCTTTCCAGCGGGGTCCGGCGTGTCAACGATTATGACAGGTCCCTTTGGGACCGCCCCGGTCTGCATCTGTTCGTGCAGCCTGTAGAGCGGGACAGCGGACTTGCAGGCTTTGGCGAGCGGGCCCTTGAGTTCGGCCCATCCCCCACCAGTTGCGATCACGACGGCCGCGCACTCGAGCTCCTCGACCTTCTCCCCGGCCTTGATGGAGAGGACGAAATTGCCTCCGTAGCCTTTCGCTCCGAGCAACGTGGAGTTGGGCATGATGACGCCGGGCGCTTTGTGGCTGGTGCTCGACTTCTCGATGATGATGGTGTGAGCGCCCTGTGCGGCCGCGACCTCCGCCGCCTTGCGGCCAGCAGCCCCACCGCCGAGGACGACGACATTCTTCGTCCTCATGGCCTCCTCGACCTTCTCCAGAGGTTGCAGCATCAGCAACCGCTCGAGCCCGGCGACCGCCTTCGTCTCCGCCTTCGCCTGGGCCCTCTCCTTGTCGCCTGCGTGCGGCAGGACGACCTCGTCCCTGAGGTTGACAAACTCGACCATGAACTCGTTGATCCCCGCTCTCTTGTACGCCGCGAGCAGGCCCGGACTTACATCCTTCTTCTGGCAGGCCAGGACGAGGACCCTGTCGACATCCCTCTCCGACGCCTCGGCGACCACGCGTCTGATGACCTTCGAGTCACAGACGCGGTCAACAAGCATCGAAGAGACGACCAGCTCCCTCTCGGAGGCGACATTCATGAGGTCGTCCATGTCGAGCAGCTGCGGCATCTCGGTGCAGGCCTTACAGGCCAAGACCTGTATCCTTGCCTTCATTTCGCCACCTCCTTCGTGGTCGCGACTCTGGCCGCGGTGGACATGGCCCTCACTGCGGTCTCTTCTATGTCCATGGGTTCCGAGACCGCGCCGATCACGTGGATGCCCTGGCCAGCCAGTTCGTCGTCGGCGATGGCGAAACCTCTCTCATCTGTTCGTATGCCAAGGGCGCCTGCGAGTTCTGTTGCCGCGCCAGAAGGCCTCATGCCGACCGAGAGCAACACCATGTCGTATTCGTTCTCCTGCACCTCGGTGTCCGTCTCCGTCGGCACTCTCACGAGGAGCTTCCCGTCCTTACCAGGTTGGACCACGGCGGGCATGCTCCTTATGAGCCGGACCGTCTTCTTGTCCTTGGCCCACTTCTTGAACTCGTCCTGGGGTTCGTAGAGTGTCCTCAGGTCCATGAAGTAGAAGTCGAGGTTGACCTCAGGGTCTGTGTCCATGATCAGCTGTGATATCTTGGTGGCGTACTTGCAGCAGAACTTCGAGCAGTAGTCGACGCCGTTCTTGACAGACCTCGAGCCGACGCACTGCATGACCGCTATCTTCTTCGGGGCGGAACCGTCCGATGGCCTGGTCAGCCTCCCCTTCTCGTTCAACATCCGCTCAGCGTCGACGCTCGAGATGACATCCTTGAGCGTTCCACAGCCGAGTCTGCTGACCTCGCATGCGTCCACGGGCTCCATGCCAGTGGCGTACACGACGGACGAGACCTTCCGCGTGACGTTCCTAGCCCTGTCCTCGAAGTCGATGGCCTTCGTCGGGCAGACATCGGCGCACTTAGTGCATTCGCCCTTCTTGAAATGGAGGCACTTCCTGCGGTCGATCCAGTACGTCCTGGGCATGCCAGTGCCGGTGGGGGGGAATACGGCCTTACCGTCGACCGGGCAGACCTCGACGCACTTGCCACACCCGATGCACTCAGCTGTGACATACCTGGGCGAGACCTTGACCTTAGCCTCGAAGCCCTTCTCGTCCTTCTTGACGCTGACGACATCAGAGAGGAGGAACACTTCGACCGAGGGTTCCTTCAGCACTTCGCTGGCACGGTCGATGGCGAAACACGCGCCACAGTTCCTGCACTCGACGAGGCCCTTGCAGGTCAGCTCCCTGGCCATGCCTCCGAGTGATTCGGATCTCTCGACGAGGACGACATTCGCACCCCTGTCTACGAGGGACTTGGCCGTCGTCAGCCCTGCCGGCCCCCCTCCTATTATGAGGACTTCATTGGTCATTTTCCCCCTCCTTCTCGAATACGATACGAAAGGACTGGAGTCCAGCGGTGAAACAAAGCCTCCCGCTGGAAGATGCTTGTAAGATGTTTGGGATGGGGGCGGAATTCCCGTCCCCGGATCACATCGACCTCAGTTCAGGCCGGTGATGTAACCCTTGTCGTCTATGTTGATCCTCTCTGCCGCGGGAACGGATGGCAGGCCGGGGATGGTCATCATCTTGCCCGTCAGGGGCACGATGAAGCCTGCGCCATTGCTGAGCCTGACCTCTCTCACGGTCAGGACCCAGCCCTTCGGTGCGCCCTTCTTCGAGGGGTCGTCCGTGATCGAGAGCTGGGTCTTCGCCATGCACAGCGGCTGCTTATCGTTCCCGGACTTCTCGATGGCGGCGATGTCGGCAGGCGCGGACCCGGTGTACACGACGTTTTCTGCGCCGTATATCTCCTTCGCGATGATCTCGACCTTCTTCTTGATGGGCAGGTTGACGTCGTAGAGCACCTTGAAGTCGGACTTCTCCTTCTCGAGGCAGTCCAACACCGCCTTGGCCAGCTCGATGCCGCCCTCTCCTCCCTTGGTGAAGACCTCTGACTTGGCGAACCTGGCCCCGACCTTCTCGCAGTGCTTGGCCGTCGCTGCGAGCTCGGCGTCCGTATCCGTCGGGAACTTGTTGATGGCAACGACGGTCGGCACGCCGAACTTCTTCATGTTCTCGATGTGCTTGTCGAGGTTCGCGAAGCCCTTCTCGAGGTACTCGAGGTGCTTCTTCTCCTCGTCCTTGGTCGGGACACTCTTCTTCAGGAGCGCATTGAGTTCCAGGTCGGACATCCCGCCGTGCATCTTCAGCGCCCGTATCGAGGCCACGAGCACCGCGCAGCCTGGCTTGAACCCGCCGGTCCTGCAGACGATGTCGTAGAACTTCTCGGCTCCGAGGTCCGCAGCGAAGCCGCCCTCGGTGATGACGTAGTCGGCCATCTTGAGCGCGTACTTCGTCGCTATGATGGAGCTGTTCCCGTGCGCGATGTTCGCGAAGGGCGCGCCGTGTATGAACGCGGGCTGCCCCTCGAGCGTCTGCACGAGGTTGGGCATGATGGCGTCCTTGAGCAGGAGGCACATGGCACCGACGCCGTTCAGCTGGCTCGCGAAGACCGGCTTGTTGTCATATGTGTATGCGACGACGACCTTTCCCAGTCTCTCCCTGAGGTCCTTGAGGTCCCTGGCCAGCGCGAGAATCGCCATGATCTCGCTCGCGACAGTGATGTCGAACCTGCTCTCGTGGGGCACGCCGCCCTCAGACCTGCCGCCGAGGCCGACGACAATCTGCCTCAGCTCCCTGGCGTTCATGTCCATGACCTTGCCCAGGACTATCCTGGTCGGGTCGATGTTGAGCTGGTTCTTCTTGGTGACGTGGTTCTCGACGAGCGCGCTCAGCAGGTTGTGGGCCGTGCCGACCGCGTGTATGTCGCCAGTGAAGTGCAGGTCGATGTCCCACATGGGATAGACCTGGGAGTATCCTCCACCGGTCGCGCCTCCCTTGATCCCGAAAGTCGGGCCCAGGGACGGCTCCCTCAGGGACAGCATGACCTTCTTGCCTAGCTTCCCCATGCCCTGGCACAGACCTATCGATGTGACGGTCTTACCCTCGCCAGCCTTTGTGGCTGTTATGGCGGTCACGAGGATGAGTCTGCCATCCTTGTTCTTGTCGAACTTCTTCAGCACATCAAGGGGGACCTTCGCCTTGTATTTCCCGTAGAACTCGAGGTCGTCGCGGCAAAGACCGATCTTCTCCGCGATCTTCTCAATGTGCTGCACTTTCGCTTCCTGAGCAATCTCTATGTCTGGCTTCATCGCCATTTTTGAGCCCCCTTTGAACCGGTATAATAACTGCATAATAAAGCCTTTCGGAGTTTTCACATCGAGTCTCACGAATGCATGGAACGGGTCTGATCCACGCCATCCGGACCTGGCGAACCAACCCGCCAAACACTTAAGTAAATCGCGTGCATCCCGTTCCAGGAGGCGTTGAGAATGACGGCTCAGATCATCAGCGGAAACGAGGTGGCGAAGAGCATCCGGGCGGAGCTCAGGGAAGAGGTGTCCAGGATGAAGGCTGGCGGCGTCACACCCGGCCTGGTCGTGATTATAGTGGGCGAGGACGCAGCGTCCCAGGTGTACGTGCGGAAGAAGGGTGAGGCGTGCCAGGAACTGGGCATCAACTCCGAGACGATCAGGCTTCCTGCGGACACCAAGGAGGCGGAGCTGCTCGCACTCATCGACAAGTACAATGCGGACAAGAAGTTCGATGGCATACTCGTCCAGCTGCCCCTGCCGAAGCACATCAGCGAGGAGAAGGTGCTCGTTCGGATAGATCCCGGCAAGGACGTCGACGGGTTCCACCCGGTCAACGTTGGCAAGATGGTCGTCGGGGCGGCCGACTGCTATCTACCGTGCACGCCTCACGGGGTCCAGGAGTTGCTCATGAGGAGCGGGAACGATCCGAAGGGTAAGCACGTGGTCGTCCTGGGGAGGAGCAACATCGTGGGCAAGCCGATTACTAACATACTGCTGCAGAAGGCCCCTGGCGCGGACGCTACTGTGACGATATGCCATTCGAGGACGAAGGACCTCAAGGAGTTCACGCTTCGAGCGGATATCATAGTCGCTGCAATGGGGGTACCGAACTTCCTGAAGGCCGATATGGTCAAGGAAGGCGTCGTCATCATGGACGTCGGCGTGAACAGGATCAGCGACCCGACCGCGAAGGGTGGATTCAGGCTCGTCGGTGACGTGGACTTCGAGAGCGTGAAGGAGAAGGCGAAGGCGATCACGCCAGTCCCGGGCGGCGTCGGCCCAATGACCATCACGATGCTCATGAAGAACACGGTCAAAGCCGCGAAGATACACCATGGCTGGAAGGGCTGAGCCCTTCCGACCTCGAGAATCGAAGGCGTCATACAGTTCCGGTGTCTGGCCCCGCATTGCGTCACCGTTCGGACGACCTGAGGGTCGAAACCCAGCGCCCATGCCCGTTTCGCTTCGCTTTTCGTCGTATTTTGACGAATATCGTCAGTCGGCAACCAGCAGTGCGCGACTACGCACATACGCGACTGTGTGAAATCGCCGTTGTCGCATCGAAAAACCTTATAAGGTCAGCACAAATGCCGTCGCCGGGATAAGCCTCAGCGGCCCGGACGATACGCTTCGGTGAAGTGCGTCAGGGGCCGCAGCGACGGATGCGCACTCTACGGGCATCAGCGTGGCGCATGCAGTGCAGGCACGAGGCGGCCCCAAGTCACGAGAATGGTCCGGTAAGATGTCCCCGGAGACGGGCTCGGACCGAAATTGGATGTGAAGAGATGGCAGAGAAAAGTACTGAGCTAATAAGCGGCGGGATCATCAAGAAGGACCCTGCGAAGTTGAGGCTGAAGCCCAACTTGCAGGGGTACGAGAACCTGAGGAAGACCTTCAAGTGGTCGGATGCCGACAAGCTGGTCGAATGGTTCCCTGGCGGGAAGATCAACGCGGCCTACAACGTCGTTGACAGGCATGCGAAGGGACCGAACGCCAACAAGATCGCGCTCATCTACGACGATGGCGAGGGCAACGCGCAGAAGGTCACGTTCAAGCAACTCTACGAACAAACGAACAGATTCGCGAACTTGATGAAGAAGCTGGGCATCAAGAGGCAGGACAGGGTATTCTTCTTCCTGCAGAGGTCCCCGGAGCTTTACGCGGGTTTCCTGGGCGCGATTAAGTACGGTGCAATCGCCAGCCCGATGTTCCCTGCGTTCGGCCCGGACGCGATCAAGGACAGGCTCCTGGACAGCGGGGCGGTCTGCCTGGTCACCGACAGCGACCTCAAGAAGAGATTCTACGAGGTCAAGAGCCAGCTGCCCGAGATGAAGCACACGATCATCGTCGGCAAGGACGTTGCCCCTGGGGAGCTGAGCTGGGAGAAGGAAATGGCCGCGGCCTCCGACAAGTTCGAATCCGTGCCGATGGACCCTGAGGAGTTCATGTACCTGCTCTACACGTCAGGCTCGACTGGCAAGCCGAAGGGAGTCGTTCACGCCCACAAGGGAATCGTGCAGGCACACCTCACAGCCAAATGGGTATTGGATGTCCACGACGAGGATGTATACTGGTGTGGCGCGGACCTTGGCTGGGTCACCGGCGTTGTCTATGGTGTTCTTGGGCCCTGGTCGAACGGCGTCACTCAGATTGGGCTCGGCGGCAGGTTCGACCCCGACAGGTGGTACAAGACCATCCAGAACTACAAGGTGAGCATTTGGTACACCGCCCCGACGGCCGTCAGGATGCTGATGGCGAAGGGCGATGACACACCGAAGAAATACGACCTGTCGAGCCTGAGGGCGCTCTACTGCGTCGGCGAGCCGCTCAACCCCGAGGGCGTCAGGTGGGCTCAGGAAGTCTTCGACAACAAGCCATTCCACGACACATGGTGGCAGACGGAGACTGGCAGCATATTGATCACGAACTTCCCGGGGATGGACATCAAGCCCGGCTCGATGGGCAAGCCCATGCCGGGCGTCGAGGCAGCCATCGTCGACGAGGCCGGGAAGGTGCTGGAGCAGGGCGAGGAGGGCAACCTTGCGCTGAGGCCAGGATGGCCGTCCATGATGAGGCAGATCTGGAAGAACCCCGCGAAGTACAACGAGTACTTCAGGAACGGCTGGTACTACACGGGCGACACAGCACAGGTCGATAAGGACGGGTACTTCTGGTACGTCGGCCGCGCTGACGATGTCATCAAGACGTCCGGCGAGCGCGTCGGACCGTTCGAGGTCGAGAGCGCGCTCATAGAGCACGAGGCCGTGGCAGAGGCGGGCGTCATAGGCAAGCCAGACGACCTGAGGGGCAACATCATCAAGGCGTTCATCGTGCTGACCCCAGGCCACACGGAGAGCGACGCGCTCAAGGCGGACATACAGAAGCACGTCAAGAGCAGGCTCGCGGGCCACGCGTACCCGAGGGAGATCGAGGTCGTCAAGTCGCTCCCGAAGACCAGGAGCGGCAAGATCATGAGGAGGTTGCTGAGGGCTAGAGAGCTCGGCCTCCCCATTGGCGACATATCTACCCTGGACGACTAGGCAAACCCTTTTCTTTTCCCGGAGGGGCCCAGCCCCTCCGATATCAGCGTTCGACCACTGCAAGGAGTACGAGGGCATGGACCAGGCGGAGGATGTCAAGAGGCGGCTGATGGACGGCAACGGGCTGTTCAAGAGCAAAGCCGATCCCTGCATGCTGTCCAAGCTCTCGAAGAAGCAGGAGCCGTTCGTGGCCATACTCGCGTGCTCTGACTCGCGCGTTGACCCGGAGAAGGTCTTCAACCTCTCCCTGGGGAGCGCGTTCGTCGTCAGGACCGCGGGCAACTGCGCCTCGGACCCGAGCGTGCTCGGCAGCCTCGAGTACGCCACCGCCCACCTCGACATCAAGGCCATCGTGGTGATGGGGCATACCTGCTGCGGCGCAGTCAAGGCCTCCTGCGAGTGCTGCGACGTCGCAAACCTCAAGAGCGTCATGGCGGACATCGATGTCGCCAAGTCCACTCTGAAAGGCCTGGACGCCAAGGACCAGGACAAGGTCGCGGAGACCAGTGTTCGGGTCCAGGTGAGGCGTCTGGTCGACTGCAGCGCGGTGATCGGGGAAGCCGTCAGGAAAGAGCGGCTCGCGGTGTATGGCGCCATGTTCGACATACAGACCGGGGCCGTCAGGTTCGTCTGAGAGACGATGGAGATCAAAGGACATAATTTGCCGGAGAGATAAGATGGAAACTGCTAGTGAGGGGAAGACACCGAACAGATGGCTGCCCGTTGTAGGCGCGCTGCTGATACAGCTCGCCCTCGGCTCCGTCTACGCGTTCTCGATATTCACAGGCCCGCTCTCGGAGACGTTGGGCTACTCGAGGACTTCGTTCTACATACTTGGGATATTTGGGACCGCATTGGCCGTGTTTGCCGTGACGATGATATTCGCGGGCCGGCTGCAGGACAAGATAGGCCCGAGGGTCGTCGCGACCCTGGGCGGCCTCGTCTTCGGCGCTGGGTACGTCGTCGCATCGTTCTTCACCGAGAACATCGCGATGCTGTACCTATCGTACGGCGTGATAGGCGGCATAGGTCTTGGCCTGGGGTACGTCTGCCCGCTCGCGGCAGTTGTCAAGTGGTTCCCGGACAAGAAAGGGCTCGTGAGCGGCATTGCCGTCGCGGGCTTCGGCGCTGGCGCGTTCATATTCACCCAGGTGGGTAAGTACATCATCAACGCCTCGGATGATGGGCTCTCGAACTCGTTCCTGTACATGGGCATAATCTTCGTGGCGATGGTCGTCGCGGGTGCACAGCTGCTCAGGAACCCGCCAGCTGGCTGGCTCCCGAAGGGCTTCAACGCCAATTCGAAGCACAACGGCCAGGGCGTGGACTACGACTGGCACGAGATGATCAAGTCGAAGTCCTTCATACTGCTGAACCTCATGTTCCTCCTGTCTGCGACAGCGGGCCTGATGATGATCGGCAACGTGAGCAACGTCGCCGCCTACCTCGACCCGACCAAGACGATGCTGGTCGTGGCCCAGGCACAGACCATCGCGGGCATCCTGGCGCTGTTCAATGGCGCTGGCAGGATAGGCTGGGGCAAGATCTCAGACCACTTGGGAAGGAACAAGACGATGAGACTCGTCTTCCTGGTCCAGGCGCTCGTACTGTTCGGTGCGGCCGCGTTCGTGTGGGCCAAGCCGACCGGTGAGATCATCCAGTTCGCAGGACTGACCGCTTTCGCGTCCGCGATAGGGTTCACGTTCGGGGGCAACTTCGCTCTGTTCCCCTCGGCCACGGCGGACTACTTCGGCACCAAGAACCTCGGGGTCAACTACGGCCTCGTGTTCACGGGTTACGGAGCGGCCGGCATACTGGGCTCGCTTATACCTGGTCTCCTGGCCGGGTCAGGCGGCAGCTTCACATGGGTATTCGTCGCCGTGGGCATAGCGTCCCTGGTGACGTTCGCCATGGCCCTGGTCATAAAGCCGCCAGTTAAGAAGTGAAACTCCAGCAAACAGGCGGATGCGCGCGCTTGCGCGCCCGCCATCTCACGCCTTTTTCAACTGCGCCGCGCAGACCTTGAACTCGGGTATCTTCGCCACAGGGTCGAGCGCGGGGTTGGTCAACCTGTTCGCGGCGGCCTCGGCGTAGTGGAACGGTATGAAGATTACGCCTGGCATGATCCAATCAGTGACTCTTGCCTTGAGCGTTATTTCGCCTCTCCTCGATGAGACCCTGACGCGGCCGCTGTCGGAGATGCCGAGCCTCTTCGCGTCGGCGGTGTTGACTTCGACATACGGTTCAGGTGCCTCCCGCTCCAGTTTCGGTGACCTCCTGGTCATAGTTCCCGTGTGGAAGTGGAACAGGTTCCTTCCGGTCGTCAGTATGAACGGGTACTCTTCCGAGGTCTCTTCGGCCGGCGGGGCATGGTCGACGGGCACGAGCACACCCTTGCCGATCTTGAAGCCTCCAATGTGCAGCACCGGTGTCCCTTTGTGGTCCTTGGTCGGGCAGGGCCATCTGAGGACCTGCTTGTCCGCCCTATCGTAGCTTATGCCACCGTATATGGGCGCGAGCCTCGCCATCTCGTCCAGGACATCCGCCGGTGACGGGAAGTCGAACCCTTGGGCGCCGAGTCTCCTTCCGAGCTCGCACGCGATCACCCAGTCTGGCTTTGCCTCGCCCGGCGGGTCGACCGCCTTGTGGAGCGGTCTTATGGCCCTGTCGGTAGATGTGAATGTGCCGTCCTTCTCAGCGTAGCACGCGCCTGGCAGGACCACGTCCGCGAGCTTCGTTGTGTCGGTCGGGAATATCTCCGCGACCGCCAGGAACTCTAGCTCCTTCAGAGCCTCCTCGACATGTGCGATGTCCGGGTCGGAGAGCATCGGGTTCTCGCCGAATATGACCATGGCCTTGACCTTGCCGACGAGCACATCCTTGATGGCGCATGTGAGGGTAGTGCCCTTGGTCGGGGGCAGCGTCCTGCCCCATGCGGCCTCGAACCTCTTCCGCGCATCAGCGTCCTCGACCCTCTGGTATCCTGGGAACAGGTCCGGGAGACCGCCAGCGTCGCAGGCGCCCTGGACGTTGCATTGACCCCTAAGCGGGTTCACCCCGGTCGATTCCCTCCCGACGTTCCCTGTGACCATGGCAAGGTTCGCGAGCGCGCGCACTATGTTGGTGCCATTGCTGTGCTGCGTCACGCCCATCGCGTAGGCTATCATCGCCTTCTCGGCGTTCGCGTACGTGCGTGCGGCGTCTATGAGCTCCTGCTTCGGTATCCTGGTGATATCCTCGACCTTCTCGGGCGTGTACGGCTCGACGGTCTTCCTTAGCTCGTCGAAGCCCGATGTGCGGTCCCTGATGAACGCTTCGTCGTGGAGCCCTTCGTCTATGATGATCTTGATCATGCCGTTGATCCACGCGATGTCAGTGCCTGGCTGCTGGTGGATGCTTGTATGCGCTATCCTTGAGAGTGGCGTGTCCCTGGGGTCAATGACAACGACCTTCGCGCCCTTATCGTGCGCGCGCAGTATCCGCGCGCCTATGAGTGGATGCGCTTCCAGCGTGTTCGACCCGGTCACGAGCACGCAGTCGGCGTCTTCGAACTCCGGGATGGTGTTCGTCATCGCGCCGCTCCCGAACGACATGAGCAGGCCCGCGACCGTCGATGCGTGGCAGAGCCTCGCGCAGTGATCCACGTTGTTGGTACCGATGGCGGCCCTGGCGAGCTTCTGGAAGAGATAGTTCTCCTCGTTCGTGCACTTCGCTGACGCGAGCACGACGACGGAGTCGGGTCCATGCTCGGCCGAGACCCTCTTCAGCTCGGAGACGACCTTGTCGAGAGCCTCGTCCCAGGTCGCCTTCCTGAGCTGCCCTCCCTCCCTGACCATCGGATGCGTGAGCCTGTCCGGATGCTGCACGAACGCGTGCGCGTTGTATCCCTTGATGCAGAGCCTGCCCTGGCTGATCTCATCGGTCTTGCAGGGCACGACCCCTATGAGTTTGTTGTCGACGACCTGCAGGTAGAACCTGCAGCCAGTGCCGCAATACGGGCACGTGGTGAGCACGTGCTCAACACGCATGGACATCATCCTCCAATGGCTGGTCGTCGAGAGTCGTCAGGAGCGGACTCTTCCTCTCCCTGTCTCCTGAGGTGTAGTTGAACAGATCCTTCATGTCCCGGTTGACCATCTTCCTGAGCGTGAGGAGCGGTATGTCAGCGGGACAGGAACGCTCGCACTCACCGCATTCGACACACTTGTCCGCCAGGTGGAACGACCTTATCAGGTGGAACGCTTGCCCTGGCGGTATGCCCTCCTCGGGTGTGTAGGTCCGCTCCTCGAGCACGCAGTCGTCGCAGAAGCAGACGGGGCAGTTGACCGTGCACCCGAAGCACTTGTTGCACTTCCTGAATTGGCGCTTCCAGAATTCTGCGCGGTCCTCCGTGCTCATCGCCGTGAGTTCTGCTGCAAGTGCGTCTTCTGGGCAGGGCTCTGATGGTTCTCCGATGTCCACCTTGCTCGGGACGCAGTCGGAGCATCTGCATCTCTGGACCTGTTCTTTGGAGCACGCGAGCCCTATCTTAACGACGCTCGCATCATCGACGATCCCTCTCTTCGCGAGCTCCGCGAGAGCCTTCTCATCGCACCTCCTGCACACGAGGGCGACCTTGGCCTTGCCCATGAACGGGAGTATGTTGGTCAGGATGGTCACGAGCTGGTATGGCACGTCCGTCCTGGCGTCGCCGGGGTCCTCTCCTCTTGAGATCAGGACTGGGCCGACGTTCCCGTGCCGCTCGACCATGAGCAGCAGATGGTCAGCACCTCGCTCCTCGAAGGCTATCTCCGAGAACCTCTTCGTGAGGTCGTTCACATCCTCACCCCCCTGAGCGGGTTGGGCCCGAGAGCCTTGACCTCGTTCACGAACTCGGTTATGACCTGCTGGAACTTCTCTCCCTCGGCGGCGCTGACCCAGTCGAGCCTGACGCGCTTGTCGTCGAGTCCGACGTCCTTGAGTATCTTCTTGACGACGGGTATGCGCTTCGCGGTCCGGTGGTTGCCCGTGAGGTAGTGGCAGTCGCCTATGTGGCACCCGAGCACCAGGACGCCGTCGATCCCCTGGGATATCGCCTTGAACACGTACTCGGGTTTCACGCTCGCGCTGCACATGACCCTTATGACATGCACGTTCGGCGGCATCTGGAGCCTGTTGACTCCCGCCAGGTCCGCCCCAGCATATGAGCACCAGTTGCAGCAGAACGCCAGTATGGTCGGGTTGAACTCGGTCATCTCGACGCCTCCAGAGCCGATTTGACTAGTGCGTCTATCATCGCGGTGAGCTGGTTGCTGGTGAACCCCTTCTGGCTGATGGCATCGTTGTGACACGCCGCGACGCATGTGCCGCATCCCTTGCACTGCGCCTCGTTGACCTTGGCTGCTCTTCGTCCATCCTGTTCGACGATCTCGATCGCATCGTACGGGCACGCGAGCACGCAGTTCCCGCACGCCGCGCATTTGTCAGGGTCGACCTCGGCCGTGATGGCTTGGATGACCACCTTGCCCTCCTTGATCGGTATGGATGCCTTGGCCGCGGCCGCCATGCCCTGCCAGATGCACTCCCTGGCGCTCACTGGCCATCTGGCGGAGCCGCATATGAACACTCCATCGGTGGCGAACTCGACAGGCCTGAGCTTCACATGCGCCTCGAGGAAGAACCCGAACTTGTCCCTGGGCACCTTGAGCAGCTTCGCCGTCGTTTCGGAGTCGTCCGGCGGTACCATGGGCACCGCGAGCACGACCAGGTCCGCCTCGAGATGGATGGTCTCGTCGAGCGTCTCGTCGAAGACCAGGACCTTGACGCCGTCCCCATCCCCAATGACCTCGGGGGGGCTCTCTAGACCGTATCTCAGGAACTTCACGCCGCTGTCAGATGTCTCCTTGTACAGCTTCTCGGCCGCGATGCCACTGCTCATGATATCCCTGTGGATCACGTGTATCCTCGAGTCGGGTGAGGCCTTTGCGAGCTTGAGCGCGTTCTTGAGCGTCACGTTGCAGCACACGCGCGAGCAGTACTCCCTGCCAGGCTGCCTGCTCCCCACACAGTTGATGAACACGACCCGGTTCGGCCTCTCCCCCTTGGCGAGCCTTTTCTCCAGATCGAGCTGAGTGATGACCTGCGGATATCTGCCGAACCCGTATTCTCCTGTCGGGACGAGTTCCCTCGTCCCCGTGGCTACTATGATCGCGCCGGCGGGCACCTTGACGGGTCCGTCGCAGTCGTTGATGGTGACCTCGAAGTTGCCGATGAACCCCTTGACCTCGGAGACTCTGGCCTTCATGTGTATGTGCGCCTTCGGCGACGCTTCGATTCTCCTGACCATCTCTTCGATGAGCGCGCGCGCGTCCTTGCCCTCGGGACCGACTGTCGTCACATCGCAGAGGAGCCCGCCCAACCGGTCGGTGATCTCCACCAGATGTGTCTCGATGTCCTGTTCCACGAGTGAGGATGTAGCCGCGAGCCCTGAGAGACCTCCGCCGATGACCACCGCCGCTGGGAGCACGGCCGATTCGCCCTCGGTCTGTGGCTTGAGCAGGGCGGCCTTCGCGACCCCCATAGCCACGAGTTTCTTGGCCTTCTCGGTCGCCTCCTTGGGCTCCTTCGCGTGTATCCAGGAGCAATGCTCCCTGATGTTGACGAACTCGAAAAGGTACTTGTTGATGCCCGCCTGCTCGCACGCCCGTCTGAAGAGGGGCTCGTGGGTCCTAGGCGTGCAAGCCGCGACCACGACCCTGTCGAGGTCGTTCTCCTTGATGCTCCTCTTGATCGAACCGAGGCCCTCCTCGGAGCAGGAATAGAGGTTGTGACCGGCGTATGCGACGCCTGGGAGGGTCTTGGCGTACTCGACGACCTCCTCGACGTTGACGGTCGAGGCGATGTTGTGCCCGCAGTGGCAGATGAACACGCCTATCCTGGTCATCACCTGTCACCTCCCTCGATGAGCTCGGCCGCGCGCGCAGCCGCCGCCGACGCCTGGGAGACCGAGTCCGGTATGTCGATCGGCCCGCTGATGAAGCCGCAGGCGAGTATTCCCTTCCTCGAGGTGTCGACCGGTCTGGCCAAGTCGGGAGTGTCTATGAATCCATCCTCGTCGAGGTCGATTCCGAGCGTCTTGGAGAGTTCCTTGGCGCCCTTGGACGGTATGAGGGCCGGGCATAGCACGAGCATGTCGAACTCCTCGGTGACCGACTCACCGGAGAGCCCTCTGGTCTCGTAGCTCACCAGCACCCCGCTTCCCCCTTCAGGGGATTGGACCTTGGCGGGACGCGACCTGATGTACCTGACCCCGTAGTTCTGCCTCGCCCTCGAGACGAACTCCTGGAACCCCTTCCCCGTCGCCCTCATGTCCATGTAGAATATGGTGGCTTCGAGGCCGGGCGCGTGTTCCCTGGCGAGTATGGACTCCTTGGTGGCGTACATGCAGCAGACGCTGCTGCAGTATCCGTGCGTGTGCGAGTCTCTTGAGCCGACGCACTGGACGAACGCGAGCTTCTTCGGCTCCTGGTGGTCTGAAGGCCTCGCAAGGTGCCCCCCCGTCGGCCCGGACGCGGACCGTATCCTCTCGAGCTGGAGCGACGTGACCACGTCCTTGCAGACACCTAGACAGTACTGCGACATCACGCTGGTGTCCATGAGCTCGAAGCCCGTGGCGACGATGATGGCGGATGTATCGACTTCCACGTATCTGTCCTTCTGGTCATAGTCAATGGCTCCGGCCTGGCAGACCTTCTTGCACACGCCGCACTTCTTGCTCTGGATCATGCGACAGTGGTCCCCGTCGATCGTGACCTTCCTCGGGACCGCCTGCGGGAACGGGAGGTAGATGGCCTTCCGCTGCGCGAGTCCCTCCTCGAACTCCCACGGGACCTTCACGGGGCATTTGGCGATGCAGTCGCCGCAGCCCGTGCACTTCGTGACATCGACGTATCTGGCCTTCTCCTTGATCGTGACTTTGAACTTGGGGAAGTCGCCTGACACCCCCTCGACTTCAGAATATGTATGGAGTTTGATGTTCGCGTGGTCCGCGCACATGATCATCTTCGGGGACAGGATGCACATTGAGCAGTCGTTCGTCGGGAACGTCTTGTCGAGCTGTGCCATGTGGCCACCGATGGAAGGACTCTTCTCCACCAAGTGGACCTCGAACCCGCGGTCAGCGAGGTCCAGGGATGCCTGTATCCCTGCGATTCCTCCTCCGATGACGACGGCCCGCTTCATGTCGGCCCCAACCTCCTCCAATCGAGAGCTCCGTCTTCCCCATTCCCCACCTCATATGTGCACTCCTCGTTCGTGCAGCATATGAGTTGTTCCGCTGTCGCTTTTCAAACGGTATCGCTAGCTGGTAATTAAGCCTTCCCCGGACGGGCCGCTCAGTCCTGTGGCCGCTGGACTCTGGCTGTATCATCGTCTTCTTTCGATGGCTCATCATGCCATGTCCGCTCACGGCGCATGGTTCTCGAGGCACTGAACAGCATGAGGGCCGCCAAGCATATCGCGACGGAGCCCGCAATCAGGCGGTCCTGGACGTACGGTAATCGCTCTGCCGAGGTGGGCTGGTCGGTGATGTATCCGACATTTCCATAGGGTTTCGAGACGATGAATTCACCATCGGTTCCGACGTCGAAGTGCGCCCCCATCTTGTCCGGGTAGACATTCAATATCCAGTGTTGCGGGTCGTCCGTTCCCGCTCCGCTCACGATTCCCATGTGGTCCGTGCCACGGTAGCAGACGTGGATCACCCCGTCTCCGTCGATGATGGCGGAGGTGAACATGGTGGAGGGTGTCGAGTATGGCGAGACCTCCACGTACTGATGCGACCAAGCGTCCTCTGCAAGTGTCGAGTGCACCAGGGTCATTGAGTCTGGTTCGCTCTGATTGACCTGGAAGTACATGAGGTGCTCCACGTCGTCTGAGTCGACGACGAGGGACGGATAACTGCAGGGCCACGGAGGAAGTCCCATGAAGGGCACGAGCATGGTGATATCCGGCTCTCCTGTCAGGTTCTCTGCATACCCGATGCCATCGTAGTACCTGAAAGCGAACGCGACGCGGGGGTCGTCTTCCGAATCCAATGCGATGGACGTGACCCACCAGTCCCAGGCTGGGTCGAGGTAGTTCCCTGCTGTTATCTCGTGAGTTTCCCAGTCGCCGTCGTGGTTCGTCGCGTATGTGAGGTTCGAATGCTTCGAATACGACACGTGAACAGCGCGGAGCGAGTCCACCGCGATAGAAGGAGGCGCAGGTGTCAGGCCCACGTCGACCGTCGTCGTAGCCCAGCTCCCCTCGGCGTTCGTCGTATAGGTCAGTGCCCAGGACGCATTGCCTGGAATGTAGGACACGGCTGCTATGTGGTCTGCACCGTTCTCATCGACTGCAAGTGCGAGCCAAACGCTCCCGGGGTCCCAATCGCACGTGAACGCGGTCTCCGCAGCGGTCCCCAGTTCGTCCTCGACCGTGCAAACAAGTCCATCTCCGCTGACACAGACGATATGGAGTCTCCCAGTGTCATCCAAAGCGACACTCGGTGAGAGTTCCCCGTCCGCCGGGCCACCGACATCCCTCGCAATCCAGTCTATCTCAGACCATCTGCTGAGGATCCAGATGCCGGAGCCTACGACGACCACTACGAGTATGATTGCTGAGATTCTGACCGCGAGCCTACTCTGTTCGTATGCGTCTCTCCGTGCCAACTCCTCACCCACTCTCACTCTGGCGACCGTGACTCCATTCGAGTGTATATAACCCCTCTGAGGGAAGGATGGCCACGGTGCCTCGTCGTTCTCAACGACCGTCCCGCGCTCGGAGTGGCATCGTAGCCGGTCAATGTGCACCTCACGAAAAAGACTATATCCCAAGGCACGTTCTCCAGATGCGTTCGGAGGTCTGACATTTGCTGAAGGAGTGCACGAACCACGGCTATTTCAGAGCGGAGTTCTGCCCCGTCTGCGGAGACGAGGGCCGGTTCCTGATGAACGACGAGGAGCTGGACAGGCTGAGCAGGACCATGGCAGGCGTGCTGAGGCACTTTCCGGAGAGGTTCGACCTCAGGGTCGACAGACAGGGCTTCGTGGACCTGAGGGCGTTCGTCGATGCCCTCCACAGGAAGCAGAGACGCTACCACTGGCTGCGACCACACCACATTGTCGCGATCATCGAGACTGACGACAAGGGGAGGTACGAGCACAGGGACGGCATGATCAGGGCCACATACGCCCACTCCTTCGAGATAGAGCTCGACACCGAGGCCGTGGGCGCCCCGGACACGCTCTACTACCCGACAACCGCCGAGGAGGTCGACATCGTCCTCGAGGTCGGGCTCAAGCCGTCTGACAGGAAGAAGGTGCACCTGAGCAAGACCGTCGGCGACGCGGTCAACGCGGGGAGGGTCAGGACACCCGAACCGATCATACTGGAGGTCAATTCCAAGGCTGCGGCCGACGACGGCATCGTAATCCAGAAGGCCGGGAGGACAGTGTACCTCACGACCGATGTACCCCCCCAGTACCTGAAGAGGATTGAGGTGGACCTGTCCGAGTTCCCGAGCGACGTCCCGCCCCCAGCGGAGGAGCCTCATGTCGAGGAGCCCCCGCCTGAGGACTTCCCGCGCCAGGACTTGCCGCCCGAGGACGAGGGTCAGTAGCGGACTACGTTCGCGTACTCTGGGCAAACGATTATTACCTATCCGACCAGAACACATGCTGGATGTTCGTCAGCGCCGACCAATTGTGGCTCGAGGGCCTTGAGGACAGGCTCCCGTTGCACGTGCTCGAGTTCTACTGGGACAAGTTCGAGCCGAGACTGACATGCTACGACACCGCCAGGGGAAAGACGGTCGAACTGGATATGGCTCCCGCGGACTTCGTCATCAGCAAGAAGAAGACATGCGTTGGCCGCTTTGAAGGCGAGACCTACATTCCGTGTCCGAACAACGCTCCCGTCACGAAGTTCCCGCAATGCGACCTGTGTGCGGGCGAGTCGTTCATCAAGGACCAGGAGTGCATCTTCGAGCCGAAGTGCGAGGGCGAGATATGTGACAGCGAGTTCTGCAGGAGGCAGCATGTGCTCTACCTCGCGTTCTACGACACGATGGTCAAGGTGGGCATGAGCTCGACCCGCAGGGTCGGGAAGAGGCTGGTCGAGCAGGGTGCGGACGCTTTCGCCATCATCGGGAGCTACCCAAACAGGAAGAGGGCCAGGGAGGCGGAGAAGGACATGGCCTCCAAGCTGGACCTCCCGCAGGGCATAAGGCAACAGACCATACTGTCGGGATTCTCTCGCGTCCTGGATGTCCACGGGATGGAGGCCCGGTACGAGGGCTTGAAGACGACCATCGCGGAGAAGTACGGTCTCTCAGTCGAGCCCCTCAGACGGCTCTCTGGCTATCCCCTGGAACTGCCCCTGTCCAGAGCCCCGCAGCTCCAGATGACTCATGGGGTCCACCGCGGGCGACTCCTAGGCCTCAAGGGCAAGTGGCTCGTGTACGAGTCCGGCGACATCAAGGCTCTCAGCATGCCAGACCTGGTGGGTCGGTACATGGCCAGGGGCAATCCCTGACACCGCCTCAAAACCAACAAATAGGCCGGAGTCATTGATGGCACCGGGATGTTCTGAATGAAGATACAGTGGTTGGGACACTCCGCGTTCCTGCTGCATGGTAAGGACAGGATATTGATCGACCCCTTCCTCACGGGCAACCCCAAGGCGGCCGTGAAGGCCGAAGAGGTCGACTGTGACATCATATGCGTCACGCATGGGCACTTCGACCATCTGGGCGATGCGGTCGCGATTGCCAGGAGGACCGGAGCGGAGGTCGCGTGCATAGTCGAGATGTCGCTCTACCTCGAGAAGTGCGAGGTCAAGGCGACGGGCTTCAATTTGGGTGGCACGATCAAGCTCAGGGACACGAAGATCTCGATGGTCCCCGCGTTCCACTCCTCCAGCATAGGCGCGCCCGGACTCGAGTTCTCCGCCGCGATGCCAACGGGCATGGTCATCGACTCAGGGAAGGTCGTGTACCACGCTGGCGACACGGCCGTGTTCGGGGACATGAAGCTGGTGGGAGACCTCTACAAGCCTGACGTCGCGCTGCTGCCGATCGGTGGTTTCTTCACGATGGACCCGAGGCAGGCTGCGCTCGCGACGAAGCTGATCAGGCCGAAGATCGTGGTGCCGATGCATTACGGTACATGGCCTCAGATCGAGCAGGACCCCGAGGAGTTCGAGAGGCTCGTGAAGAAGGAGTCCAAGGCCAAGGTCAAGATAATGATGCCCGGAGAGGTCATGGAAGTCTGATTCTGATGACCAAGGTCTTCACTCCGCTCGAGATCAGGCAGCGGCACGGGCCCCTCTTCGCGAGGAGGCTCATCACGATGGTCGACGAGCGGATAGGCAGGGCGAGGATATTCGAGGAGTGCTGCGCGCAGGGCCCAGTCGAGTGGGACGCAGTCAACAGGCTCAGGGCTGGCGGCGTCGTGGACCATGTCGAGGTCCAGGGTACGACCCTCGTGATGGATGTCAGGATCGGCGAGGGCGAGGTCCACTTCGGCCCCGCGTCGAAGGAGACAGGCGGGCAGGCACTGAAGTCGTTCGTGGTACGGGACGGCAAGGTCGAGACGACCTGGATGGGCCTCGCGGGCGCGAGCGTGGGCGTGGGCGCGTGCCTCCCGCAGGCCGAGGGCGTCGAGAAGGCCGAGTTCCTCAGCGACGAGGAGGTCGGCGGGGCGAGGCAGGTCGAGATACGCATCACGACCCCGTTACACAGGAGGCTCATCCTGGGGATCGACGACACGGACACGAAGGAGAAGGGCGCGACGTGGGTCCTGGGCCTCAGGCTCGGGAGGGAGATGCCACACGCGACCTTCCTGACGCACAAGATCGTCCAGCTCAACCCTCACGCGCCCCAGAAGACGACCAACTGCGCCTCGACGGCCCTGGCGTTCGCCGTGCTGCCGGACGAGGTCGACAAGGCGGTGAAGTGGGCGCAGAAGTACGTCGCTGACAACACCTTCTCGAGCGAGACGGCCATGGCATCGTACCAGGGCATCGATGTCCCCGCGACCGCGGTGAGGTTCGGGGCCGAGGCCAAGGATACTATATTATCTATCCATGACGCGGAGCACGTGGCCGAGAAGTCGGGCATTTCAATCCATGAGGTCACAGGCAGGCGGGGGGCGATAGGTGCCGTGGCGGCCATAGGCTGCGTCGACCTGGGCCTGTACAGCGCGGGCCTCCCCGAGGACTTCAAGCACCTATAGTTATTAATCCGCCCCGCGTATAGAGGCTCGGTCGGACATGACTGGCGAGATATCCAAGGCCATATCCGGGACCGCATACCAGACCTACGAGAAGAGGCTTCTCAGGGAGGTGATGGCGCAGCCAGTGCCTCACCACGTGGCCGTCATCATGGACGGCAACAGACGGTACGCGACCGAGTTCGGCCTGTTGGTCTCAGAGGGGCACGAGAAGGGGAAGCAGAAGCTCGAGGAGATGCTCGAGTGGTGCCTCGAGCTTGGCATAAAGGCCCTCACCGTGTACGCCTTCTCCACTGAGAACGTGGGCAGGGACAGGGACGAGGTCGAGACCCTGATGCACATGTTCGTGAAGAACTTCAGGAGCCTCGGCGACGATGAGAGGGTCCATAAGCACAGGATCAGGGTAAGGGTCTTGGGCCAGAAGGACCTCCTCCCGGACGATGTCCAGGAGGCCATCAATTACGCGGAGGAGAAGACGAAGGACTACAGTGCATACTCGTTCAACCTCGCGGTGGGATACGGTGGCCGAGAGGAGATAGTACACGCCATCAAGAAACTCGCCGAGGCTGTCAAGGATGGCGAGCTGAAGATCGACGACATCACGCAGAAGGTCGTCGCGGATTACCTGTACACATCAGACCTGCCCGACCCGGACCTCATACTCAGGACCTCTGGGGAGGAACGGATCTCCAACTTCCTGCTCTGGCAGCTGGCGTATTCGGAGCTGTACTTCTCCGATGTGTACTGGCCCGGGTTCAGGAAGATCGACTTCCTCAGGGCCGTGAGGTCGTATCAGCAGAGGGTCCGCCGGTACGGGAAATGACCGCGTTTCGCCGTCGTTCATGAGAGCTTTCGTTGCCAAATGCGCATAGGATGTACGAAAAGGGCACGAACGACACGCCTTGTTGATTGGATTCCGTTAGTTTGAAGTACTGCGTGCATGTACAGGACGACGGGATCACATGAACACGCCTCAACAGAGCCAGTTCCCGTGCGAGATATTCGAGCGCTGGAAGGGCCTTGACCTCAAGCTACTGCCCATCGACAGGACTGATATCCGCATCCTCTGCGAGCTAAGGGAGAACGCCCGCATGAGCAACTCCGAGATAGCCAAGAAGCTCGGGGTGACGGAGGCCACGGTCAGGAGGCGTATCAAGAACCTCATCGAGAGCGGGATCATCATGAGGTTCTCGATACACATCGACTACAGGCTCATAGAGAACACCGTGAAGGCGTACATACATCTCAAGACCGTCACGGACAAGCTCGACAAGGTCGTGGACCACGTCGTGAACCACAACCGGGTCGTCGCAGTGTACAGGGTGACGGGCGAGTACGACCTGCTCGTGGTGGCGTTGTTCGTCGGCATGACCGAGCTGCAGGAGTTCATCGACACGTTCCTCAAGATCGACGGCGTCAAGGAGACGGACACCCAGATCGTCATGAGCGCCCACAAGGGCGTCCCGTGGACCGGCATCTGAGGTGCTGGCATGGATGCCCTGGAGGTCGTCTCGGAGCTCAGGCACCTCGCGAGGCCATGTGACCTCGAGGAGCTGGCCAGGTACGGCATCCGTGGGAAGGAGATACTCGGGGTCAGGACTCCGGACCTTGTGAGCCTCGCGAAGAGGCTCGGCAAGGACCACTCCCTCGCCCTGGACCTCTGGCGGACAGGCGTGTACGAGGCCAGGCATCTTGCGATACTTGTGGACGATCCGAGCAAGGTGACCGATGCGCAGATGGAGCGATGGGCGAAGGACTTCGACTCGTGGGCCGTTTGTGACGGCGCCTGCCTTCACCTGTTCGACCGGACCAGATTCGCCTACGAGAAGGCGGTTGAATGGAGCTCCAGGGACGAGGAGTTCGTGAAGCGGGCCTCGTTCGCTCTCATGGCCGTGCTCGCGGTACATGACAAGGAGGCCCCCGATTCGGTGTTCCTTGGCTGGCTGCCGATGATCCTGCGCGAATCCACGGACGATAGGGCCTATGTCCGGAAGGCCGTCAACTGGGCGCTCAGGCAGATAGGCAAGCGGGACCAGCGCCTGAACAAGGCGGCCATCGCCATGGCCGTCAAGATATCCCGCCTCGATTCCAAGGCGGCTCGTTGGATTGCCTCCGACGCTCTGAGAGAGCTGAGAAGCGACGCCGTCAGGGCTCGTCTGGAGTCTAGACGCACTGCAACGCGACCTGGCAGACGTCCAAGGTCTTGATGTCCAGGCCGGCCTTCTTCGCGCCCGCCATCAGGTTCACTTGGCAGAACGGGCACGATGTGACGATGAGCTCCGCCCCGGCTTCCACAGCCTCGCGGACCCTGTCGGCAGCGATGGACTCGGCCATGTCGTTGAACGCGCTCTTGAAGCCGCCGCCCGCGCCGCAGCATATTGCGTCCTCCCTCTCGTGCTTCATCTCGACCACCTGCACCCCCGGGATGGCTTTCAGGATGTTCCGCGGAGGGTCGTACACCTTCGCGTGCCGGCCCAGATGGCACGGGTCGTGGTACGCTATCTTCTTCTTGAACTCTTTGGGGAACTTGAGCTTGCCCTCCTTGATGAGTCTGTCCAGGTACTCGGTTATGTGGAACAGCTCGAACGAGGGTTTCCCGACCATCTTCGGGTAGTCGTTCTTGATCGTGTTGTAGCAGCCGGCACATGCGGTGACCATGGTCTTCCAGCCGTGACGCTCCATCTCACGTACGTTGTGCGGGGCGAGCTCATCTCTGACTGGAGCCTTCTGTCCCGTCCTGAGCAGGGGCGAGCCGCAGCACCATTCCTCCTCGCCCATGGTCGTGAACCTCACGCCGGCCTTGTCGAGCAGTCTCGCTGTCGCTACCGCGAGCGGGGTCATCCTGTACGCCTCAGTGCAACCAGTGAAGAAGACGACCTCGGGGTCGTCGGAGAGCTTGATGTCCTTGGGGAGCCAGGCGGGCCTCTTCTCCTTGGGCTCGTCATACGGGTTGCGCTTCTGCGCGACCCTCTCCCTGATCTTCTTGTGCGCTTCCATCGGGCCGTAGCCCTCGGATATGAGCCACTCCTTGACCTCCTCCCACAGAGGTGCGAAGTTGATCTCGACGTGGCAGTTGTGCTCGCACGCGCCGCATGATGTGCACTGGAAGATGCGTTCGACGAACTTGTTGTCGATCTTGGCGTTCCTCCTGAAAAGGGTGTCCACTGGGCTCCTGTTCTTGATCTGCTTGAGCTGATACACCTTGCCCCTCGGCGTCGCGGACTCCCAGCCGATGGTCTTGTAGACAGGGCACGGGTCCCTGCAATATCCACACTGTAGGCACGCGTCGAGGTCCTTCTCGATCTCAGAGATCTTCCGCATGAATGTCACCGGATTGGTTCGCTGCTGCTCCCCCGTGGCCTCAGCCGGTCTCTTGTTCGGCTCAGGCCCTATGAGCTCCTGGCTGTCGTCATATCTTCGATGTTGATAAACCTAGCGCAGGATGGTCACGGCCTTGTTCAGACTCGCTTGGATGTGCGCCCTTTCGAATCCCTGCTCTTAGCCTGGAGACGAATCTCAACATCCTTTCCGGGTTCGTATCCTTTCAGACTGCTGAGCATGCCCCTGATGGTGTCGTCCACGATCTCGGAGACGAACGCACCCGTGGCGATCCTCTTCCCGCCTACCGTGATCATGACATCCTTCGAGGCGAGTTCCTCGCAGTCCTGAATCGTCTTCTTGCCTTCGACGATGGCTTCTGCCATCGAGAGGCAGTCAAGGCCGCACTTGTGACAGTCAAGGCCGGGCAACGAACCAAGGACGCATTCGACCGCGACCCCGTTCTTCACGTACGCAACGAGCTCACCCATTGACGGGTTCGACATGACCGTCCCCTTCCGTGGCTTGATGTCGCCGAACGAAACCTTCGGGTATGGCCCGTCCTTGAGTCCTTCTATGATGACCACGTCGGGGACGAACGAGTCCTTCAGCATCCGCACGAGCTTCTCGACAGGGGCCTTCCCGCGGATGCGCACGACCGCCCCCTCGGGGGTCATGAGGGTCACCGGATTGCTGCCAGCCTCTGCGTGTCTCCATGTGTCCTTCCCATGAGAGTCCTCGAGGTCTGCGTGTGCCGAGTGCTTCAGGGAGGCGACCTTGAACCCGTCCTTCACGAGGGTCTTGACGAGCTTCTCGACCACCGTCGTCTTCCCCGAGTCCTGGTAACCGTATACGCCGAGGATCATGCATGCACCTGGGCCGCAATCGTACACGCGGGAGATATACCTTGAGCCGCTCCGTCGGCCGTCTCACTTGCCCCTGAGAAGGGCGCCGACCATCCTCGGTATACTCGCGTATATGGAACTCTCTGACCAGTCGAGTTCCTCCTTCTCGCATACTGTGGACTCGCTTAACCTGGAGGCGACCTCCCTGAGGTCTTCCAGGTCCTTCCCCGTGGCCTTTCCGTGCGAGACTATCGTGTCTATCCTCTTCATCATCTCGCATGCCCCGAGGGTCCTCCGCTCGACCCTCTCGGCGACCTCCTCGCTTATGAGCCCCATGTCCCTCTTGATGGCGTTGAGACCGAGCCCCGCGGAGTATGTGGCGTCCACAATCGCATCCCGGGTGAGCCACCTCGTCTCGTAGTTCAGCACGTACTTCCAGCTGGGCATGGTAGCGAGCCTGATGTGGTCCTCGAGCGTGGAGGCGAACAGCCTGTACCCGAACGCGTCCGCGTGCTCGAACGAGTTGCCCCCAGGGTCCAGGAACGGCGCCAGCGGGCTGATGAACGGGAACAACCTACCGCCCTTGAACCGCTCATAGAGCAAGCGTGTGTACTTGACCGTCCCCTCGACAGACTCCCGGGTCTGCGTAGGCAGGCCGATCATGTAGAAGATGTCAAACCTGTTGCACCCGGCGTCCAGGAACGCCTCTGCGGACTTCTCCAGGCCCGCGGTGGTATATGGTTTTCCCTGTGCCTTCCTGACATCGTCGTCGTGGGTCTCTGGCGACATCTGGACGCTGAAGCTGTCCACGGCTCCAGCCACCTGTTTCGCGAAATCCTTCCCTGAAGGCGTGAACAGCTCGATGACGACCTCGTTCCCGATCCCCCTACTCTTGAGTTCCTTCAGGAACCTGTCGGCGTACGCCTTTCCCGGCTGCCTGATGTCCCCAACGACGAAGGTCGCGCCCTTGATGTATTCCTCCGCCCTCGAGATGTCCTCGGCCAGGAGTTCGGGAGACCTGTAGGCGGGCTTGGTCCGTCCGAAGTTCTTCGCGAACGAATCGCATGAGCCAGCGCAGTTCGAGCAGTTGTGCGTGCAGCCTCTCACGCCAACAGCGATAGACATGGGATTGACCTTCCAGTTCCTGTAGGGCATGTTGCCAGATAGGTCCCTGTACCTGAGCACCTTCCGCACCATGAGGCCGTAATCAATCACGATGTCGTCGAGGGTGTCTGGAACGTGGGTCAGGGGATTCGATTTGACGGCCCCATCCCTCCTCCACGAAAGGTTCGGGACATTCTCGAACCCCTTGCCCTTCACAGCAGCTTCCAGAAGTAGTTCCGCCGGGAGCTCGGTCGAGTCACCTCTGAGGACGAAATCGACCTGGGGATACTTCGTGAGCAGCTCAGTATGATAGTAAGACGCGCTGAAGCCCCCCATGACCAGGGGCACCTCCGGATGGTGGGCCTTGACCATCCTCGCGAGTTCGAGCGCCCCCTGTACGTGGGGCATCCAGTGGAGGTCGATGCCGAACATGGCCGCGTCGATGGACTTGACGAACCTCTCAGGGTCGAACCTCTTCGACATCAGCATCTTGTTGGCGATGTTCACTATCCGGGCCTCGTACCCCTTCGACTCGAGGTGAGACGCTATCGTCGTGAAGCCGATGGGATACATCTCGAACACAGGCGTTGACGGTATCAGGTCGCTGACGGGCCCAGCGAGCATGGCTCTCTCCCTGAAGTCCATGACGCTCGGAGGGTGTAGCAGGACCAGGTCCGGTCTGGCCATGCTGACTGTGAACTTCGGCGGGCCTATTAAATGCTTGTCAGCTACGACCGCTGGCTGGCAAGGCCTTGACATCACAAAGATTAATATCCAGCGGAGGGCGATTGTGTCCCCAGAGGTTGTTCAAGATGAATAACAGGGTTGTCTCAGCCCTCATGGCTATGTGCTTGGTGTCGGCGCTTGCGCTCGCGTCGGGTGTCTCGGCCGACGAACATGCGATTCTATCAGGGGATTCGTACGCGGTCGAGGTGAGCCTCTCCTTCACTGAATCCCTTGAGTATTCGTGGACGTGCGACGTCCCCCTCGACTTCGTCGTCGAGGACCCAATGGGAGGCGTGTACACACACGTGGCCGACGAAGAATCGTGGAGCGCGTTCATCATCGCCTTCACCTCGGGCACCTACACGCTCACATGGACCAACAACGGCACGACCGTCGCTCACCTGAGCTTCGACCTGTCTGACTCATACGGCCAGGTCGAGGAAGGCATATCGGCGCTTGTCTGGGGCGCGATCATTGCTGTCATAGTCATCATCGGGGTGATTGTGGTCGTGGTCATAGTGGTCGTCATGGGCGGAAGGAAGACTCCCCCGCAGCCGGTAATGGGCCCACAGCCGCAGATGGCAGCCCAGGCATTGGCGACTGGACACTGCCCGAGCTGCGGGAACCAGATAGACCCCAACGCGTCGTTCTGCGCCAAGTGCGGGACGAGATACCGGTGAGCCCGGGCGCGTGTACCAAACCCCTCAAACCCCACCTTCATTCTATCTTCGAGGGACTTCGTCGCGAATCGAATATGCAGTGCCCAGGTTGGAAAACGTTCGATACTGACCTGTGTTGTCAACCCCTGCTTCCACTGAAAACCCTTAATACTCCGTTGTGAATCCGAGGGCGATGCTAGCAGAGGACTATATGGGTGTCGCGATTTTCGCCCTCCTAGCGCTCCTCCTACCCGCGGTCGTCTTCCTGCTGTCACGTTACTTCCGCCCTGACAAGCACGACCCACGCGGCGAGACCACGTACGAGTGTGGCGAGGTCCCCATAGGCAAGGCGCAGATACAGTTCCACTTCCAGTACTACATGTACGCGATCCTGTTCGTCGCGTTCGACCTCGTCACCGTCTTCGTGCTCATGTGGTCTCTGGTATTCGACGGCATGGGCGACCTGGCCAAGGTGTTCATGCTGATGTTCCTCGGCATACTTCTCGTGGGCGTAATGTACGCCCTCAAGAAGGAGGAGATAATCTGGATATGAGCAAGGACAAGCCATCCCTCGGGCAGGTCATGATGTTCCGCTCGAAGGATTTCATCGAGTGGTCAGACGAGGCCCTCGCGGTCGTCCTGAAACGCTCGCCGGTCGGCGGCGCGCTCGACCTCGTGCTCAAGGACTTCTTCAACTGGGCCACGAGGAACTCGCTCTACCCTCTGCACTTCGGCATCATGTGCTGCGCCCTCGAGATGGCCGTCGCCTCGGCGCCCAGGTTCGACGCGCAGCGGTTGGGCGTGATATACAGGTCGACCCCGAGGCAATGCGACATCCTGCTCGTGAACGGTCCTGTGAGCAAGAAGCTGAAGCCCGTCCTCAGGAGGCTCTACGACCAGATGCCGGCGCCCAAGTGGGTCATAGCCATGGGCGAGTGCGCCATATCCGGCGGTCCGTTCTACGACAGCTACAACGTGGTCAAGGGCGTGGACCAGTTCATACCAGTCGACATCTACATTCCAGGGTGCCCGGCCAGGCCCGAGGCGCTCATAGATGCATTCCTGAAGCTGCAGAAGCAGATTAAGGCTGAGAAGCGGGGGCTGCTGACGGGCAAGTGACGGGACATCGGGGGACGAAGACATGACCGGAGGGGGGCAGGAGAACCGAGGCGATGCGCAGGAGCTCGAGAAGGCGCCCACGCGCATAGACGGGGACCCGGAGGAGAGGGTCCTCAGGGAACTCGTGGACCGGTTCCCGGGCTCCGCATCCAGCATCGCAAGAGTGAGGCCCGGTCTAGTGCGCGCGCGCATCAAGAGGGAAGACCTGCACGACTCGTGCAGACTCCTCAGGGACGCCCTCGGCTTCGAGCACATGTCGATGATATCCGCGGTCGACTACCCGGACAGGTTCGAGGTCGTGTACCACATCAGCAGCTATCAGAACAACATCACCCTGGAGCTCATCTCCCAGACACCGAAAGACGACCCGACGATAGATTCCGTCTCTGACATCTGGGGCGGCGCCAACTGGCAGGAGCGGGAGGCCTATGATCTCATGGGGATCACGTTCAAGGACCATCCGAAGCTGGAGCGCATACTGATGCTGAAGGACACGCTCTACCATCCGCTCCGGAAGGATTTCAGGGGGTGACCAGAACGGCCGAGATGTGGATCAACATGGGACCGCAGCATCCGATGACGCACGGGCTGTGGAACCTTCGCGTCAAGGTTGACGGCGAGACCATCGTCGACGCCGAGCCCGAGGTCGGCTACCTCCACAGAGGCATCGAGAAGATTTGTGAGAACAGGACATATCCGCAGGTCATACCGATCACAGACAGGCTCTGCTACGGTTCATCCATGAGCTGGAGCCACCTTTACTGCCGGACCATCGAGGACCTGATGGGCCTCGAGGTCCCCGAGAGGGCCCAGTACATCAGGGTCGTGGTCCTGGAAATGCAGAGGATCGCGTCGCACCTGATGTGGCTCGCGGCCTACGCTGTGGACCTGGGCATGATGGCCGGGTTCATCTACGGCATGCGGGACAGGGAGGTCTTCATCGATCTGCTCCAGAACCTCTCTGGCTCGAGGCTCACTTACAACTACACGCGCATAGGCGGGGTCGCGCACGACCTCCCGCCGAACTGGGACAGGGAGGCGTTGAGAGCGTGCGATTACATGGAGCAGCGGCTGAGGGAGTACGAGGACCTCTACGAGGGCTCCAAGATATTCATGATGAGGAACACGGGCGTCGGGTTACTGAAGAGGGACGACGCCATGAACCTCGGGGTCACGGGCCCGCCGATGAGGGCCAGCGGCGCGAAGTATGACCTGCGTAAGGACAGGCCATACGAGGCGTACGCCGACATGGACTTCCAGGTCTGCTCCAGGACCGAGGGCGACTGCTTCGCCCGGTACAGGGTCAGGATGGATGAGATGTGGGAGAGCTGCAGGATCATCCGCCAGGCCATACACAAGATGCCCAAGGGCAAGTGGAGGGTCGTCGCGCCCAGGAACGCCCCCGCGGGCACAGGCATGGCCAGGGTCGAGGACCCGAGAGGCGAGGGCATGATGTACGCTGTCGGCGACGGTACGGACAGGCCATACCGGCTCAAGATCCGCAGCCCGATATTCGTGACCGTGTCGGCGGCACCGAAGTTCCTGGTGGGCTACAAGGTCGCTGACGTCGTGGCCATCATGGGCGGCCTCGACATGTGCATAGGCGAGAACGATAGGTGAGGCCATGAACCTGTACGAATTCTGCAACATCATAATCGTCTGGCTCGTGGACCTTGTCAACAACCTCTGGTACTGGCTCGGCGACTTCCTGCCATGGGTGTTCGGCGACTTCTTCACGGGCGTAGGTGACCTCGCGGCATCGGACGGTCACATCGCCGTCATGACCATCCTTCTGGAGGTGCTTGTGGTCCTCATCGTCGCCATCGTCAACGTACTCAACTTCATCTGGATAGACAGGAAGCTGAGCGGGCGCATATTCGATTTCTACGGACCTTACTACGTGGGCTACAGGATCGGCGGATGGCTCCAGAACGTCGCGGACGGCATGAAGCTGTTCGTGAAGGAGATCATCACGCCGAGGGACGCCGACAGGCTCGGGTTCATCCTCGCCCCGGTCATATTCGTCAGCTCATCGTTCCTGATACTCGCCACGATACCTCTGAGCGCGAACTTCGGCGTCGCGACCAACATGGACGGGGCCTTCGTGCCGGCGGGCGTGCTTTTCGCGTTCGCGGCCTTCGCCATCGCGCCGTTCTCCATACTGCTTGCGGGCTGGTCGTCCAACAACAAGTACACGCTCATAGGCGGCATGAGGTCCGCGGCCCAGATGATGAGCTACGAGATACCGCTCCTGCTGGCCGTCGCGAGCGTGTTCCTCCTGTCGGGGGACTTCAGCTTCGTCGGCGTGGTCGAGGCCCAGGCGGACATATGGTTCGCCATCCCGTTGTTCATAGGGTTCATAGTGTTTCTCGTATGCATCGCGGCCGAGGTCGAAGTCACGCCGTTCGACCTGCCGGAGGCCGAGGCGGAGCTCGTCGAGGGATGGACCACGGAGTACTGCGGCATGCGCTTCGGATTCTTCATGATGACCTCATACCTGAGGGGGTACGCGGGCGGCGCCCTCGCGACAGCGCTCTTCCTGGGCGGCTGGAACGGACCGGCCATCATCCCTGACGAGATATGGTTCCTGATCAAGGCGTACATCGTGTTCGTCGTCATCGAGTGGATGAGATGGTCCCTCCCGAGAGTCAGGGTCGACCAGATACTGAACCTGGGCTGGAAGAGGCTTCTCCCTCTTGCGATGGTGAA
>JBFYNF010000103.1:0-9741 GCA_041304525.1 Thermoplasmata archaeon | reverse complement strand
TCGGGCCTCGGGGAGGGGCAGTACTACGTCAACCAGGAGGTATACACCGAGCAGTTCCAGAAGAAGCTCTGGTTCAAGCCGTACGAGGGCACGCTCAACCTCAGGATAGACCAGCACGAGCTGTCCAAGATGGACATACTGAGGAAGTCCGAGGGCATCGTGATCAAAGGCTTCGAGAAGGAGGGCAGGACCTTCGGGGACGTCAAGTGCTTCCTCGCGACCATCAGGAACATGGAGTGCGCCGTGGTCATCCCAGTGAGGTCACATCACTCAGACATCATCGAGGTCATCTGCAAGTACCATCTCAGGCGCTCGCTCGGGCTCAAGGACAGCGACCAGGTGGAACTCATAGTGTCTCTCTGAGGGCCGTCACAGTTTCTTGGACGCATAGTCCAGCACCGACTCGAAGACCGCCCTGCCGTCGCCCGGCCCGTCCGGGCTCCTGGTCCAGTCTGGATGCGTGAACCTGAAGAACACCCTTTCCGGGTGTGGCATCAGGCCGAACACGTTCCCGTCCCTGTTGCATATGCCCGCGATGTTCTCGGCGGCGCCGTTCGGGCACCATGGATATCCCGCTAGCTTCCCCTTGGGGTCGACGTACTTGAAGACGACCTGGTCGTTCTCCGAGAGTTCCTTGAGTATCCGGTCGCGCTTCTCGATGGGGAACATCAGCTTCCCCTCCGCGTGCGCGGATGGTATGAGGGATATCTTGTCGTCCGGTATCTTCGTCGTGAAGACGCACCTGCCCCTGCTGACCTTCTTGAGAAGGGTGGGCCTGCACTCGAACCTGCCTGAGTCGTTCGTGCCCAGCACAGCCTCGGGCACATCGGACATGACGCCCGACATCGCGGGAAGCAGGCCAGTCTCGACGAGTATCTGGAAACCGTTGCATATCCCCAGTACGGGCTTCCCGGACTTGACGAAATCTACCATGTCCCCCGACAGTCGGCTTTTCATGCGCGCGGCGAAGATTGCGCCCGCGCGCACGTAGTCTCCTGAAGAGAACCCGCCAGGCAGCACGAGTATGTGGTAGTCCGACAGCGAGCGCTTCTCGTCAGCTGACACGTCCATGCCCGTGAGCTGCTTCAGGTGCACCTTCTCGGGCTTCGCGCCGAGCCGTTTGAACGCGAGATACGATTCCTCCTCGCAGTTGGTCCCCTCGATCCTGAGCACGCAGACCCTGACCTTGCTGATCTTCATCAGACCAGCCTCCAAAGGGTCTCGTTGAAGCTCTTCGCGAGCCGATCCACCCTCGAGTCAACGAGGGTCTTGCCGGAGGAAATGTGGAGGTTGTCGCCCCCGACCGTGCCTATCCTGACCATGCGTGCCTTCCTATCTTTGGGCATGAGCTTCTCCTTGCCCTTCCTGAGTTCGACGACCCACCTGCTGTTGCTCTCTGAGAACAGCTTCGCGTCCGCTCGCAGCTTGCCCATCTTCGTCAGGTCGACCTCTGCGCCGATGTCCCCGCCTATGCACATCTCGGCCAGTGTCACAGCAAGCCCGCCGTCGGATACATCATGACACGACACGACCGCGCCGCGCTCGATGCCTCCGATGACGACATCCATGCCCGCCTTGAGTGCGGCGATGTCCACGTCAGGGACGGTCGATGAGTGGCACTTGCACATGCGATAGTAAGCGGATGCGCCCATCTCCGGTCCCGTGGCGCCTATGGTCGCGAGGATGTTCCCCTCGCTCTTCAGGTCGGATGTGACGCACCTCCTCACGTCCCTCACGATCCCGCAGCCGAGGATCGTCGGCGTCGGGAGGACGGCTCCCGTGGGGGCCTCGTTATAGAAGCTGACGTTGCCTGAGGGCATGGGCACGTTGAGGGCCTTTGCGACCTCGCCGATGCCTTTGACCGCCTCCCTGAACTCCCAGAGCCTGTCGGGCCTCTCGGGGTTGCCGAAGTTGAGGCAGTCCGTCATTGAATGTGGCCTAGCTCCGACGGCCGCCAGGTTCCTGCAGACCTCGTCCACGCAGGTCTTGCCTCCGCGGTATGGGTCCGCCCCGACTGCGAACGGATTGGATGCGGTCGCCACTGCGAGCCCCCTGAACGATTCCTCGACCGGCTTGAGCACGGCGGCGTCCCCGTGGCTCGAGTGTCCCAGCTTGCCCTGGAGAGGCTTGATGACCGTGCTCGCCCTGACCTCGTGGTCGTACTGTCGTATGATCCAGTCCTTGTTGCATATGTTTGGGCTCGCGAGCAGCTTGAGAAGCTCCTTGTCGTACCTGGCCTTGGCCTTCGGGTGCTTCTCCTTCTTGGCCTTCCCTGACCTCTCGGTGCTGCACGGTCTGCAGTAGAGCGGACCGGCGGTGAGGAACTCCAGCTCGAGGTCGAAGACCTTCTCGCCCTGGAACTGCAGTCTTACGACCTTCTCCGGGATGACCTTGCCCACAGGTGTCGCTGGGACGTCCCAGAGCTTGAACACGTGCAGCAGATCGTCGAGGTTATTCGGTGATACGGAGAGCATCATCCTCTCCTGCGATTCGGAGACCCATATCTCCCACGGGGCGAGCCCCTCCTCCTTGAGCGGGACCTTGGACAGGTCCACTTCCGCCCCGCAGCCGCCTGCGAGTGCGATCTCGCCGACTACGCACGACAGGCCACCGCCGCCCAGGTCCTTCATCCCGTTCACGAGGCCCTTCTCGTTCGCTTCGAGGACCGCATGTATGACGGGCTCCTTCATGATGGGGTCGCCCAGTTGCACGGCCCCTCTCGACTCGGTCTCGCTCTTCTTTGTGAGAACAGCTGATGCGAATGTGACTCCATGGATACCGTCCCTGCCGGTCCTGCCGCCAACGAGCACGAGTACGTCTCCCGGCCCTTTGACCGCGTTGCGCCGGATGTCTTTCTTGTCCGCGATGCCGATGCAGCCCACGTTCACGAGGCAGTTGCCGATGTAGCTCTCATCGAACCAGACTCCCCCGGACACGGTCGGCAGCCCGACCCTGTTCCCGTAGTCCCTGATGCCCGCGACGACTCCTCCGAAAAGATACTTCGGATGCTTGATCCCCTCGGGAAGCTTCTTGAACGGAAGGTCGAGCGGGCCGAAGTATAACGGGTCGACCAGCGCGATTGGCTGCGCCCCCATGCAAAGCACGTCTCTGATGATTCCGCCAATGCCCGTCGCGGCGCCGCCATAGGGCTCCACCGCGCTCGGATGGTTGTGGCTCTCGATCCTGAGGGCGTAGGCGTGGTCCCGGTCGAACTCCATGACCCCGGCGTCGCCTCTGTCGATGACATGGCGAGTGTTGATGCCGAAGACATACTCCTTCAAGAACACCCTGGAGCTCTTGTAGCAGCAATGCTCGCTCCAGGCCTGCCCTATGGACTGGAGCTCGACATCGGTAGGGCTCCTGCCTTTCGTAGAGAAATGCTCTCTGACCCTGTGCATCTCCTCGAGTGATAGGCCTGTGCCGCTCTCGCGGCTGATCTCCATGATCTCATCGTCGGTCGCGGACGCGAGGTCTATGTCCATCAATTCGAACGGGGTCGGCCGTCTTGAATACAGTTTGTCGGCGGACATACTGTCCCTCACTTCAGCTTGACGGAGTAGTTGTGTATGACGGGATTGGCGAGCAGTTTCTCGCACATCTCCTGGACCTTCTTCTCGGCCTCTCCCGCGCTACCAACCATTTCGATCTCGAACACCTTGACGGTCTTGACGTCCACGATGCCTTCAAAGCCCAGCAGCTCGAGCGCCTTAAGAGTGTTCTTACCCTCAGGGTCAGCCACGCCTTTCTTGAGCTCGACCCTGACTTCAGCAACAACCAACTCTAGCTCACCATCACGGCATTACTCAAGCGTGTACTTAGACTTAAGGGAGGCCACCGCGCATGCGCGCGTGGACATCGAGCGCGTGTTGGGCAGTGTCGTTCGACCCGTCTACATCTTCCTCGCGAACGCCAGATAGCCCGTGTGACCAAGCGTCTCAAAACTGGGTCTCACACCGCCCTCGTGAACGACCATCTCCCTCTGGATGGTCTCGAACGAATACACTTCAGCGAGTCCGGAGCCTCTCATCGCATTCACGAGTTGCTCCAGCTGGTTCGCGTTCGGCAGGTAGCAGCAAATGTGGCCACCGACCCTTAGCGACTTCAGCGCGTTGGGGAGTGCGTCCCACGGATTGGGCATGTCGAGCACAACTGCGTCCAAGCCATTCGGTAGCGCCTCGGCGCACACGTCTCCGACCTTGAGCTCCCATGACCCCTGCAATCCGGACATCTCGACGTTCCGCCGGGCGACATCTGCGTGGTCCGCCCTGAGCTCGTACGAGAAGACCTTTCCTTGGGGTGCGACGGTCTTGAGGAGGACCAGGGTGAGGGCTCCGGACCCCACGCCTGCCTCGACAACCTTGCTGCCGCAGGCTATGTCCAGGTGCAGAGGTATCAAGAAACTATCCTTCGGGATGATGATCTGGGCCTTCCTCTCGATCATCGATAGCAGGTCCCTGAGGCTCGGCTGCAGGATGACGAACCTGCGTCCGCCTACATCGAGCCTGTCCCCGAACGAGGAGTCACACAGTCTGTCGCCGTCCAGGACTCCGAGCTTCCTCACCTCGACCATCCCTTTCCTGGCGACGGTGAGATACTTGCGTCCTTCGTCATCGATCAACATCAGCCTGGTTCCTTCGGGGATCATGCAGCCCGTGTTACGACAGTTGATTGTATAACTACCTTTTGAGGGGGGGCCGGTTCAGTCCGTGAAACGGCCCGCCAAGTATTAAATGCACCAGAATATATATAATGCAGATTTTATTCAGCCCAGCGGAACGAAGTGTTCTTCCGAGCATATCGCTGAGTGAGCCTGGCTGGCCCCCGTTGCCCGAACATTCTGCAATCTGGCTCGGCTCAAAAACCGGCAACTACTAAATACGGCACCCGCATTCATAGGCCTGGAGTTTCTCTGAGGGGGATAAGCCGCGTGGAGGGATGTCCGTCGATGACGTCACGCAGAGATGGGCGCCTGTGTCAGCTGACCTTCGCCGAGAGCTCTTAGTCTTAGGAGGAAGGAACCGATGAGCAAAGGCCTGAAAGCAGACCTTGAGAAGTGTACTGGCTGTCAGATGTGTATGCTCGTGTGCTCGGCATCCCACGTGGGCAAGTTCAACCCGAGCGAGTCGCGGATCAACGTGGAGGACGTGTTCCCGGAGCCTGGCGAGTTCAAGTTCAACTACTGTATCCACTGTGACGAGCATCCTTGCGTCGAGGCGTGCCCCGTAGAGGCTATCAAACTCAACGAGAAACTGGGGATATACTACGTCGATAAGGAGCTGTGCACGGCCTGCGGCGCGTGCGTCGATGTCTGCCCCTACAACGGCTGCTGGATCGATCCGACAGGATCCTATTCCATCAAATGCGACCTTTGCGGCGGAGACCCACAGTGCGTCGATGTCTGTCCGAAGGGTGTTCTGAAGAGGGGTGACTGAGGTGGCCGCGGACGGATACACAGGCAAGGTGCTGAGGGTAGACCTCAGCACAGAGAAGATCTCCACGGAGGCGCTTAACAAGGAATGGGCGAAGCAGTTCGTCGGCGGGAAGGGCCTGGGGGCCAGGTACCTCTTCGAGGAGTTGAAACCCGGCACGGACCCGATGTCACCTGACAACATCCTGTCCATATGGACCGGACCTCTGGTCGGCACCCTGGTCCCGCTCACTAGCAGGTATGTCATCGTCACGAAGTCACCCCTGACCGGGACTTTCCTCGATAGCTATGCCGGAGGGTTCTTCGGCCCCGAGATGAAGTACGCCGGATATGACGGCGTCATCATCAAGGGGAAGGCGAAGAAGCCAGTGTATCTATGGCTCAACGACGGCAAGGTCGAGATCAGGGACGCGAAGAACATCTGGGGCAAGGACACCTACAGGACAGAGGAGATCATCCGCAAGGAGACAGGCGAGAAGATGGCTAGGGTCGCGTCCATCGGCCAGGCGGGCGAACATCTCAGCCTCATATCGAGCGTCACGAACGACTTGACGAGGAATGCTGGCAGGGGCGGGACCGGCGCCGCATTCGGAGCCAAGAACCTCAAGGCCGTGGCCGCCAGGGGCACGCTCGGTGTGGAGGTTCCAGACATGGCTTCCCTGCTGACGATGGCCAAGGAGATGATCAAGACCGATGTCGTGGGGAACCCGGACCACGCGGGGATGATCACCGATGGCACACCGATCCTTGTCGACATGAGCAACGATGCGGGCATCCTCCCCACGAGGAACTGGCACGCCGGCACGTTTGAAGGCCATGGTGGGATCAACTCCGAGTCTATCAAGGCCAGGGTGCTCGTGCGAAAGAAGGCGTGCTTCGACTGCGCAATCGCGTGCGGAAGCTGGTCAAAGGTCAAGGCCGGAGCGTTCAGCGGCGCTGCCACCGAGGGGCCCGAATACGAGACGTTGGGCCTGTGTGGTTCAAACTGCGGCATCAGCAACATCGATGCAGTGATCAAGTTCGTCGAGGATTGCGACAGGGTCGGCCTGGACTCCATCTCTGCCGGCAACTCGGTGGCTCTCGCGATGGACCTGTACGAGAAGGGCGCCCTGTCGAAGAAGGACGTCAACGGCCTGGACCTAAGGTTCGGGAACGAAGAGGCGTACGCGAAGATGCCCGGCATCATCGCGAGTAGGGAGGGCATCGGGGACCTGCTGGCGGATGGTGCTCTGCGCGCTGGCACGAGGATTGGCGGCGGTGCTGAGAAGCTCGTGATGCATGTCAAAGGTCTCGAGTACCCGGCATACGACCCGCGTGGCACGATCGGCATGGCCCTCGCATACGCGACCTCGGATAGAGGCGCGTGTCACCTCAGGGCATGGCCTGTGGCGGCTGACGCCTACGGTTCCGGAGACCCGTGGAGCACTGAGGGCAAGGCCGCGACGTGTGTAGAGGATCAGACTAGGACGAGCATCAAGTGGAGCTTCATATTCTGCGACTTCTACGGTGTGAACTTCCCCAACATGGCGAAGTACTATTCCGCTGTCACAGGTCAGCCATCGTCCGAGGATGTTCTCAGGAAGGCCGGTCGCAGGATATGGAACCTGACGCGCTCATTCAATGTGAGGGAGGGCTTCGCGAGAAAGGACGATACCCTCCCCGAGCGTATGGAGACGGAACCGCTGCCGAGCGGGAAGACTGCTGGGAAGTCAGTGCCCAAGGCGTCCTTCGAGACGATGCTCTCCGAGTACTATGGGCTATGGGGCTGGGACGCTCAGGGCAGGCCGACCAAGGCCACGCTGCAGGAGGCTGGGCTCGGTGACATCGTGGCGAAGCTGTCTCACCTGAAGTGATGCACCACAAGTGGCGTTTGATGTACAGCCCCCTCCGAAACGTACGCCGCACGGCGGCTCCGCGACGATACTCGGCTATCCCGGCTCCGTCCCTGTTAATATATGTAATCATGGATAAAACCTCTCTTCTTCGCCCTCTTTTCACCGCCTCTTTTGCTTCCGTCGAAAGGCGGTCGATACCGGGTGCAGGATTGCGAACTTTTCAACATATAGCCCCGTTTGATTGAAAGAATTTCAATAAGTCCGGTCCACTTTTGTAAGAAGGGAACCTACAAATACCCCGGTCTGCGAGAATATATATGGTATCAGTGGCTTACCAGAAGTGCAGGATCGGACTCTCCCTGGCTCGACACACCATGACCTTTCGTTTCGGTGTGGCTACTCAGGAGGAACTGTGATGGGCTCTGCGAAGAAGAAGTTCGGGGTTGTCTTCAGCTCCGAGAAGTGCAACGGATGCTTGGAGTGCGAGAAAGCATGCATAGACTCGCACAGATCTAGCGTGGCCGTTGGACGGTCCAGGATAAAGGTGACCAAGGTCGGTGACAAGTACAAGGCGGTCGTGTGTCTCCATTGCGAGACCTGTCCGCCTAGCGAGGTCTGCCCTTCGGCCCTCTTGGAGTTCCACGATGACAAAAAGTACTGGACTCTCGACGAGCACCGATGCTTCGCATGCATGGCATGCATACCGAGATGCCCACACGACGCTGTCTTCTTTGAGGGCGAGTTCGGGATAGAAACTGCCTACATGTGCGACTTGTGTCTTGGCGAGCCCAAGTGCGTCACGGCCTGCAAGACGGGCGCATTGACATACAGCCCCTCCAAGGAGGAGTGAGGGATGAGTGAGATGGTGGAGAACGAGTCGGTCGCAGAACCGCTCAAGCAGACAAAGCCTGTCGAATGCGAGGAGAAGGCAAAGCCCCAGGAAGAGGAGTTCCCTCTACCTGACTGGGTCGCTCCTTGGGCCAGAGAGGCCCCGAAGATCGTCGTGAGGGCCCCGGGTCCGAAGAGCAAGGAGATCATCAAGATTGACAGGGACTACGTGTCCTACGCCTACGACAGGTGCTTCACGTTCACAATAGACAGGGCGTCAGGGTCCGCGGTGATGGACGCTGACGGCAACATCCTCCTGGACTTCTCGTCGGGCATAGCAGTGCAGAACGCTGGATGGACCCACTACAAGGTGACCAAGGCGATTCAGGACCAGGCGGCGAAGCTGATACACTCGATGGCGAACGACGCGTACTTCGACAAGGAGGCGCATTTCGCCAAGCTGCTCTCGGACATATCGCCGAACAAGGCGCTCAAGGGCACGTTCTTCGGCAACAGCGGCGCAGAAGCAGTCGAGGCGGCCTTCAAGCTCTCCAGATACCATACGAAGAGGAGCGAGCATGTCGCGTTCTTCGGTTCGTACCACGGCAGGGTAGGCGCCGGCCTTGCGCTGAGCAGCAAGCTCAAGCTCAGGTACAGCTACGGGCCCATGTCCCCCGGCATAGTGTTCACTCCTTTCGCGTACTGTTACAGGTGCTCGTTCAAGCAGAGCTATCCCGAGTGCGGCATGTGGTGCATGGACTATCTCGAGAACCAGGTCCTGACCATGGGCGGCACGACCAACCAGATAGCATCGATATTCGTCGAGCCGATCCAGGGCGAGGGCGGGTATGTCGTCCCCCCGAAGGAGTTCCTCCCGAGGCTCAAGAAGATATGTGACGCCCAGGGCGCACTCCTCGTCATGGACGAGGTCCAGACAGGGTTCGCGAGGACAGGCAAGATGTTCGCGTGCGAGCACTTCAACACCGTGCCAGACATACTTGTGCTCGGGAAGGCACTGGGCGGCGGTGTTCCGCTGGGTGCGATCATCGCCAAGCACGACATCATGAGGAAGTGGAGGCCGGGGTCACACTCGTCGACCTTCGGAGGCAACGCGATCACGATGGCCGCGGGACTAGCCCACGTCCAGGCAATCATCGAGGAGAACCTTGTGGACAGAGCCGCGAAGCTTGGCGATTACGCGATGAAGCTCCTGAAGGAGATGCAGGTCCGCAGGGAGATCATCGGGGACGTCAGGGGCAGGGGCCTAATGATTGGTGTCGAACTGGTCAAGAACCAGTACACGAAGGAGCCCCACGAGGCGACCAACATCCAAGGCAAGTGCTGGAGGGCGGGCCTCATGACTATCACATCTGGCTTCTACGGCAACGTGTTCAGGATCGCCCCGCCGTTGTGCATCTCGAAGGCGCAGCTCGAGAAGGGCTTCGAGATATTCGAGCAGGCCCTGAAGGACGAAGAGGAGTTTCTGAAGCTCGGGACTTCCTCCCCTCCCGGGTGAGGTCAGGACCGGAGTCCGCTCGGACACCTGCAAACCCGTTACTTGCTCATCTTGTCGAAGTCCAGCGAGAGCGAGTTCACGCAGTACCTGCGGCCAGTCGGTTTCGGGCCATCGTCGAAGACATGGCCGAGATG
>JBFYNF010000102.1:0-3876 GCA_041304525.1 Thermoplasmata archaeon | reverse complement strand
AGATGGATGGGGATGAAATGAACGGGATATCCATACAGGGCCTCTCGAAGACATTCAAGAAGGGCAAGTCCGAGCTGGTCGCGATAGACGGTTTCGACATAGAAATCCCTGAGGGGGAGTTCGTCTGCCTTCTCGGTCCCTCTGGTTGCGGCAAGACCACCGTCCTGAGGATCGTTGCCGGTCTCGAGAGGAAGACGGGGGGGAAGATTCTTCTCAACGACTGCCCGGTCGATGCCCCTGGCCCTGATAGAGGGATGGTTTTTCAGGAGTTCGCCCTCTTCCCGTGGCGGAGCGCCAGGAAGAACGTCGAGTTCGGGCCGGAGATGAAGGGCGTTGCGCCCGAGGAACGGCATGCAATCTCCACCAAGCTCATCGACCTCGTCGGTTTGAAGGGCTTCGAGGATTCGCACCCCAAGCAGCTCTCGGGGGGCATGAAACAGCGTGTGGCCATCGCCCGCGCGCTCGCCAACAACCCGTCGGTGCTCCTCATGGATGAGCCGTTCGGGTCCCTCGACGCGCAGACCAGGAACCTCATGCAGAAGGAGCTACTGCGGATATGGACGGAGACGAAGAAGACCATCCTCTTCGTCACGCACTCGGTGGACGAAGCCGTCTACCTTGCCGACCGGATAGTCGTGATGACCGCGAGGCCAGGTACCGTCAAGAAGGACATCCGAGTCACTTTGGCGAGGCCTAGGGACAGGACAAGCAAGGAGTTCATCGCCATACGCGGCGAGGTTCTAGCCGAGCTCGAGGCGGAGTTCGAGAAGGCGAGGGCGAGGGAACTGTCGAAGGATTCATCGGGATGACACGACGATTCATATAGCGTCGTCCTGCTCAGTCCAGATTGAGGGCGGTCCGTTGAGGAAATGGGACTTCAATCTCTTCGTGGTCTTGGGAGCAATCCTCGGCATCTTCGCATCGATGCTGCCTTGGTATTCGATGACCATAGTCGGGCCGGCGACGTCGTATGATCCCGCTACCGCGGAAGAGATCAGCTCACCAGCGGATCTCTTCCTTGGTGAGAGAGGCATTACCTGGGCCACGACCCCCATTCACATGATTTCATTGATGCTGATGGTCGTGTTCGTGGCCAGCGCCTTCCTGTCTCTTCACTCACCGATATGTGGCCTTGCCCAGGCAGTCTCAGTCCCATCCTTCATGATTTCCATCGGCCTTGACTTCACATACACCAGCAGGAGGGTCATGTTCGAGATGGAGTATGGAGCGTGGATAGCGCTTCTTTCGTCGGCCATAGTCCTCATCGGTCTGATCCTCCCAATCGGAGGGCGGACGTGGAAGAAGATGGATGGTCTGTATGGGCGGTTATTCACGTTCCGCCAAGACGACGTGATGAGCGCGAGGGTGAACCTGCTAGCATTCATAGGCGCTTGCCTGGTCCTCATGTCCCTTGCTCTCCCGAATGCAATTATGATGAGAAACGATTACTCGATGAGCGAAGAGTACCCATCCAGTTATCTCAGCGGGGGGTTGGACCTTGAAGGGGCGACAATCCCGGCTGTCACGGGAGTAGATCCCTCCGTTCTGTTCGCAGTGTCCATCCTACTCGTGGGCGGGGCACTGCTCTCAATCGTGACACCAGTGGGGGGACTGGGAACTCTATCCGGTTTGGCCCTGTTCTGGTCCAGTGTCCTGGTTCCATCCAGCAGTTACGTTGCATACACATGGCTCGACGGACTGGCTGTTCGCATCGGCGTCGGTTCAGTCGTTGCCGCGGTCGGGGCCATCGTCTTGATGGTGTCTATCGTCCGTCCAGTAGGTCCAGTCCGAGGCCAAGGACAGAAAGGCCTCCGTCACCGAATCCTGATATGGAGCTGACTCCGACGCGGACCGGCTACTGTTGAGCGAGGCAGAGCAGACTCCGGCTGGCCGTCGCCCATGACGCGACACGCTGTCTGCACTGGGCGCGGCAGAGTTCGTCAGCACGGAATCTAGCATAACCATTAACTATTGTCGGTCCGATTCCAACCAGCATGAGCTTCGAGCTAAATGTCGTCAGCAACACGCCGTTGACGCCGCTCAGCAACATCGACGAGGTGGCGCTCCTCTTCCTCAATCAGGTGGGTTATTTTCCGAAGGGTTACGACCCGAAGACCGATGCTACGGACATCCGGGACAGCGTCCCGTACAAGCTGCTGGTTGACCACTTCCTCCTGAGGATGGACAAGGCATGGGTCGTCGAGGACCTCGCCGTCTCCCTTGGGACAACCAAGGCCACGGTCTACAGGCACATCAACAAGCTCAAGGGGTTCGACCTCCTCGAGGACATGAACGTGGACCAGCCGGACGGGTCCACGAAGAAGGGATACCGGATCAGATACGGCAACCTGAGCAAGGCCTGGAACTTCACCGAGGCCCATGTCCAGGTGGCCATGGAGAACTACCGGAAGACGGTGGACCACCTCCAGGAACTCGCGAGCAAGAAGGGTGAGAGGCATGCCAAGAAAAGATGAGGCCGTTGTACTGACGCCTGGTTCGACGTACAGGATCAGGAGTCTCGAGTCCAGGGACAAGCCGATGGAGACGGTAGGGATGTTCAAGGGATACGCGGCCATCGCGCATGACACCGCGATAGTCATGGAACTGGAGAAGAAGCTGGGCGAGGCGAACGGGATGCTCCGGCTCATACCTTCGCACATGATCCTGTCCATCGACGTCCTCAACGAGGCAAAGCCAGAAGAGGAGAAGAAGGACAAGGACTCCAACGCCGTGTACTTCGGCTGAGCACATGCAGATCAGGTTGAGCAAGGACGAGCTCCGCGTCCTCTCCGTCGTCAAGGACTGGTATCCTATCACCACCGAGGAGCTCAGGGACGAGCTCTCGATGCGCATGGACACGCTCCAGAGACTTCTCAAAGCCCTCGTCGTCAAGGGCGTTGTCGCGCTCGAGCCCCTCCCCGACAAGACCTACATCCGATTGCTTGTCCCGGACATCGACGTCAACCCGAAACGGAAGCCGAGGCCGAAGACCGGGGACGAGCCCGAGGACATCTACGACGCGCTCATGTACCAGTGACGCCCGGGCGCGTCCGATAAATAGATATCCGGAACCAGCGTAGCCTCCGGCATGGACCTCCTGGACGAACTCGCCGGTGCCATTCTGTCAGGTGAGGCGGGCACGAGGGAGGAACTCATGCGGCTCAAGGTCCGTCTCTGCAGGAAACATAAGGCGAGCCGGGTGCCGACGAACCACGAGATCCTGCAAAGGATCCCGGAGGAGATGCGAGCCGGGGTAGAGCCCGTCCTGAGGAACAAGCCCATCCGCACCATGAGCGGCGTGGCGCCAGTGGCCGTGATGACGAGTCCTTCAGACTGCCCGCACGGCAGATGCGTATACTGTCCTGGCGGGGTGCCGAACAACACGCCCCAGTCGTACACAGGGAAGGAGCCCGCGGCTAGACGCGCGGAGATGCACGGATACGACCCGTACAGGCAGACGAGGGCACGCATGGACCAGCTCAAAGCGATCGGTCACAGGACCGACAAGGTGGATCTCATCGTCATGGGTGGGACGTTCACCTCGCGCCCAGTCGAATACCAGGACTGGTTCGTGAAGCGGTGCTTCGATGCCATGAACGGGGCCGAGTCCCCCGACCTGCTCACGACCCACGTGGCCAACGAGTCCGCCCCGGCCAGGTGCGTGGGCCTCACCGTGGAGACGCGCCCTGACTGGTTCGGGCCGGAGCAGATGGCGCATTCTCTGTCCCTCGGCGCGACGAAGGTCGAGTTCGGCGTCCAGTCGCTCGACGACGGCATCCTGGACGGGGTGAAGCGCGGGCATCATGTCTGTGCGGTCGTGGATGCGACGAGACGGGCGAAGGATGCTGGCCTGAAGGTATGCTATCACATGATGCC
>JBFYNF010000101.1:0-3380 GCA_041304525.1 Thermoplasmata archaeon | reverse complement strand
TCGCTGGACTTGTACTCCTTCTCGTCGCGGACGGACCGTGAGATGACCAACCTCGAGGGGTCGACCTTGCCCGCCATGAGCTCCTCGATGACCTTCCTCGTGTATGTGACGGCTCCTGGGTTGTCGCCGTCGAGGATCCTCTCGAACACGGCCTGCAGGGTCTCGCTCTGGAGGTCGAAGGAATCGGTACGGCGCATCTCGTACCCGCGCACGACCATCTCCTTCCTAGGCCAGACCATGCGGCCGACGTACCGCTTCTTCATGCCGTGGGAGAAGAACGGTTCCATGACCTTCTCGAACTCGAGTATGATGTCCCCCTTGGAGTAGCGCTCGGCGATCTGCTGGCCGAGCTTGATCGACTGCTCGAGGTCGGGGTGCGGGGAGAGGAAGAAGACCGAATCCGTGTCGGAGTAGATGACCTTCAGGCCCTCCCCCTCGAGCTTCTTGATCAGGTCCTTCGTCGCCTCCCTGGAGAAGGCCGTGATGCTCGCGCCTATCCTCGGGTCGGTGAACCTGTAGAAGGCGGAGGCGAGGACGCCGTAGAACGAGTTCATCAGGATCTTGATCGCCTCCTGGAGGCCGTTGAAGTAGTCCTTCTCGTCCGGGGTCGGGGCCTCCTTCATCGCCTTCTTGGTCGCGGCCCTCTCCTGCATGAGGTCCGCGAGGATCCTCGGCAGCAGCCCCTCCCTGACGGACCTGTCCAGGAACCGCGCGCCCGTCGGGGAGACAATGGTCCCGCTCGGGTGGAGCGTCGTGAAGCAGATGTTGTTGAATATGATCTGGCTCGGGTACATGCTCCTGAAGTCGAGGGTGAGGACCCAGTGATAGAGGCCGGGCTCCATCTCGTGGACGTAGCCCCCCTCGATCGTCTCCGCCTCCCCCTCCGTTCTGAGGGTCATCGGTACGGCGACATTCTCATCGTCCGCCCGTCGTATGAGGATGGAGTCGATCAGCTGCGACGTCGTCCCGCTGACGACATCGTCCATCGGGAGCTTCGACACCGCGGCCAGGTCCATGCCCCGCTGGAGGATGGATATCTTCTCGAGTATCTTGGCCGCGAGGGACGCGTCCTGCGTGCAGTACTTCATGACCCTCTCCGGGTCCGCGGCCCACTCCTCGTCCATCTTCTTCGGGTCGACGTCGTGCTTCTCCTCCCCGAGGAGGAGCTTCGCGACCGCGTTCAGGGTCTCCTGCTTCGGCTTCAGGACCTTCTTCACCGACCACCAGGCGTCGACTATGATCCTGCCCTCGGTCCACCAGAACCGGTTGTTGTACTGCGAAAGCGGGCCAGGGTAGCGGCCCCAGTCGGGCTGGCCGAGCCTCAGCGCCTCCGCCCTCTGCATGATCTGCGGGATGTCGAACCCGTCGATGTTGTAGCCAGTTATGACGTCCGGGTCCTCATCCATTATGAGCTTGGTGAACCCGGTTATTATGTTCCTCTCGTCTCCGGAGAACTGCCAGGAGCGCTCCTCCCCGTCCCCCCTGAGCACGCAGCAGAGCGCGAATATCTTCGGCTCCTTCAGAGACGTCTCGATGTCGAAGCTGAGGACCTTCAGCTTCGGCCTGAACGGCTTGATGGTCTCGAAGCCGGCTTTGTCCTTGACCCTGACGGCGACATCGGTCCTGTAGCGCGGATCCTCGAACTCCTCGCCCGTGACCCTGATGCACGAGCCGAGGTCGAGGTCGTAGATGAACCTGAAGTGGAACGGGATGTCGGCCGCGAGGACCGTGCACCTGGCCATGAGTGGCCTGCGTATCTCGGGGACGAGCCATGGGTAGGTCACTGTGACGCGCTTGCACTTGCGCATCTCACCCTTGTAGAGGAGCTCGCAGTCCTCGACCCTCTTGATCCTCTCGTCGCCGGACATCATCTCGACGACGTCCGGGGGCGGCTCGGCCACGAAGAAGTACGGCTCGAACCCGGTGAACGCGACGGTCACCGACTTCCCCTCCATGGTCTTCCCGAAGAGGTGCACGGTCAGCACCTCGTCCACCATCGAGTAGGATGCCCCTATCAGCCTGATGTCCCACTGTCCCATCCGAATCAAACCCTTGCGACTATCTTGATCACGTCCCCGTCCTTTACGACGTGGTCGTGACCTATCGTCATGTGGGTCTTGCCATCGATCGCCCTGATGAAGTTGTTGCCGAGGTCGGTGTGCACCTTGAACGCCATGTCCTTCGCATTGGTGCCCCTGCGCACGAGGAAGGCGTCCGGTAGCACCCTTCCCTGCTTGTCGGTCCACTTGTGCTCGTCCTCGACAGGATAGACGACCATCATGTCGAGCACGTTGAACACGACCTTCTCCAGGACCTCCTGGACACCGGTGGAGTGGTGGGCCCCGAGCCAGGCCCCCATCTTGTCCAGCGCCCCGACCTGGTTGGCAGTCAGCTTCGCCCTGTCCGGGATGTCGAAATGGTCGTCCCCAGGAACGTATTGGATCAGCCCGGCCTTCGAAGCGCGCCTCATCGCGAGCTCGAACTCCGCGCTGGTCGCGACCATCGGATGGCCCGTGGCCTTCAGCCTCTCCAGGTTCTCTGGAGGGGCGATGTCCGCCTTGTTAGCAGCGATGATCATCGGCTTCGCGATCTTCTGCAGCGCCTGGCAGAACTTCAGCAGCTCCGCGTCCCCCCAGAGGGTGGGGTCGGCTTCGATGGCCGACACGCGGAGTGCGGCCAGTATCTGGGTCTCGGTTATCGACAGGCCGGTCAGCCTCTCGGTGAGCTGCTTCTCGATCTTCACTCCCGCGAGCTTCGCCTGCCTGGCCATCTTGATGAACTGCTTCTCGAGGATCCCGTGTATCCAGTACGAAATCTCCCTCTCCAGGAAGTTGACGTCCATGACCGGATCGTGGGTGCCCACCCCGACGGGGTTGCCCTCGAAGTCCGTCCCGCCGCTCGCATCGACGACGTGTATGAACGCGTCCGCCTGCCTCAGGTCGTCGAGGAACTTGTTGCCGAGGCCTCTGCCCGCGTGGGCGTCCGGGACCAAACCGGCGACGTCGAGCACCTCGATCGGGACGAACCGCGTGCCCTCCTCGCATATCGAGTTGTTCGGGTTGCACGGCTTGCCGAAGGCGACGTGGGGGCATACATTCCGCACGTAACCGACGCCCTTGTTCGCCTGGATGGTCGTGAACGGATAGGATGCGATCTGCGCACTCGCCAGCGTAAGGGCGGAGAAGAACGTGGATTTGCCAACGTTCGGTTTACCGACTATACCAACCAGCATTGAGCTCCCCCGGGGCTCAATGAAGGTATGCCTAGAAAAAGCACGTGGTCGGAGGGGTACCGGAACGTAGTTCTGGAGAACCTCCAAATACGGGACCATCGATTGCCCCAGACATGGAGAACGCCATCATCCTCTGTGAGGACGGGCT
>JBFYNF010000100.1:0-15502 GCA_041304525.1 Thermoplasmata archaeon | reverse complement strand
ACCATGGATCTGAAATCGAAGATCAAGCGCGTTCCCGAGTTCAAAGGTGTTGTATTCTGGGACATCACGCCCTTGCTGAAGGACAGGCACGCTTTCAAGCAGTGCATCAAAGACTTGGCGGACCATTTTAGGAACGACGACATAAACGTGGTCGTCTCGAACGAGGCCAGGGGCTTCATCATAGGGGCGCCAGTCGCACACGAGCTGGGCGTCGGCTTTGTGCCTATCCGGAAGAAGGGTAAGCTGCCGCCGGAGGTGTGCACGCTCAGCTACGAGAAGGAGTACGAATCCGACGTCATCGAGATCAGGGACGACGGGATCGAGCCGGGCGACAAGGTACTTCTCGTGGACGATCTTCTGGCCACTGGCGGGACCATCAAGGCCAACGCGGACCTGGTGGAGAACCTCGGGGGCAAGGTGGTAGGCATGGGGTTCCTCGTGGAGCTGGAGTACCTCAAGCCGAGAGAGTATCTGGGCGACAAGTACCGTATACACTCTCTCATCAAGCTCGAGAACACGGACGAGTTCTGATCCCTCCGCCGGTTGGCGCATTGCTGCTGCCGAGAATAAGGTTCAATTACCCGTCATGCGTTCATATCCAGCATGGTGCTGGAAGCACTCAAGGCGTCCTTCGATGGATCGGCGATCGTGCAACGCGGGGAGTACGAGTACATGGTGCACCCCCTCACCGACGGCATACCACGGGTAGACCCGGGCCTGTTGACCGAGGTGATCGACGCCATGGCCGACGTCGGCAACTTCGACTGCGACACCATCGTGACAATCGAGGCGCTCGGCATACCTCTGGCCACGGCACTCTCGCTCAGGACGGGCAAACCGTTCAACGTGGTCAGGAAGAAGATGTACGGCCTGCCGGGCGAGGTGAACCTGTCCCAGGTCACGGGATATTCGAAGTCGTCGCTCTTCATCAACGGCATCCAGCCGGGCGAGAGGGTCACGATCGTGGACGATGTCGTGAGCACGGGCGGGACCCTGTGGGCGCTCGTCGAGGCCTTGAAGAAGATGCAGGTCAGGATTGTGGACATCATCGTGGTCGTGGAGAAGACCGACAAGAAGGCTGAGATCGAGCGCAAACTCGGGTGCCCGATCAAGACCCTTGTCAAGGTCGAGGTCGTGGACGGCAAGGTCCGGGTGCTCTAGTCAGTATTCTGTTTCTAAAAAGAGCACTCAGTCAGCGAAATCATCCGAATTTGTGGATATTAGGGGCAGTCATTGCGCTCGCGGCCGAAGCATGCCTGCAGCCAATATCACCAGTATCGCACGCCTTGTTGACGGAATGTGTCCGAGCTCGCCCTGCTCGTCTCTATCTTGATATCGTCATCCGCAGGTTCAGCCCTTGGGTTTGCGACAGGTCTCGTCCCGGGCCTGCATGTGAACAACGTGGCCGCGGCCACCGTCGCCTACGCCAGTACCGTCCTCGCGTTCTTCACACTCCTGGGGGACATCGTAGGCTCGGACGACTGTAGCATCATGGTCTCATGCTTCCTCGTCTCGGCTCTGGTATCCCATTGTTTCTCCGAGGCCGTGCCGAATACATATGTGGGCATCCCCTCTGGGGATGCGATCACCGTCCTGCCAGCTCACAGGCTCGCGAGGGCGGGCCTGGGCTGGACCGCCGTGAAGGCGTCCTTGGACGGGAACCTCGCAGGCATACTACTCGGCGTGGGGGCGCTGTTGCCCGTGTCATTCATCCTCGGGCCGTCCTTGGGTCTGTACGAGTCCGTCAAGACGGTCATGGGCTATCTGATCATCCTGCTGTCCTCCCTCCTGGTGCTCTCCGACGGCCTGGCAGTCCCCGCTTCCCGCCATCGCACGCTCTTGAAGGTCAAGCGCACATCCAAGGTCCTGGCGGTGTTCGCCGCGTCGGGCGTGCTCGGTTTCGTCGTGCTCGACACGAACTACTTCGCGTGCGCGATGCCAGGATGCGTGAGCCCGTTCGTCCCGAGGTCATCGTTGCTCCTTCCCCTGTTCGCGGGGCTGTTCGGAGCACCGACGCTGCTCTTGAGCATCGTCGGGTCTCAGGTTCGCGCGCCGGTTCTGGCATGCGCATGCAAGGTCAGGTCGTCGAGCGGAGTGATGAGCACCGTCCTTTCCATCATGGGTGGCATCCTCGTGGGATGGATTCCGGGTCTCACATCAGGCTCCTCCGCGACCCTGTGCTCATCGGTCCTGCGCCAACCGACCGAGGAGGCCAGTGATGTCGAGGGCTCGATGCGCTTCATCTGGCTCTATTCTGCGATATCGACTGCTGGCGCCGTCTTGTCGGTCGGCGCGCTCTTCACGATCCTGCGCTCGAGGAGCGGTGTGATGGACGCAGTCACCCGTTTCATACCCCCTGAGCCAGTTGGCGCGTCGGTCTATGACATGCTCGTGCCGGCCGCGATACTGCTCTCCATGGTCCTGTCGGCGTTGCTGTCATGCATCGTGATGGTCAGTATGCGGGAACGTCTGAGGCGCATAGGCATGGTGCTCTGCTCGAGAGGCCTCGCCATCTGTGCCGTCCTCTTCATCTGCTCGCTCGTCGCCATCCTCACGGGCCTGCGTGGAATGTTCCTCCTGGCCACGGCGTGCTCGCTCGGTGTCATGCCCCCTCTGATCGGCGTGAGGAGGATACACCTGATGGGATGTCTCCTGGTGCCGATATCGCTCATGTTCGTCTGGTGGTGAATGAGTACGAGACGCTCATGGCCCCTCGTGCCGGCCGAGGACTGTTGATAGAAGGTGGAAGGGTCCCGTCTTCTTCTCCCCCCGTTAAAATTGGCGTGGACCCAATTCCGGCCCTGGCCGGTTAATCCTCCTCTTCAGAAGGAGGCCAGGGTTCAATACCCAGCTTAATGGGCCCGCCTGCCCAAGGCGGGCACCCTTCCACCTTTATCGTGATTTCTTCGCCCGTGTCGAGGTTCTTGATGACCCATGCCTTCATCACGGTCATGTCCTCCTCTTCCACGAGCTCTCCTGTGACGTTGACCCTGTCGCCGACCGCGACGACGTCCCTGACCGTTATGTCCTGGGTCTCCCAGTACCACCACGGCCCGAACTCGACCTTGATCATCTCGCCGTCGTCCGTCTCGAGCATGAACGCGCCCGCGCGCTCGTCGCACAGGTCGCAATCGCATTCCTCATCGCAGCATACGAACTCGGTGATAGTGCCCTCGACTGAGGATAATTCATAGGTCGCACTGTCGTCTAGAGCGATTGACACCGGCACTGCTACGAGTAGTCCTAGGACTACAATAGCTAGTGCGGGCATGGCGAATTTAGAGCCAAACATGCGCGCTCCTACCCCCTCAGAGTCTGGTACCTGTTTCGGCATTATCCTATATAAACATTTTTATTACTGACTCCCCCGTTAGAACAAGTCTCGAAATTTGGGGGTTTGAGGCCCATTTCTCCCGATCATTCCGAGGAGCCTCTCACGGTCCCAGCCCATGGGCATCAGCATCGTCTCAGCGGCTCTGAGGACGAGGTCCACATATGCCTCTGGGTCGTAATCGTCGTCGGATAGCAGTGGTTCGGCCCTCACCCTCTGGTCTAGATCCTTGCTCTTGGCGTGCGTGATCACGAACCTGACCTGCTCTCCCGGGTTGACCTCTATGCCTGCGGAACCCAGCTGGTGCAGCGCGGCGACCGCGTCGTTCACCTGCCTGTAGTCCTCGAGGGACTTCGAGACCCTCCTGGTCACGATGAGCTTGTCGAGGGGAACCGTGCCAGACATGACGTCGTCCACATACTTCGAGACAACGTCCAGCGCCTCAGGGACCAGTCCCATCAGTCCGGCCGAGTCCTCGGCCTTCGCGAACCGCGCGAGCATGTCGTCCTGCATGTCCTTCACGAGACCGCACGTGTCCCCGCGCCTCCGCTCGATCCCGCGCAGCTTGAACTTCCCGTTCTCGAACAGGCCATAGTATCTGTTCAGCACGCCGACCCCGTGCGCCCTGTCTGGCAGGAACACGATCCACTTGTAGATGCCCTCGGGTTCGAGCGGTATCCCTATGTGGCCAGACACGTGTTCGCAGAACCTGTGCGGGTCACCGTTCCCCTTGAGCCAGAGGGAGTCCACGATCCCGTGCAGTATCTCGAATCCATGGGCCTCGGCAATCTCCGACGTCTGTAGCATGAGCTCCCTGCCGTAGGCGTTTATGGCTTCGTGGCATTCTATCCTGCCGAAGCGCGCGTTCTTGTAGCCGGTGTAGCCGAAGCAGTTGTGCGTCACGATACCGTTCGCGAGCGCGAAGCCGTGGAGCGGCTCGTCGACCGAGAAGCAGTACACGCGGTCGCTGGTCGGGGCTGCTCTCCTGATTGATTCCACGGTGGCGCTGGACGCGGCCCTGCCATATAGCGGCGGGAGGATCGGGACGGTATCCCCCTTGGCGATCCTGTCCGCCCTCTTCACCGTCGTCGTCCCTCCGCGCGTGATGAGGCACGGATGGTCCGGGGTCGCCAGCACTTCTCCGTGGCCGGTCGTCAATCGGACCATCCTCTCTGGCGCGGGGAACCTGAAGACGCTCCTGACGGTCTTCAGCTCCGGTTGGAGGTCCTCGTCGAGGCCGAAGAGCCGGATATCGGATGAGAGGGGGAACTCGCCACATCCGTCCGGGTACTCCTTGTCCACGATATCGGATATCGGACGCACATCGAACCTGCCGTCGCGCTTGAACGGCACCTCGGTCGAGCCGTCCAGGCAGGTAACGAGGAGCCACTTCAGTATGTCCACGCGCTCCTTGTATCCCTTGGTGTCGCCAATTCCTTCGCGCACCATCCTCTTCAGCCTGGTCCTCCGCTCCACCACGGGCTTCAGCACGCGCGGTATCAGTCCCAGGTGTTTGTCGCATATGCGGTAGCCGAGCACGGGCACCCTCCTGGAGGGGTCCGGACAGCAGCCGCACATGATGGTCTCAGGGGAGATGTTGAACCTGGCCATGATGTTCGGATAGAGGGAGGTGAAGTCCACCTCCAGCACGTGGTCGTGTATCCCGACCACGGGCTCGTAGATGAATCCCCCGCGGTCCGACACTATGAGCTCTTGGGCGGTCTTGAACTCCTCTGGCACGTTCTTCTTCCAGAGCACGAGGCATCCGTCCCTGAGCGCCTGGTCTACCTCCATGGAGCTTATGGCGCTCCCGGGCGAGAGCCTCGCGAGCTCCTGCAGCGGGACGGCGGATATGCGCGACAGGTCGATCAGCCCGTCCAGCCCGCTCTCGCCGTACATGAACGAGCTGGAGCGGTCTATGTGCACCCTGCCCTTGAGCGAGTACGACGGAGGCTTGTACTTGATCTGGCCGTATGTGAAGTACGACTTGCCCTTTCGCTCGGTCCGCACATCGTCCTCGTCCCTGCCGAGGCGCAGGGATTCGAATCCGAGGGCCTTCGCCTTCTTGTAGATGTATGGCATCGCGAACGCGTCCCCGCCGTCCGTGTAGACTATGTCCGGGTTTGCCTCATCGAGCAGCTCCTCGATACCCTTCAGCACGCGCTCCTCGTCGCCGTCGACCTCCTCAGCACCGACCGTTGCGGACACTAGCCTGTCGTCGAATGCGGGCACCCCGTGCTTCGCTGCGACGGACACACCCAGCTCTGTCGTCTTCAGTGGCGGTTTCTCGTACTCGAACGCGAACCGGTCCTCGAGCATGACGGGCGCGGGCCTGAACTCCATCAGCCCCATCGGGAATATGTCCCTTTCCGAGAAGAACCGCTGGCTGAACCGTAGGTCGACGTTGAAGAGCGAGAAATCCTTGTATCTCCCACGGTTGTCGACCGTGTGGGCGACATCCTCCACTCGAGAATACTTCCTCACCCCGATCGAGAGCACCTCCCTCGGCTCCTCGCCTAGCCACGTGCTCTTCATCTCGCGCCCCACTTGGCCGACGGTGTCCAGGATGGGCAGCGCCTTCTCGAGGTCGTCCATGGCGCTTCCGCTCCCGAGCGCGTAGATCATCGGCACGAACCGCCTCTCGACGACCTTGTGCGCCCCCTTCCTGGTCCTGACCCAGTAGACGAGCGCGTCATTCGCGTAGTCAGGATAGATGTCCAGGAGCCAGCCCTTCATCCCTCGGACTCACCGCTCCCGAGAACCCCATCCTGCCCCCCTATTCCCTTCCTGAGCCTGGCAAGCTCCTTCTCGTGCTCCAGGAGCATGGACATTATCGCGGACTCCGTCGGGTCCATGCTGATGGCGTAGGTCGCGGCGGAGGCGTGCATCCTGGCCTTGTTCATGAGCTCGTCGAACGCCTCGCGGTCGCCCTTCCTGAGCGCCCTCCTGAAATCGTTCCATTGCTGCGCCATGGCCTCAAGGGCCAACCTGTATGTCGGAACCGTCCTCCCCGTATGCATCACCTCTGAAATCGGACAGGGTCATCTGGGTCCACGGAACTGGATGGAACACGATCGAGCGGTCCTCCCTGGGCAGCCTGACAAAGATGCCGTCTCTCCGCTCCTTCATGCTGATGACCATGTCCGCCTCGGTCCTGAGCAGGCTGGCCATCCTCTCGTTATGGGGCACGTGCCCGGGCGTGCGGTCAGTGACCAGTGATATCGTCTCATAGGCCCTGGTCACGCGGCTGATGTCCTCGGCGCATCTCCTCAGGAGCTGGTACGATTCCATCCACTTCATATCCTTGTCCAAGAACATGTCCGTGAGCGACGATACGATTACCATCGCCGGTGAGCTCTCCCTCACCTCCTCTTCGAGCCTCTCGTCTATGAGCGTCACCAGCTGGTACGCGGTGAACGCCCTGGATATGTTGACCCTCGAGAGGATGTCCCTCTTGTCGAGGCGCATGCGCTTGCACAGAGCACTCAGGGCATATGGGTCAACCGTGTTCCCGCCGTCTATCCAGACGACCTCCTCGTCCAGCTCCGAGACGGCCTTGACGCATAGCATGTGCAAGAGGCTGGAGGAATAGCCGCTGTTCCCTTCGAAGAGCGCGACCTTGGACGACCTGAACCCACCCACCAGGTTGTCGATGGTCGATATTGATGTGCGTAGTACGCGCTCAATCAGCATGGGCTCGCAGTCTAGCGCGTGGACTTCGGGTGCATCCAGAGCAGCGGCCGTTCTATGGGTCTCCAAGGTGTCACCGGCTCTGAATCAATCTGCCGACGAGGAGTTAAAGCGGTAGAGGGGGGAGTCGGGTGAAACTAGTCGGTGAGATAAAATCCATAATGTATTCATGATGTATTCATGCGAAGAGTGAGGTCGGCTCTTGGCCCAACACGAGTCGGCAACCAAGCTTCATGCGATTCCCCTCGTATTCATCTCTCAGTCGGCGGCGTACTCTGGTCAATATCCGGGCCCTCGCACATTTTAATTCAATGTGGTGGATGAATATCGTGTCGGCCAACACGTAACCCTCCGCCTCATCCTATGGGGTCGATTTGGATGGTCTTCGATATGTCATGCGGATTGTGGCACCAGGGACCGCTTCGATTATCTAGACGCATTTCCATGAGCGGATGAAACGCCGTATGACGATCCCTTTGGGTGAGCGCGGTCATGCATCTGCCAATGCCATGAGCTTGGCGGATGCTTTGGAGAACGACCCTTTCTACGCTGCCATTACAAATGACTTCTCATGCGATGATGTCCGGCGACGCGAAGTCTTGGAAGCCTACTTTGACTATTCGATGACGGAAGGCGCGAGACTCGGTTGCTGCACAGTCTTGCCGGACGATGATAGCGGTGCGGCCGTCTGGATCAAACCGCAGCCTAAGGAACTCCTGTCTCAATCCAAGTTGGAGAAGCACAGATTCCTGGAGTCGACACTCGGAAGGAACGGGCTTGCGGATTATCATAGAATCATCGGTTTCATGTCGCCTCGCGCAGAGCAGGTTGTGGGCCGTGAAGTCTGGTATCTTTCAATCCTGGGGGTGTCGCCTCATGCTCAGGGCAGGGGGTTCGGAAGGCGTTTGCTGGAGCCCACTCTAGACGAGGCAGACCGTGCAAATGCAGGCTGCTATCTGGAGACATACTCGCCCCGCAGCATCTCCTTCTACGAGCGACTTGGTTTCAGATGTATCGTCTCGCACGTTGAGCCAGTGACCTCATCAGAGTATTGGATCATGGTCCGGACGCCCCGTGATGTTCAAAGGTGATTGTTGACTGCGGACAGGATTTCCCAGACTCGATTCATTCTCAACTGACAAGGTGTCTCCTCGCTGATAAGTCACCGTCGGATTTCAGGATCATTGTTTCCAGGTCCAATTGGGGTGGATCTCAGGCTGAAATCCACGCCATTGCGTTCAGCTACGTCACTCATATGGTTAGTGTCACATAGATGATCCTCAGGGTATGCGTGATTGTGTGCTGGACTGCGAACTGCAGACCAATGTTTAAGTATCCATATCATGCTCTTCAAAGCCACACCCCACAGCCTTGAGAGGGCGTTCATGGAGGGGATTGGAAAGCATGTCTGCCAAATCGAAAACGAGCCGGTCGGCGACCCCTTCCAAACCCAAGAAGACCTCTCGTCCGCGCGTGGAGTATCCCGATGATATAGACGCATCGGAGGTTTCGAGGTCGAGAAAGGCTGCGATTCTCCAGCTCAGGATGGGCAGACTCGCTCACGTGCTCAGCATCGTGTCCGGTCTCGCTCTGGCCGCTACAGCCGTGCTCGCCTACCTTCTCGAGAACTGGGACTACCTTCTGACAGCTCCGGAGTATGTCACCACGCTGAAGTGGGTGCTGCCTCTTGCCGCCAGCCTCATCGTAGCCGCCCTGGCGCTGGCGTTCAAGTGGGAGCCGTACTTCGCTGACCGGAGCGACCCACACTTCATAATGAGCTTCGTGGCGGTCGCGGTTCCCGCGTTGTTCATCGCACTCATTGCGCTCGACGAGGGTGGGTATATGGTGTTGGGACGGCCAGACTGGCTCTATCCCGCGTCCCTCCTAGGCATGAGCCTGACCTTCATATCGCTCGCAATGGCATGGGATGGTCACGGCCGGAGGAAGGTCGTCAGCATCGCGAGCGCGGTGTTCCCACCCGCACTGCTCACCTTCCCGATCATCGTGCATTTCACGCCGCTCGAGCTGGCCAGCATCCTGCCGATGGCGTACCTCGGCAGTGCCGTCGCCATCCAGCTGAGCGGGTCCATGCTCCACATCATCTCGAGCTCCACATCTGTCCAGGAGCGCGAAGTCCTCAAGGCGAGCGACGGCAAGCTCAAGGTGCTCCTGGAGGACGTCGACAAGCGCAGGGAGGCGCTGGAGTACCGCGAGGACGCGATGCGTTCCAGGGAGTCGGACCTCGAAGCCTACGAGAAGCGGCTGACCGAGGAGATGACCTCCATTGATGAGAGGAAGAGACAGATCGAGGCGATGGAGGCCGAGGCCGAGCTTCGAGTCGACAGTTCCAGGAAAGCGAGCGAGGAGCTTGTGCGGAAGGAGTCGGACATCGAGGCCAAGCTCGACACTATGAGGCTCACGCAGGCAGACCTCGACATCCAGACAAACGATCTGGAGAAGGGTGTGAAGGCCCTGGCCACCAGGGAGCAGAGACTCGCCACAAGGGAGGGCGAGTTGAGCAAGCTCATCCTGGACGCCCAGTCCAAGGATCGCGGAGCGAAGAACAAGATCACTGAACTCCAGGCCGAGGAGGCCGAACTGGGCATCTGGGACAATGAGCTCCAGGCGCTCCAGAAGGCGCTCGCGGAGAGGGAGAAGCAGGTCAGTGTGAGGGAAAGCTCCGTCGATCTCAAAGGCATAGAGCTCCTGGCCGCGAAGCAGCAGCTCGGCAAGGTCGTCGCGGAGAAGACGACCGTGAAGACGCTCGAGCAACAGCTCCTGATGAAGCAGGAGTCACTGTCCGAGAGGGAGATTGCCTTCAGGGCCAAGGAGGAGGAGCTGAAGAAGGCCTCGGAGCGTGCCCAGAGGCTCATAGAGCGCTCGGACAAACAGATGAACGAGCTCGTGGACAAGGAATCGGCCTTGCTCGAACGGGAGAAGTCGCTCGTGGAGAAGGAGGCGGAGCTGAAGAACGCGGTTGCGGCCATCAACGACCAACTGGCAGAGGCGCAGCGCGTCAAGTCCGCAGTCAGCGACCGGGAGAAGCAGTACCAGTCTCTGACGGAGGCAACGAGGGCCAAGATGGCTGGCATGACCACGAAGGAGCAGGAGGTCGAGCGCAGGATGTCAGCCCTCGGGAGGCGCGAGGAGAGCATCAAAGAGCTCGAGAAGAGGCTCAAGGCCGAGCAGGACCAGATGAACTCAAAGCTCAGGATGCTGCTCGAGAAGGAGAAGGACCTCAAGGCTGAGGAGGCAAAGGTCGCCGTGAAGCAGGCCGAACTCGAGTCCATGGAGCGGGAGATGCTGGTCACGGTGGACGAGGTCGAGAGAGTCAGGCACGAGCCATCGCCTGAACCAGATTCGTCATACAAGGCACTCGAGATGAAGGAGAAGCACCTGCGCGAGAAGGAGCAGGAGATGAAGTCCAGGCTCTATCAACGCGAGAAGGAGCTCGAGCAGCGCGAGCATGCGCTCCAGACGCGCCTCAGGAAGGACCTGGACGAGATGGAGTCCGAGGTGGAGACCGAGGTCGTCGAGGAGAAGGTCAAGACCGGGATAGAGCGCCTGGACGACCTGCTCCTGGGCGGCATGCCGTTCTCATCAAACGTGCTGTTCGTCGGCCCGCCGTTCATCGGGAAGGAGACGGCGATGCTGCTGTTCATCGCTGAGGGGCTCAAGAAGGGCGTCCCAGCGATCATAGTCACAACATCGCGTCCGTCGCACGAGATCGCCATGGACATGGCGCCCATACTCCCGACTTTCATGGAGTTCGAGCAGCTCGGGCTGGTGCACTGGGTCGACGCGTCCGGACTCGCACAAGACTCAGCCCCGCGGAGGAACTCGGTCAAGGTCAAGTCCGCAGATGACTTCGCCGGCATGTCGAAGGCGTTGGACACTGCCACGAAGGCGGTGCTGGCCAGCGGCAGGAAGTACTTCAGGCTCGCGTACCTGTCACTCTCGATGAGCATCACGAGCGCAGATGAGAAGAGGTCGCTGCAGTTCGTGCAGGAGATGTCGAGCAGGGTGCGGCAGGCGCGCTCGGTGGCGGTGTACGCCGTCGAGAGGGGCATGCACACGGACCAGCAGCTGGGGTCCCTCCAGGCGCAGATGACGGGCGCGATACACTTCAAGACGGAGAAGCAGAAGACGCTCCTGAGCGTCGAGGGCGTGTGCGACGCCCAGACGAGGACCTGGGTCGATTACAGGCACACGAACAAGGCCCTCATGATCGGAGCATTTTCGCTCGAGCGCATAAGATAGTCATATACCTCGCTCGCACGTGCGAGTCCCGCTGGGAGTGTGCATGTTGATTCGTCTAGGCAACGGCATCCTGCTCGAGATGGACGGTCGCAGGTTCAGGTTCGACCCCAGGAGCACCGTCTCCGAAGAGCTGAACATGGTCTCCCACGCGCACTCGGACCATATCCCCTCGTCGTTCCGCACGCTCGAGGTCGTGTGCTCCGAGGTCACCAGGGACCTGGTCAAGGTCAGGCGCGGGAAGGAGCTGGATCTGGTCGACGATCCGTGTCTCGAGGCCCTGGAGGCGGGGCACATCCCGGGCTCTAACATGTTCATGGTCTCGGGCGAGAGGTCCGTGCTCTACACCGGGGATTTCTGCACGCGCAGGAAGGCGCACCTGGACGCCGCGAAGCCAGTCAAATGCGATTCCCTCATCATCGAGGCGACCTATGGCAAGCCGAGATACGTCTTCCCGGACCACGAGGAGATACTCGGGGCCGCGCGTGATTGGCTGGAGGACCTGGTCGCCCACGGTGGCTCCGCGGTCCTGTTCGCGTACCCGTTGGGCAAATCACAGGAGCTATCCATGGCGTTCCACGACCTCCCTCTGCGCCTGCATCATTCGATCGCGGAGAACAACAGGGTCCTGGTCAGGCACGGGTACGGGCTGTGCACAGACGAGCTGGACGAGCACGGGGAGAAGGGTCCAGTGGTCTACATCACATCGGGCATGGGCAAGGACAAGGAGAGGGTCGCGCGCATGAGGAAGGCCGGGGCGAGGACGGCCGCGTTCTCCGGCTGGGCGCTCGACAGGAGCTTCGCCTACACGTCCACGGTGGACGAGGGGTTCCCCCTCTCCGACCACTGTGGGTATGACGAGCTCATGCGTTTCGTCGAGAAGTGTTCGCCAGATGTCGTTTACACGACGCACGGGTTCGACAAGGCGTTCGCGTCGTCGGTGCGCAAGGAACTCGGGATAGATGCGAGGCCGCTGGTCGCGAAGCAGAGGACGATGGACCAGTTCTGCTGATTCATTCCTCTGATGTGGTCCAGCCCTTCTCGTAAGTACCTGGCTGCATGAAGACCCTGGACACGTCGACCGCGAAGCCCTCGGCGCGCTTCATGATCTCGTCGGCGTCCATGAGCGCGTGCCCGAGCGCGACGCCCTCGCCACTCATGGACACGATCGCCACGAGCCCGCCCTTGCGTATGTCCTGGTCGAGCGTGACTATGCCAGGCATGGCCACGTTCGCGCCGTGGCAGACCGCGTCCACGGCCGAGTCCTTGATCTCGACCTTCGGTACCTGGGACAGGAGCACCTCCATCGGCCTCAACATCTTGGCCAAGGCCGATGAGTCGCCCTGCTTGTGCGCTTCCATGGCGTCCTTGAGGTCGTGCAGCTGGACCGCGTCCGCCTCCACGAGCGCGCCCGCCCTAATCCTCCTCAGGTCCTGCAGGTGCGCGCCCGCGGCCAGGGCGTCCCCCATGTCCACCGCGAGGCTCCTGATGTACGTGCCAGCGTCGCACTCGACATCGAACAGCACGTCCCTGCCAGAGACCTCGAGCACCCTCAGCTGGTGCACCCTCCTGGTCCTCTGCTCACGCTTGACCGCGGAGCGCATCGGAGGTGTCTGGTAGATCTCGTCCGTGAACTCGGTCACGACGGTGTCGAGCCGCCTCCGGTCCACGTTCCCGTGCATCCTCATGACGCCCACATAGGCCTTGGTGCCGTAGTGGAGCACGTCCATGGCGCGGACGGATATGCCCACGCCGACCGGGAGGACGCCTGTGACGCGCGGATCCAGCGTGCCCCCGTGGGCCGCCTTGTCCGCTCCCAGGATGTCCTTGGCCCAGGTCGTCACCTGGTGCGATGTCGGGCCCGACGGCTTGTCGATGATGACGACGCCGTCCCTGAGGAGGTCCTCCACCTTCCGCTCCCCCGGGGCCTTCCCAGCGCCGGACCTAAATGCCTTCTTCGCTTTGATGAGCGTCTTCGTCATGTCTCCTCCGGGCCTCCTTGATTATGATGTCCGCAAGCTCCTCAGGCGGCATGGTCCTCGAGTCGAGCCAGAGGTCGTAGGCCAGGCAATCAGATGGGTCGATGCCGTATATCGCCTTGTACCTCTTCCTCTCGGAGCGCTCCCTGGTCCTCATCTCCTCGAGCACGGCGGCTGGGTCCTTCCCCTCGCGCTTGGCTATCCTAGCCGCCCGTATCTCCTCGGGCGCGTCTATGTAAACGGTAAAAGTCGGGATGTCGTACTTCCTGAGCAGCGCTGCGGTGAGCCTCCCCTCGAGGACCACGTCCTTCTTGGACTCCGCGATGGCGATGGTCCTCCGGTCCAGCTCCTTGTCGATGGTCTCGTCCTCCTCCGCGAGCGACCCGAGCACATCGAGCCCGATGTCCCTCTCCTCGGCCATCCGCCTGAACACCTGGCCCACGAGGACGAGCTCGTGCCCGAGCGCCTTGGCGACCAGGGCCGATACAGTGGTCTTCCCGCTTCCTGGCGGGCCGGACACAGCGATCCTCATGTGGAGACCTTCCGAACTAGAGAGCCTTCTCCGCGCCCTTAACCCCTTCGCCCGCCTCTAGCGCCCTTAGCTTCCTCGTGAAGCTGAAGCGCTTCAGGAGTCTCTGGAGCACCTGCCCGAACGGCAGGGTCATGAGTGAATACAGCAGCACCCAGTTGGGCAGCAGGTTCGAGCCCTTCATGTCCGCGTTGAACTCCCACGGGACCGAGAACGCGGTCGACCCGAGGCCGATGTACACGAAGTTCGCCAGCCACGCGAATATCGGGATGATGACGATCATGGTCACCGGCATGAGCTTGAACTGCGACTGCGTGGACTTCATGGTCTGGGCCATGATCTGCGGCTGGAGCTCCATGAGCTTCTTGAGCTTGAAAGTGTTGTTGCTGGTCCTCGCCTCCCTCAGCTCCTTCGAGAACGCCGCGGATATCCTCTGGTTCCTCGCCTGGCCCACCCAGTCGATGAAGAAGTGCCTCACCGTTATGCTGAAGAACGTCATGATGAGGCCCGTGAGCAGCAGGGTCACGATGGGCATGTCACCGCCGAAGCCGACGATGGGCTCGAGCCCGTAGCCCACGTACGTCCCCAGGGTCCGCCTTATGTTCGGGTCGAAGAGGACGAATATCGCGACCATGAACGCCAGCAGGAGCACCAGCTGGTTGCCCATGTCCGGCTTGTAGGGCGGTTTCCCGCCCTTGCCTCCGGCCGTACCAGAGCTGCCCATCGCCTACTCCCCGCCGAAGAAGCCCCTGAGCACAGGGTGCATCTCCATCATCTGCTCCCTGCCGATGGCGTCGTACAGGTTGATCATGATGCCCACAGCTAGCAGCACGCCAGTTCCTGAGCAGTTGCCCACCGTCCCTATGAGGTCGGCGCCCGCCGCGAGCGCGCCCACCGTGGCGCCGGATATCACCGTCACGACGGGGATGTATCTCTCCAGCACCCTCTTGAGCACGCGCGGGTCCCTCCTGAAGCCAGGTATCTGCATGCCGCTCGACTCTATCTGGGACGCGACGGCCTCAGGGCCCATGTTCGTCGTCTCTATCCAGAACTTCGCGAACAGGACCGAGCCGAGTATCATGATCGTGACGTAGGCGATGACGTGGATGCCTATCTGCAGACGGGTTTTGTCGAGCCCCGTGGCACCAAGGTACTGATCGCTGAGCATCGGCAGCAGCCAATCACCGAGCCCGTTCACGGTCGATAGATAGTATGCCAGCCCGCCCGAGGGCGTCGTGGCCCCGGGCTCGTAGTACCCCATCATCCAGTTCCCGCCCAGCAGCGGCACGTTCATGAAGCTCGGGTGGCTCCAGAAGAGCATCGAGAACATGCTCACGTTGGCCAGCAGGGCGGCCATCAATATGACCGGGATGTTGGACGCGTATATGAGCTTGATCGGGTATCTGCCCCTCGCTCCCCTGGCGCCTCCGTGGGCCAAGGGCAGCTCGATCCTGCTCGACTCAGTGTACGCGACGAACAGGAATATCACGATCGTGCCGATGAGCGCGACCATGGGGTTCGGCTGCGCTAGGAATATCTGTTCATAGCCCGTGCTGGACAGTTCGGTCGCTGACAGATGGTGGAATATGTAGATCGTCTTCGGGATCGTCCCCGCGGGCGGGTTGTCCGTGCTCATGGCCTCCGTCGGGTCCGACGCATGCCAGTTGAGCGTGCCCGTGAATATCTGCTGAGCGACCCCAGCGGCTATGAACAGCG
>JBFYNF010000099.1:0-17965 GCA_041304525.1 Thermoplasmata archaeon | reverse complement strand
CATCGTGAACTGAGGCCGTCCCCAGAACGGCCAGGGAGACATAGTATCCCTGCAATAATAAGAAATATCACGATGATCCTAACCTCCCCCCGGGAATCTGGATGAAGGTGGCGGATTGGCGGACTTTCGTCGGCGTGGGCCTGGTCGTGACAGCGGTGTTTTTCGGCACGGTTCTATCGTACGAGCACTGGTCCTCTGATGGCTGGTACGAGCAGAGCATAGATGACGTGTCGCGCAGCAGCTTCTCCGTCGCAACGGCCCTGGACCCGTCAGGTAGAATGCATGCCGTGTATCACGCGGACGAAGTTGACTACAACGCAATCAAACACGCGGTCAGGTCGGACGGGAGATGGGAGATATCGACCGTCGCGCAGTCATCCGATTACATCTCCGACCTCGAGATGACCATAGGAGAAGACTCTGTCGTGCGCGTGTCGTGGTGGGACTCGTCCAAAGTCCACTACGCCACCAACGCGGGAGGCGACTTCGACGTCGTATCGGCGGAGATGGATGAGCCACATGCAGTTGCCATGACCATCGACCCATCCGGGAACGCACATGCGCTGGTCACGACACAACACTTCGTGGACAGCTACCCATCTTACGCCGTGTATCACCACGAGTATTGGGCAATCACATCCGGTGAGTGGGTCCTCGTACGGACCTATAGTGCGCCTGAGCAGACGGGGGACCAGCGCGTTGAGGAGCTGCTGGTCGACGGACAGAACGACCCATGCGCGTTCATATGGCTCAAGTACAATTTCACCAGTTCGACATACTACAGCCTCGCGAGTACGTTCCTGGGGGATTCCCCTCTTGAGATCCACGGACTGTTCGCCCACAGTGACGAAACGACACTCGTGGATACGGAGTATGATTCCGAGGGGCTGATCCACCTGCTCATGCGCGATGGCTCGCATGAGCCGTCCAGACTACTGCATTGGGTCGGCGACGGACAGAACTGGGACATGGGGGACGCGGAAACCATCGACTACGCCGGCGACAACGCATGGCTCGGAGCAGACCTGTGCATAGATCCCCAGGACGATGTCTTCGTGGCTTACTCCTCGAGCTTCAGCGCGTTCTCCACAAGACAGTGCGAGGTGGCGGAGCGGTCGGAGGAGGGCTGGACCATAGATGCCCTGCGCGAGAGCGAATCCACCACATGGATATCACCCTCACTGGCGGTCGACTCGGAGGGGATATACCATGTCGCAGGGTTCGTCTCCGACGGCGCCGGCACATTGACGATGACCTACGCGAACTCCGACGGGCACGAGGTCCTGATGCAGTCCTTGAGCGATGCCGCCCTGTACACGGTGATAGCGGTGGTCATTAGCTGGCCGACCGCGTTCGCGCTCATCAGATGGCAGGAACTGCGGAGAGCGGAAAGGGAGAAGCTCGCGAGCATCGGGCTCTACGACGACCAGCTCCGGAAAGCGCCGTGAGCGGCGCCGACGACCCTATTCTTGGCATACCGCTTCGCGAACAGCGTCTGGAGCTGGGCGTGCTACGACGGGCACGGGAACCAGAGGAAGCTGGACACAGTTTGAGGAGTAGGACCTGCGGGCAGTCCACGCACGAAAGCGTTCCGCTCGTCAAACCCGCTGCATTTTTGAGAACTTGGCATTGTGACGTTCTGTCAAGTCATCGGGTGTTACGTGTAGTGCGAAGCCTCAAAGGCTCTGACCCCGTTGACTTCACGATGCCGAACAAGGCACATACGGGCCGTAATGGTCGATCCGGATGAAGGCAGCGGATCGCGCTCGACATGTGGGAGAAATCCACATTCCCGAATGGGCGCGTACGCCTCAAACGCTCGCTCAGGCACGCCCATCCATGCGTTGCCTGATGGAGCAGGCCAGCTGCGACCAGCCGCCTTCAACGTGGCGGCAGGGGGCTTATGGTTCAGCCCCGGCGCGTTCCATCATGACGTGATGATGACCCTCTGCGACCCTGTGAAGGGCGCAAGGTCGGAGCCGAATGGAACGAGTCGATCGTTCGGGAGGTCCGAATGACCGTCACCCGACTTTCGACGGAACCGCATCGTGATGCCCAAATCGGGGTTCCGGAGCGTGCATATCAGCGAGGGCTCGTTGCAGCCAGACCCGGCCAATCCCCGACCACAGTGCCATCCGCGACGGGGGCCGACAGCGTCAGCGTCGGGCGGTCAATGCAAAGAAAGGGGCCGATGTGCAGACCCCGGAACGGAGTTCTTGATGGGTGCACCATCCGGTGCCCGCTATACCGCCGGGACTTACCTGCAGAGATATGAGAGGCTGCCGAGAATAAAAACCTAATCCACGGATGTAATCCTCAAAGGCGTTCGGGCGACCCAGTCGTTGGGAAGCGGTCCTGAGCTTTGCCACATCATCCCGGTCGAGCATTCGACAGGCTGGCCCAGAACCGCGCAGTTAGGGAGTACATGTAGCACAAAAGCGAATCATCATCCATTGTCTGGAGACACTCGTGTCGACCGACATGAGCATCTACATTGACGAAAGCGGGGATCTCGGAGCCCGGATGACAGGCGGGTCAGGATACTTCGTGATCTGCGCCTTAGCTACAAATGACCCGGTCGGCGTCTCGAGAATTCCAAAGAAGGCCAGGAGAAGGCTCCAACTGGACCGCACATCCCGGGAGATGAAGTTCAACTCGAGCTGCGATAGGGTTCGGTCGCTCGTTCTCGAACACATAGCCGCGTCCGACTCAAGGGCGTCTTGGTGCGCTATGTACAAGAAGCCGGCCTCGCGGACAAACACGAGAGACAAGGGACGCATCTTCCAGCGGGTTCTTGAGAACGCGCTGTCGCCAATCGCCTCCTCGGCAACGTGCAGGAGGATATCTGTGACCCTTGACAAGAGGAACGAGGGATGGTTCCGAGGCTTGGATATCGAAGGCTTCGTCACGAGCATCTTGACGAAGTCTCATGGCGGTTACTTCCCTCCGGAGGTCCGAGTCAGTTTCTACGAATCCCATAACGATGGATGCCTTCAGGTAACGGACTACGTTTGCGGAGCGGTGTTCCAGATGGTCGAGAGAGGCGTCTATCAGTACTACGAGATCGTGAAGGACATCATGGTCGGCGAGCTGATACTCATATGTTGAGGTTCTGTTGAGAAGAGTGCAGATCCCGGAACGGAGTTCAGATGAGCATCAGGAAGAACTCTGCCGGCAGCGCAGAATACGTCCGATGCGCCCACATTTCCTTTCCCGTGACGACGACCCCATGTCCAAGCGGATAGAGGTTCCTCAGATCGCCTGCGCTAACACTGCCCTGGTACTTCACTTCCACCGGCAAGAGGGCCTTCCCATCCCTCAGGACGAAGTCGACCTCCCTATCCGACCGCTTGCTCCTGTGGTGGAAGACATGCTCATGATGGGAGAACAGGTCGCTGAGAGTCATCCCGTAGCTGCACCTTATGAGGTGGTCTCCCACGACCATCTCCACGATACGGCTCCTCTCGACCTTGTCCATGACCGCGTCCCTTGCCGAGCGGTAGTAATCCGCATCGCCCTTGACCCAGCCCCTGAGGGCGTGGTAGATGAACGGGTCGGTGACGTACACCTTCTTGCTGTCCTCCCTGTAGGACGGGAGGCGGTCGTCCAGGGCCACCTGATAGAACACGTTGAGCACGAACGAGTTCTCCAGGGCATCCAGGTAGCTTGAGACCATGTTGTGAGAACCGATCCCGTTCTCCTCGGCGATCCCGTTCGAGCTGACCCGCGTCGTCATCTTCTCCACGATGGACCGCAGTATGCGTTTAGCGGTGCTGTCGTGATACCTCCACCTGGCGAGGTCCCCCATCACGGAGTTCAGATACAGCTCGTAGGTATCAGAAGAGATCCTGGACCGCCGCTCGTTCTCTTCGATCGCCCTGACAATCCCGCCCGTGAGCATGTACGCATCCAAGACATGCCTGAGCTCCTTCGAGTAGAGCATGAGCTCGGTGCGAATCGCATCGTCGATCTCTCCTTCGAAGAGCTTCCTGAACATCGCGAAGCGCTCCTCCCGCCCCTGGTTGTGGAATGTGGCCAAGGGTTTCGCGAGATCGGGTCTCAGGGCGAAGACGTACTCCGAGAACTTCATCGGGAGCAGGATCTTGTCGAGCGGGCCCCCTCCCGTCCCACGCCTCCCTGGAAGCCGTTCGGCCGAGTGCTTGATGTCGAGCGAGTGCGACCCCGTGAGAACAAGGGCCTTGCCTCGAAGTTCCCCTGTGTCGGCGAGGAGCTTGACGGCCCCCGACCAGCCTTCGACTGCGGAGACCTCGTCGATGAAGATGTACGACCTCGCCCCCTTCGGGAGGCCAGATGAGAAAGCCAGGTATGCGCGGACGGTATCGACGATATCATTTGGACGGGAGAAGGTGTCGCACGTGAAATAGAGGATCGCCATGGGGTCGACCGAATGGTCCTCGATAAGCTCCCTGATGATGAGTTTGAGCTGGGTCGTCTTGCCGACCTGTCTCGGACCCCTGAGCGTGTATATCCTGTCCCCGCTCAAGTCGATGTACTTCCTGAGTCGCGGGAGCCATTTCACCTTGGACCGCTCATACTCAGCCATCTTGAGGTCGGAGTGGATGGATGAAGGGTCTTTCCACCATGGATTGAAATCTGCGAGATCGGAGACATCCATGTGAATACCTCCAGCAACATTGGGTGAGCGTACAGCATATAAAGCACTTGTCACCGCATTGACAGCTCCTTTATAAACACCCTGTCAACGCGATGACAGAAGATGCATCCCGACAGACGACGCCGGGAGCGCTCGAAGCGTAAGGGAGATGGGCTCAGAACACCTTGCTTCCAGGGGCGATCGTGCCCTTCGCCAGCGCGCCCATGCCTATGAACGAGCCCTCGCCTATGATGGTGCCGACATCTATCGTGGCGTTGATGCCCGTCTTGACATCGTCCCCGATGATCGCCCCGAGCTTCCTCCTGCCGGAACCGGTCTTCTTGCCGTCCACGACGACCATGACCTCCTTCTCGTCCAGGCGCAGATTCGCGATCTTCGTGCCTGCGCCGAGGTTGCACCGCTCGCCGATGACGCTGTCCCCGACGTAGCTCAGGTGCGGCACCTTGGTGCCGTCCATGATGATGGAGTTCTTGATCTCCACGGAGTTGCCGATCTTGCACCCGTCGCCTATGGATGTGGACGGGCGGATGTAGGCGTTCGGGCCTATGACGCAGTCCTTGCCTATGATGGCCGGGCCGACGATGTAGCTCCCGGCGAGGACCTCTGACCCTTTCCCTATCTCCACGTCCCCGACGATGGTCGCCTTGTCGGATACGGTGCCTTCGATCCTGGTCTCGAGCCCGTCCATGAGTATCCTGTTCGCCTCGAGCAGGTCCCAGGGCCTCGCGACATCCATCCACTCGCCCGTGAGCAGGTGGGTGTACAGATGGGACTTCGCCATCATGATCCTGAAGGAGTCCGTGATCTCGTACTCGCCCCTGACGGACTTCTTGGTCTCGGCTATGGCGTCGAATATCGCGGGCTCGAGCACGTACGCGCCCGCGTTGACGAGGTTGCCCTCGGGCACCTCAGGCTTCTCCATGATGTCCACGACGACCCCGTCCTGGACCTTGATGCACCCGTACCTCCTCGGGTCCGGGACCGATGTCAGGGCCATGACCGACCCCTTGACCTTCCTGTGGTGCTCCACGAGCCCCTTGACTGACTCGTGGGTCAGAACGACGTCCCCGTACAGGCAGAAGAACGGTGAATCGACCTTGTCCTTGATCATGCTGATGGCGTGGGCGGTCCCGAGCCTCTCCTTCTGCTCCACGTACTCTATCCTCACGCCGAACGAGGAACCGTCCCCGAAGTGCTCCCTGATCCGGTTCGACTTCCAGCCTATCAGCAGTATGATGTCCTTGATGCCCGCGCCCTTGAGCGCGTCTATGTTGTGCTCCAGGAACGGCCTGCCCGCGACGGACAGGAGCGGCTTGGGTATGTTCGAGGTCAGAGGCCTCATCCTGACCCCCTCGCCCGCGGCGAGGATGTATCCCTTCACTTGACGCACCTCCTCACGGCATCTGTCATGAGCCTCATTATCTCTTGGGCCCGCGCCTCGTCCCGGGCCTCCGCGAGCATCCTGACCTTGGGCTCCGTCCCGGAGGGCCTCACGAGCGCCCACCCGTCCGCGAACTGGTGCCTGAAGCCGTCCATGGTCAGCAGCTCCTTCGACTCGATGGAGGTCATCTCGACCTTGAGCTTCTTGAGCACCTTGACCTTGTCCTCCGATTTGAACGACACCGCATCTCTGAGCGTGGGATAGGACGGGATGCCCTTCCTGAGCTCAGAGAGCTTCTTCCTGGAGGCGATCTCGGCCAGCCTCGCGGCGGCGAGTATGCCGTCCGGGCAGTACGACTGGTCTGGGAATATCCAGGTGCCCGAGGGCTCCCCGCCGAAGTCCGCCTTGGACCTCTTGACCTCCTCGCTCACGAACACGTCCCCGACACGCGTGCGCACGACCTTGGCGTCTATGTAATCATCAATGGCCATGGAGGCGTCCACGGTGACGACGACCTTCTTCTTGGCGTACCGCTTCGCGAACAGCGCCAGGAGCTGGTCCCCGCCCAGGTACTCGCCCTTGTCGTCGAAGGCGACCATCCGGTCGGCGTCGCCGTCATGGGCTATCCCGACGTCGGCCTTCATGGAAATGACGGCGTTCCTGAGGTCGCCGAGGTTCTCCTCGGTCGGCTCAGGCATCCTGCCAGGGAAGTGTCCGTCGGGGTTGGAGTTGATCGTGACGACCTTGCAGCCCATCCGCTGGAGCACGATGGGTGTGATGTTGAACGCGGGTCCGTTGGCGCAGTCGACCACGACCTTGAGCTTGACCTTGCCCACGCCCGCCAATATCCTGCGGGCGTGCATCTCTGGCACGTCGTTCAGGACATGCCTCTGGCCCACCTTGTCCCAGGGCTTGAGCTTGAACTTCCTGGATGATACGAGCCTCTCTATCTTGTCCGACTGGGAGACGGAGAAGCCCATCCCGTCCGGGTTCCAGAGCTTGATCCCGGCGTACTCAGGGGGGTTGTGGCTCGCTGTGAGCATCACGCCGGCGTCCATGCACCTCGTGGCCTCCGCGAGCGTGGGTGTCGTGACGAGCCCACACGAGTACACCTGACACCCGCAGGCCATGAGCCCGCTGGAAACCGCGGCCTCCATCATCTGTCCTGATGTCCTGGAGTCGGTGCCTATGACTACGTTCCCCGCGTCGGAGCCGACGGCCATGCCTATCCGGCATGCGAGCTCAGGGGTCATCCCGCTGTTGACGACCCCGCGCACGCCAGACGAACCGAAGAGCGACATCCGATGGACCCTCTCGTGTCCGAATGATATACTCTGATATATTACAGATAGGGCCCCTGCTGACACCCAGTGACGAGGGAGATGTCTGCCCCGGCGAGGGCGGCCTCACGACACCTCAGGCGCTCAGTCGCCCTCGGCTCCTCCGTCCTGGTCCCCCGTCCTGCCCCGGGCACGCATATACATGACTGCCATCACGGCGGCCGTCGCTGCGGCCACGACCAGCGCGACCATCAGCAGCAGGTTCTGCGAACCCGCGGAATCCAGATCGTCTTCCGTCGCCGCCAGCTCCTCCCTGGCTTCGTCGAGCTCGTCCTGCGCCGCCGAGAGCTGGTCGAGCGCGTCGCCCAGGGTGTCCTGGGCCGAGGCGAGGCTCGCTAGGGTCGTGTTCAACTGGTCCTGCAGGACGATGCCGTCTTCCAGCGCGGACTCGAGGTCATCCTCCACCGCGACCAGCGACTCGAGCGCCTCCGCCAGCAGGTCCTCGGCCTCCGCGAGCGCAGCCTCCGCGTCGTCTAGCAGGGCCTGGAGGGCCGTCACGTCGGCCAGAGCGTCGTCGAGCTGGTCCTGGAGCAGGGCGACCTCGATGAGAGCCGCGTCCAGCGCGTCCTCAGCGGCCGCCAGGTCCGCGAGGGCGTCATCGAGCTCTTGCTCGAGGGCCGGCACGGGGTCGACGTACGTGACGGTCACGGAGAGTTCCGCGGAGTTGCCGGCGAGGTCGGTCGCCGTGACAGTGATGATGTTCGCTCCGTCCAGGAGAGCGATGATGCATGAGAAGCCGCCGCTGTCGTCCACGACAGCGTATATGCCGTTGATGGCCAGGGCCGCGCCGGGCTCCGTCAGGCCCGAGACGGCCACGGTCGACGTCCCTGTCGTCAGCCCGTCCTCGGGGCTGTCCAGGGAGAGCAGGGGCGGCGTTATGTCAGGGGAGATGTACACGTTGGCCCAGGCGTTGTACCGGAGGCCGTCGTCCTGCAGCCATACTGCGAAGACGTCCCCGAGCCCGCTGACAGCGACCCTCACAGACGTCGACCCGCCAGTGCTGTCGGTGGAGGCCAGCTCCATGTCCCCCCAGCCCTCGCCCAGCACATACCTGCTCGAGCAGATGGTGTTCCGGAAGCCGTCCGACTGGTGCCACACGGCGGTGCCGTTTCCGGACCTGTCGAGGACCACATGGGGGACCGTGGCGTACAGGCTGTTGTTCTCGACCGTCTCGGCGGGCGCCCAGCCCTCACCGGCGACATACAGGCTCGACCATATGCTGTCGACGTCACCGTCTTGCTGCTGCCACACGGCCAGCGCGGTCCCGGACCCGTCATCTGCCACCCGAGGGAAGAGGGCGTCTTCCACGTCGTCGTGCTCGATCAGCTCCGCGACGCCCCAGCCCTCTCCGACCACGTACCGGTTGGACCACACGCTGTATATGCCGGCGTCCCACTGGTGCCACACGGCGGTCGTGTTCCCGGACGAATCGATGGCCACCTTGGCCTCCCCGGCATACCCGGACGCGTTGCCTGCAATCATCTCGGCCGTGCCCCAGCCCTCGCCAGGGACGTACCTATTGGCCGAAGCGTTGTAGTGCGACACGTCCCACTGCGACCACACCGCGACGACGCAGCCAGTGCCGTCCACGGCCACGTCGAACCCGTAACCGTCTTCCGCGTATGACTCGATCTGTTCGGCCGTCCCCCAACCCTCGCCGGGGACGTACCTGTTCGACCATATGTGGTTGTGGCCGCTGTCCCACTGCTCCCATAGAGCGGTCGCGTAGCCCGACCCGTCGATGACCACCTGGGCGAGGCCCGCTTCCTCGAGGTGGCTCTCAATCAGCTCGGCGGTTCCCCAGCCCTCGCCGACCACGTACCTGTTCGACCATACGCTGCTGACCCATGCGCTGGTCTGTTGCCACACGGCGGTCGCGTTCCCCGACCCGTCGACGGCCACCCGGGGGTTGTAACAATTGTCGATACCTGCAGAGTCGATGAGTCGGGCCCCTGTCCAGCCGAAGCCGTGGACGTACCTGTCGGCGAAGACGCAGTTCCGTGAACCATCCGACTGGTCCCAGACGGCGAACGCGTTCCCGGAGGCGTCTGCGGCCACGTAGGGGTTCTGGACTTCCCCCGAGTTCAGGAACTCGAGCATTACCGCTTCCCCCCAGCCCGACTCGGGGTCGGTCGCCAGGGCTTCCTGGGACGCGGCGCTCAAAGACATCAGGCAAATGACGACGAACACGCAGTATGCAACTGTCAACGTTCTACTCATCCTAATTCCTCCATTCAGGGTCAGCAGATCAACAGAGCTGGCAGTCGGATCCCCTGGGTCCCGCACGCAATCATCATCGAGTAAGATGAACCTTTGCGCCGATCACCGCGGACTGTCGCCGACGTTCGCGCACCTCGTCGCCCCGGCCAAGGCATGGATGGTGACGGCCCTGCGCACGCCAGACGAGCCGAAGAGCGACATCTGACGCGTCCTCTTACGTACGAATGACGTAATCTGATATATCGCATGTACGTGCGCTCGCTGAGCCAGATCCTGTCAAGGACTGCGCCCGTCAGCCTCCGGCTCCACCCGTGCCACCGATCTTGCCCTTGAGACGGATGTACATGACGACCATGACGACGGCGAACACGACGAACACGGCGAGGAGCGCCATCAGGAGCAGGATACGGGTCTTCGCGGCGTCCAGGTCATCGCTCGTGCTCGACAGGTCGTCCCTGACCAGGCCCAGTTCGGCCTCTAGATCACCGAGGTCGCTGCTCGTCCCGTTCAGCTCATCCATGAGTGACCCCAGCTCGTCTTGGAGGTCAGCTAGCTCGACGTCCGTCCCGTTCAACTCACCACTGAGCGACTCTAGCTCGTCCAGATAACCAGCCAGCTCGCTCATGATCGAATCCAGCTCATCCTGCAGGGCGGCCAGCTCGGCCTCGACGTCGGTGAGTTCGCTGCTCGTGCCGTTCAGCTCGTCCCGGAGGTCGACCAACTCATCCGTGATCGAATCCAGATCGTCCTGCAGAGCAGCCAGCTCGGCCTCGATGTCGCTCAACTGGTCCTCGAGGGCCTGGACGGGGTCTAGGTAGGTCACGCTCACGGTGACGGTCGCGGAATTGCCCGATGCGTCGGTAGCGGTCGCCGTGATGGCGTTGTCTCCGTCGACAAGGGCTATCGTGCACGAGAAGGATCCGTCGGACCCGACCGCGACAAGTATCCCGTTGACGACCAAGGACGCACCTGGCTCCGTCGCTCCGGACACGACGACGGTCGGCGTCTCCGTCGTGGTCCCGTCAGAGGGGCTGTCAAGAGACAGCGACGGCGGGGTGACGTCCGGAATGGCATATCGGCTCGAGTAGATGTTGAAGCGAGTCCCGTCGTCCTGCTCCCACACGGCGATCGCATTGCCCGGACCGTCGACGGCCACCTTTGGATACTGTGCGGTTCCCGCGTTCACGGTTTCCAGGAGCTCGGGCTCGCCCCAGCCTTCTCCGACCACGTACCGGGCAGCGAATATGCTGAGCACCATGCCATCATACTCCTGCCAGACAGCGATTGCATTGCCCGAGCCGTCCATGGCCACATGAGGGTTCCGTGCCTGCCCCGGGATGGCCTCGACGGGTTCCGCGGTCCCCCAGCCGACCCCGACGACGTACCGGTTCGAGAATATGTGGTAGAGGCCAGGCAAGACGCCGCTCTGTACCCACACGACGGTCGCGTTGCCCGAGCCGTCCATGGCTATCTGCGGTGACGTGGCGTCATCGTCGAATGTCTCGAGGGGCTCCAACGGCCCCCAGCCGGACCCGATGACGTATCGCCTAGACGTTATGTTCGGACAGGAGGAGTCATCCCCCTGCCACACCGCGATGCCCCTCCCGTAGTCGTCGAAGGCCACACATGGGTTCGCTGAATAACCGGCGTTCAAATCGCTCAGGAGGAACGGGTACGACCAATCCGAGCTAGGGTAGTACCTGGAGTAGTAGATGCGATAGTGATAGTCGACGTACTGCGTCCACACGAAGGTCACATTGCCATTGTCGTCGACGGCCAGGTCCCGGGAGGAGACGATCTCATCTACGAGGTCCAGCTCCCTCGGCGTCCCCCACGAACCGTCGACGTATCGGTTCATCAACACATCCTCGGGGGATTCCAACAGGTCGTAAGACCGCGCCCACATGACGGTCACGTTGCCCGACGGGTCAATGACCACAAGAGGTCCTGTCGAGTAGCTGTCGCCATCCGTCTCGACCAGCTCAGGGGTGCCCCAGCCCGTGCCGACGACATACTGGTTCGCCCAGATGTTGTAGAAAGCGCCGTCCCACTGACTCCAGGTGGCGGTCGCGTTGCCGGACTCGTGGACGGCCACCTGCGGGGTGTAGGCATCCCCCGCGTCATTGGTCTCAATGAGCTCTGCGGCTCCCCAGCCCGTGCCGACGACATACAGGTTAGCCCAGATGTTGTAGCGTGTTCCGTCCGATTGGCTCCACACGGCGATCGCGTTGCCTGAGCCGTCCATCGCGACCTGGGGAACCTCAGCCGGGCCCCAGCTGCCTGTTTCGATCAGCTCTGCCTCCCCCCAGCCCACGTACACATCTGCCCCCAGGCCGCCCTGGGAAACAACACTGACCGACATCATGCACATGACAACGAAGACACCGCAAGCAGCAGCTGAAGTCCTCCTCACAATCTTCCCTCCGATCCGCGGAACCAGCGGAGCCTATGCCACGTCCCTGGATCCATCACGCAATCGCAATCATGTCAAATGAACCTTTGCGCCAGTAGCGCGTCCCAGGGGTTCGAACACCTTCCTAACGACCCCCCGGAAAAGGCCTGGTTCCGGAGCCAGTTACACTGGCTCCAGCGCGTGATAAGCTCATGTGAGATTGAGCCAGATATCGCCGTTCCGGTAGCCAGCATAAGCAAACTCTTATATATCGCACATCGTGATACATATCTGGGTCATGCCTGGACGGTGTGGCCAGAAGGACACACGGAGGGATGAACGAATGGTTATGGAGCCCATAAGTGTTGAGAAGGCCATGGAGATTGCGAAGAAGAAGGGCATAAAGCCCGGCCGCGTAAAGGGCACAAAGGGCGTGCAGTTCACAAAGGGCAGGAACCCGAGACTCGAGACCATCGACTGGGAGGAGTTCAAGGGAACCCTCGCCAAGAGGAAGCTGTCGGTCTTCGAGAGCGGCGGCTGGATGAAGATAATGAAGGCCAAGAAGGGCAAGAAGTAGATTCTACCCTTCAGACCTGACTTCGTCCAAACCCTTTAACAAACCCCACTTTTGATACCCATGTTACATGGCGACATCGACAATGGTTCCAGCCACATGGCTAGCGCACAGCATTCATGGAAGGGATCAGCCAGGGCCTCTGGCCCGGGCTCACGGCTTCAGTCTGAACCCGCACCTCTCGCAGAACATGACGTCGCCTGAGACGCTCTGGCCGCACTGCGGGCACGCGTTCGCCGCCCACCCCTCCGGAGGCGGGGGTACATCCTGGGCCGGGGCCGTCGGCGCCTGCCATTGCGCCTGAACAGGCGCGGACGAGACGAGCGTGTTCTCGAACCCCGCGGGGGCGTTCAAGGTGACCGGCTTCCTGAACGAGGTCATGTTCACCGACACGACGCGCTTCGCCTCGGGGACGATGGAGACCGTCGCTGGGGCGCCGTCGATCAACAGGCCCTCGAGCTGCTTGCTCCTGGGGACCGAGAATGTCCCGACCTCCCAGCCGCGGGCGCCCGTCCACCTGGGCGTGGTGCGCACATCGGTCACGGTGCCCTTCGCGAGCGCCTGAGCGACCGACCCCGAGCTCTTCCTGGCCTGGATCGCATAGCCAAGGCCCACGAAGACGAAGAGCAGCGGCATCAGCATGGCGACGGGGTTGTCGACGAAGTTGATCATGATCGCCATCGCCATGGAGACGATGGACATGCCGATCGCGTTGGCCCTGAGAGGCCTTGGAATGGTCTTGACGGCCTGCCTCTCGGCATCGGTCATCGGGCGCACCGAGACTGACATCCCCGGGGGTGATTGGTATCCTTGGGTGTACGTCATGTGATCACCTCAGTTCTTCCCCCAGGGGTATCCTTTGCACATGGGACAGAACCACGAGCCCGGGTCCGTCCCGTCCGTCCTGAAATAGTGAGGAGTGAGCGCCACGCCGTTATGGACCGGGCATCTAGGCGGCTCCTGGGACACATTCGTGAAGTGCTCCCTTGGCGAGAGCGGACGTCCGGCAGGCGGGGGCGTCGCGTATTGCAGGCCTGCGCCCCCCATGGACACCGTCCCGTCCCCCGACATAGGCTGGTCGGGAACATCGGTCGTCCACTGCTGAGAAGGCGTGTACAAGGGTGACGGTGACGGCACGCGGGTGGTCTGGGGCTGGAAGCCCGCCTTTGGCACCGCGCCAGGCATGACCGCTATGATGATGGAGAATATGCCTATGGAGATAGTGACTCCGGAGATGACAGGCGCGATCCCGCCCACGGCGAACGTACTCCCCCTCTGGAGGTCGAAGTAGCCGTTGATCGTCACCCCGACGTTCAGGAACGAGCCGCTGCCGTACATCCTGTCCCCGTCGACGGTGAGCGTGTAGACGCCCTCGCAATTGGTCACGCCGTCCCAGCCCCAGAAGAGCCTCATCACGAACGTGGTACCGTCGAAGGTCCCGGTGACACTGTAGGACCCGGATATGATGGTCAGGGTGCCGGAGACGGCGCTACCTGAAGAGGAGACGACCAGTTCTGCGTCGCTGGAGTCGGTGACGATGTTCATGTCGGGATCCGGGTAGGTCATAGTGTACCCTTCGCCACTGATCCTAGAGGTCCATGTGCCGTCGACCGTGGCGGCGGACGCGTTCGTGCTGACTGCGATTGCGGATAAGACCATGGTCCCCATCACGAGGATGGAGAGGACTATGACCCGTGACCAGACTACCTTCATTTCATTCACCTTGTATGTTTCAGAGGACATGCACCGTCCCGGGCGGAGCCAGTGCTGTCAGATATTGCTGGGCTATGGACGTCGATGAGGAGTATTTATGCGTATATACGTAACAGGATAGTGACGTTCGTCGTATGGTACTCGGCGCGTGCGCGCGAGGGATAAGCCCTTCCCGGACCTCACATCCTGCCGCCATTCTTGAAGCCGCACTTGGGGCAGACCGCCGGTATCTACGTGACCTCGCCCAGTTCCCTCACTATCACTTGGGAGAGGTTGGCGGGACGGGATCATGTCGGTTCAATGGGGGATTCTGTGAGTCGAATTGTGAAGGAACCAAGACAGAGGGCGTTTGTTGGTGCTCAAGGGCTGGAACGCGGGACGGCCTGACGGATGGGTTATTTATACGGCGACAATCATGGGCCCTCGCAACCATCAGGCAGGGATAGCCAAGCCTGGCCAACGGCGCTAGATTCAGGGTCTAGTCGCGAAGGCGTCCGCCGGTTCAAATCCGGCTCCCTGCACACTTCTCCATCTGTGTCCATCTCAGTCTGCAACCTTCTGCGCAGACCTCTTCCCGCGGTGAGCAGAGTCGTACGCCTCGTCGAGGATCCGGAAGGCGTGATCGGCCCGTATCCTCGCGTAGTAGAGCTCGGTCGTGCGCGTGGTCTTGTGCCTCAGCGCCCTCGAGACCGCGTCGGGGCGGCCGCCCCAGTCAATGCACATCTGGCCGAAGGTCGCCCGGAGGGTCTGAATCCGGAACCTAATCCCCGTCCACCTCTCGGCATCCTTCTTGACCTTGCCCCACATCCCGTCAGTCCAGTATTCCGCGGCGCCTTCCGTGATCTTCGGGACCAGGGCCTCGCACGACTTGACACCGTGCTCGGCCAGATATCGCTCCCTCGTCTCCAGGAACTCGATGACAGTTCCGCGCGCGGGGCGCAGGATGCGGGCGGGAGCAGCGACTGCCCAGCTGCCCTCGCCCTTGGGGTGGGTGACGACGATGGTCCATGTGTCGACGCTCAGGTCCTCCAGCCTCGCGAGGCGGAGTTCGGACCTCCTGAGCCCGGAATACGCATACATCGCCACCATGAATCGCGACATCGCGCCGTGATAGCCCGGCATGGTCCTCAGCCTCGAGCGCAACTCCTCGACCCTCGATTCGGACATCACCCTGACCTCTGGGGGCACCTTCTTGGGGAAGCGCACGTGCCGCATCTTCCTCATCTGGTCGATGAACCCGTTGTTTTCGAACCTGAGGAGCCCATTGAGGTAGTCGATGTAGTTGGACTGAGTAGCAAGTGCAAGACAGATGCCATGCCTCGTCTTCCTCGTCCTCATCCATTCCATGAATGCAGCAATATCGTCCTTTGACAACTTCCGAGGATTCGTCGTGCTGACCTTGCCTTCCTTCCTCAGCTCGAGGAGGGCCCTGTGTATCGTCCTGAAGCCCCGCTCCATGGTCTGGAGAGACCTCGTCGCGTAGTAGCTCTTGATCGCCTCGAGGTAGGCTCGCTGACAGGGAACCCATGAATCGTGGCCCAAGGGCCTTCTACCTCCTAGGCGTGCCTTTCCCGATGGTTCTCGAAAGAGATCATAGTCGAAAGAAGCTCATGGGAGCCTTGCTAGTGAGCATTCGCACTACATGCAACAAAGGCTAATCCGCTTACTGCATATGCATATCACAGGAGTTCAATCAGAGTCCGCAGTCGAAGCGCAGGACCGAGAAGCGGTCTTGCAACACTACTTCAGAGTACACTTGTCTATCATGTCTCTCGTGATGTCGAAGCGATCGTCGCATATCTGATAGAGCTCTCTGCTCAAGTTCTGACCTTTTGAATAGAAGAGCTCTACAATCACTCCTTCATCTTTCGCGACCCTGACAGCCGGCACGAAATCGCTGTCTCCAGAAACCAGAATCGCTTTGTCAATCTTGTTCGACGAACTCAGTCTGACCAGGTCTACCGACAACAGGACATCCACACCCTTCTGTTCAAATGGGGGATTGGAGTTGGTCTTCCTCAGCCGTCCGTATCTTATCTCGAACCTTGGGAGCCGGTCAAGCGCGGTGAAGAACCTATCAGAATCACTCTTCCGCTTCTTCTCTGAATCGGTGGGGACAGGGCTCTGATATGGCGGGCAATCATAGACGTATGTCCTGAACCGCTCACAGCTTCCGCACAGCAGATCTGAGAAGGCCCTGTAGTCAAGCTTTGGTTCGTTGAAATCGTATTTCAGAACCTTCGAAAGGTAGCCATTATCGATGAAAACTGCGGTCTTGTCTGTCAGAATTCTCAACTCAATCCATTGAAGAAATCGTGGATTTTTTGCCTGCCGTCCATCGAAGATGAACAACAGGGGACATATACAGAAACTGCATACATCGCCATTCCTATTAAGGGTTTCTGCTTAATTGCATCATACGGTTAGTCCCACTGGCAGAGCGCGTCACCGAGGAGTTAGAAACCTGAGATGCATGCCGCCCAGATCACTGGGCCGAGTGGGTTCAAATCCCATTGCATGCACACCTACAGGCTTCTGCGGAGCGCGCTCTGGATACCTAGCCTATTCGGGGAGCTTATTCCCACAGTAGGCGCAATAGGCGGCACCGTGAGTTGGCTTGCCACAGTACGGGCAGAATGCGATTCTGGCGCTCAGCGTTCCACCCTGGTAGCCCAGGGGCTGGGCGGGCTGAGGAGGATAGTACGCGGGCTGTATAGGCTGGACCGGGTAGTAGACCGGCAAGATTCGATTGGTCTGTGACAAAATAGACTCCGCCTTGCGCCATGAACTGACGAGTACGCCCATCCCGATGCCCACAAGCAAGACTATACCTCCAACCATCATGATTATCAGACCGGTGCCCGCGGATGAATATTCAGTGGCTGAAGAAGAGAACACAAACCCATACAGAATCGTCACGAGCCCTGCTATTGCCACCCACCACTCCCAGCCCCACCTTCCCATCAATTCACCCTGCAGACTCTGAATCGCGCTATGTCTTAATAGTAGTGCTTGCGACTGGACGATTGCGCACTGGTCTTTCCGAATCGAGGACTTAAGCTCAGTTCAGATTCTGTTCTATGCACACCTCGAGCATGCACCTTACCGCTACGTCTTGTTGACCGGCGAATCAGTTGAGGTCTCCTGAACGTTGCCAACTATGACCGGAGGCGTGTCGGTTCTCTTCTCGCATTCTTGCACGTTCTTCGGCGTTCGGGACTGTCGCCTCTTTCTCACCTTAAGAGGGCCTATCTGTTCCCTTACATCTTGAGACAGCATCTCTCGAATTGCAGAAGCGAGATCTTCGGTATCGATCAGTATTCCAGCATCACGTCTTACTTCACGACGTATCGCCATGAGCACTTCTTCGTGAAAAAGTGATCTTCCGATGGATATCGGGCTGAGAGCGCTCTTGCGCTCCCAGAACTCTTCAAGTCCTTCGTTCTTGATCGACTCCCGGTGGAGAATCGCCAGGTTCTCCGCTGCAACGTTGATATCGTCCTTGCTCAAGTCGACAGAGAACGCGCACTCATACTCGATTCCTTCCTCGAAAGTGAGGTGGTACAGATTCCACACCACGCCATTTGTGAGCACAACCCACCGGAAGTTGTTCCGGGACGCGTAGTTGTAAGCCTGTTCTATGTGGCGGTCACGGAGAGTGACACCCGCAGCCTTCACTTCTACGATCAACTTGACAATGTCGTCGATC
>JBFYNF010000098.1:0-5497 GCA_041304525.1 Thermoplasmata archaeon | reverse complement strand
CAGTACACCCCGGCGGGGCTCATCGAGCATGCGCCGGCGAGGTCGGTGATACGCGCTGGCCGCTCCGGGTCGAGGAGCAGGGCGCGGACGACGCGGGTGGCCTTCGGGGCGAAGAGCTGCTTCAGGCTCCTGCGTTCTGCGCGGAATGAGCCTTCCGCGAGACGGTCGATGAGGACGCTGCCGAACCGCAGATAGACGTTGCCGAGCAGGTCGATGTAGCCAATCCCCGCCGCCTTGCACAGCTGGCGGGCCGATCCGCCCACGAACCCCGCGGCGAAGACAGGATAGCCGTTGCTGACGGAACGCACGGACTGGCCGAGGCGCGCGATCACCTGGGCCGCCATCCTGGGCTCGCCGAGGGTCTTCACCTCGACGACGAGCCTCCTGGCGTTTCTCCCGAGGCGCACATCCACGAGCAGGTCTGGAGAGAGGCCTTTCCGAGGCCGGGGCGTGACCTCGACCCTCACGATATCGAGGCCCTCGAGCAGGCGAGGGAGCTCCGAGACTAGGCGGTCGATGGTCTCTCGCTCGTTCGAGGGTGCGCATTCGATGGAATTCATGTTTTTAGCGGTTGCTAAATGATGAACAACATACTAAAAACATCCGATGTAACGACCCATGAACACACAGAGGTCACGAGGAGGTGAAGCTACATCTGGGAGATAGATTTATTAGAACCCGCCACCCTCAGTCGATTGCAGGTAAGTCCCAGGTGGAAAAAGCGTACCATGCGGTGCGCGCCAAAAAACCTCCCCTGGGGGCTGCATTCAGATGCATCAGACTACGCGGCGCTCAACCACTCTTTCCGAGAGCATCGGCAGATAGATGTCATCGGATGGATCTCCGCACGATTCCGTGCTACAACGGCGAGATAGGTTTATGAACGGCGGTCGCCATGGGAAACAGCGCAGGTAAGTCCCGGGGGGTATATGGGTTCCGGACGGTACCCGCCAAAAGAATCCCCCTGGGGTCTGCAATTTTCTCACAACGACTCACCGTGGAGGATGTTCTCCTCGATGACCCTCAGATATGATTCATCGCCCCCCTCCAGGCTCCGGAAGACTGCCCCTGCGACGTAGTCTACCGCCTGGAGTCCGGCGCAGCTTGCCGAATCGAAGTGGCTGACCTCCAGGGCCGGAACGAAGTGGCCGCCGTGATGAACAGACAACGAGCCCCGGACGCACGCATCGAACTCCGCCCTGCGCTTCTCCTTCGTCCACCTCCGGTCCATGACGACGGCGAACGACTTCGAGAGAGTAGTCCCGAAGATCGCACCCAACGCGTTTGCGGACATGATGCTTATTAGGCGCTCCTTGTCTTCCCTCAGCCAGAGGGGCATCTCCCGCTTATCCAGACCGCACCACGCGATCCGCGGATCCCACCTTGAGAGCTCCTCGAGGAGGCGCATCCTGACTCTGCGGGAGCTGTTACGGAACTTCATCTCGACCAGCGGGTGACCCTCCGATCGGAGAAGCCTGCGCGCTGATTTCACGGCCCGCTCAACGGAGCGGACATCGTCGGTCGCTAGTGCCGCGACGATGACGTATCTGGTGCTGCGGGGGGACAGCCCGAGGTCCCCGCTCTCGTCGAGGTAGATGTCCACATGACGATGCATCGAACTGAGGAATCCCTGGGAGATGTTCCAGGTTTGGATTGCATGTAGGATAACAGCTACAACGGCGAGATAGTTTTATGAATGGCACCCGCCATTGGAAGTGCGCAGGTAAGTCCCGGGGGGTATCTGGGTACCATGCGGTGCCTGTCGCAACACTCCCCCCGGGGGCTGCACTTCTCGTTCAGTAGTATCCCCCGGACACACACTTGTCCTCTGTCCGCCTCAGATACGAAGAATCCCCCCTCTCCAGACTCTGGAACACCGCACCTGCGATGTGATCAGCAATCTGTAGTCCGGCGGATGTCGCAGAATCGATGTGGCTGACCGTGACTCTTGGAGGGAAGTGGCCTCCGTGGTTTCTCTCCACTTCCCACCTCAACCTTTCAGAGAGGCGGTCCCTTACGATCCTCGTCAGGGTCCGCCTGCCCACATGGATGTGCATCACCCTAGTGTGTGTGCTCCGCGACAGTTCGGCAACTGTTCTGGCGGCGACGTGCTGCCACAGCCCCTCCTTGTCGGATCGGCGCCATGGAGGTACGCGGGACTTCGCGATACAGCCCCACGCGAACCACGAATCAGTCTCGACGACTCCGTCCAAGAGGAAGCGTCGCAACGGTTCACGGCCACGGTTGAACTTGAACTCGGGCCCAGCACCGTCCACCAGGCTGAACTTCCGATGTGCCTTGCGGACGGTCCTGACGAGCTTGTGCGGTTCCGCCGTGGCGAGGGCGACGATGACGATGTGTTCCGGGCTGCGGCTCGAGAAACCTAGGTCCCCGCTCTCGTCGAGGTAGATATCCACATGACGATGCATCGTTCGGAGGATGCCCCGATGGTTGTTCCAGGTTTGGACTGCATGTAGGAGAAAGGCTACAACTGCGCGGTAGATTAATCAACGAGTGAGTGAATCGAATGCTCGCGGGTAAATCCCGGAAGGTATATGGTCCACCGGACGGTGCGACCCGGCCAAAACTCCCTCCGGGGGCCGCAATCCTCCACCGATGGACCGCGTCATCGACGACCCCGCGCCCATGTGCCTCGTTGCGGGGGAGGCCGGGGACGCTCAGTCCTTCTTCGGGTCCTTCGGCTCCGCGGGCGCGTCCCCGGGCTTGTCCAGCGGCTTGTCCTTTGCCGCGTCCCGCGGCGGCCCACCGGTGTCGTCTGCGAACTGCGACACGGCCGTCCCGATGTCCTTGATGGCGGCCCTGGCGTCCGATTCCTTGGCAGCCTTGAGTTTCCCTAACAGCTTGGGCACCGCGATCATGATCAGTAGGACGATGATCATCAGGACGAACCAGAAGGTCCAGTCGAACCCGAACAGCGTCGCCCCGTCATCGTCCGTGTCCGCCTCCACGGTCAGGGTGACGTTCCTCGTGTCCTCCTCGTTCCCCGCGACGTCGACGGTGTAGAACTGGACGATGTGGTCACCTTCGCCGGTCACCTCGACCTCGTCCGTATACTCCGCCCAAGTCCCGTCGTCCACACGGTACATGGTCACGTCGACCCCGCTCGCATTGTCCAGGGCGGCGAGGGCGACGGTGCCCCCGGCCACTGTCGCCGTGGTGTACGGCGCAGAGGCGTCTATCCTGACTGTGACCGAACCCGTCGACTCCTGGTTCGACGCGACATCGGTGGAGTTGAACTCGAAGACATGTTCGCCATCGCCAGAGACGGAGATGTCCCCGCCATCATAGACCATCCATGTGCCTGAGTCCAGCCTGAAGATCGTATCAGCTATCCCCGACCCGCTCGCGCCGTCCGAGGCCGATAAGGAGACCGTGACATCCGACGTGTACCATCCGTCGGACCCTTCCGCCCCGGACACATCGGCCGAAGTCGTGGGCGCGGAAGTATCGATCCTGAAGACGGCCGAATGGACGGCCTCCTCGTTGCCGACGAGATTGACGGAGTAGTACTCGAGCGTGCGCTCCCCGTCCCCGAAGATCATGAAGGGCGCCGAGTAGCTCTGCCAGGAACCGCCGTCGACCCTCCAGTAGGTCGCGTCGACGCCCTCGTCCAGGTCCTCCGCGTCCAGGGACACCTCGACGTCCGACAGGTACCAGCCCGAGTCGCCCATGACGCCCTCGGCCATCATGGTCGTGACCGGGAAGGAGCCGGAGGACAGGACCAGGCTGCCGTACAGCTTCACATCGGGCATTATGGGCCCGTAGTTCGGCCATGAGCTGAACCACCCTTCCATGTCCGGAGCCTGCACTCCCGGGCCCCCGACCGAATAGGAGACGAGCCCGAGTGAGTCCCCTGGGGACGCGTCCAGAAGGGCAAGTGGTATGCAGAACTCGTATATCCTGTGGGGCGTCGTGAGGTTCTCGCTTGGGCCGAACCCCATGGCCGCGCACAGGCCTTCGTGGTCTGGGAGGCTGGGGTCGAACGGGTAGCAGTCCGCGGGCCAGGAGTCGAGGAGCTCGTCGTAGACGAAATGTGCCTCCCCGCCCAGCGGGGTGTAGTCACCGCCGACCAAGAACTGGTCCTCGCCGCCACCGGTCAGGGTGTCGTCGTCGCCGGTGTCGAAGGAGATCGCGGCGGAGTCCTGGTAGATGTTCTCGTCGGTCTCGCCGACGACGTCGTAGCAGAAGAGCAGATGAGTGCCGTTGTTGACTGCCATCATGAGCGCATCGACGGAGTTGAATGGATCCGCCTCCGTCATGCTGATAGGTGTCGCAAGGTCCCACTCGCCTGGGGAGAAGACGCCGTCCGCGGCCGGGGGCGAGTCGTCCCATGACGAGATGAGAGTGGGTATCTCGTCCTCGAAGGACTCCAGACTGTAGTCGCCGAGCGTGTGCCAGTCCCAGTCCAGGTATTGTTCGTCCCAGATGTTGCCGTACTTGAGGGTCATCGTCATGTCGCGTGGGCCGTCGTAGCCTATCGCCCGGAGTTCCCAGCCGTCGAACTCCAGTTCGATGACGCCGTCGCCCGTGGGGAGCCACGCGTTCACATAGGATGTCGCCGTGACGTTCCATTCGTCGCCGTGCAGCTCCCCTATGACGCAGAACGAACCCTCCATGACCACGGACACGCTCACGTCCACGACCAGCCTGTCGTAGAGCGAGTCGCCGTCGTCGTCGACGACGTGGTCGCTGTGGGGTGAGTTGAACATCGCGGGATAGGGCTCGAACTGGTCGAAGGTGTATGCGCCAGTGGTATGGACGGCGGAACCAAGGGACTCGGACACATGTCTCAGCGTGATAAAGGCCGAGTACGGGCCGTCCATGCCAGAGTCGAATATCCTCCAACCGCTCAGGGGGACCTCGACCGAGTGGACTCCGGCCGTGAGATACGTCATGTTGAAGTCTTCGGTGATGTAGTCCCATCCGGCCGAGTCCAGGACCACTCCCACCAGGTAGTACTCCGGGACTACGACGTCCACCTGCGCCGATATCACCAGGGACTCGCACTCGCCGTCCAGGTCGCTGTCGAGGCCGTGGTCGGAGTACGGTGGGCTCAGGATGGCCAAGTGCTCGAACTCCGAGGCGTCGTAGGCGCCTGTCGTGTACTGGTCTATCCCGAGGTGCTCGTACTCGGGGTCGTAGATGGTCAGGTCGACCTGGTAGGGCCCGTCCGCCAGGGCCGAGCTGATCTCCAGGCCGTCGAACATGATGGAGTAGGGGTGGACGCCCACGGCGAAGGGGGGCGTCTCGACCATGGTGTTGCATATCCAGGAGCCGCTCACGTCGTACAGGCCGGCGTAGATGTAGTAGAAACCCTCGACGTATACGTCAAGGGAGAACCCGACCTCGAGGTAGTCGTAGAGCGAGTTGGCGTTCGTGTCGACGCCGTGGTCGGAGTAGGGGCCCGTGAAGTCCGCCAGCGTGGCCGTGACCGTCAGGCATGCCGGGTCGAGGTTGGCCGGGTCGGCGTAGGAGA
>JBFYNF010000097.1:0-7891 GCA_041304525.1 Thermoplasmata archaeon | reverse complement strand
TACGAACTCGGGGCGGTGCTCGTGACGGTCGTGGTCGTGGCCTATGTCGCGATCGGCGGCATGAGGGCGGACGCGTACACCGACGTGCTCCAGGGCGTCATGATGCTCGTGACGCTCCTGGCGGCCGTGGGCATCGTGTCCGCGGGCCTCGGCGGCTTCACCGAGGCCAACACCAGGCTCGCGGAGGAGTTCCCCGAGCTCGTGTCCAGGCCCGGAGGCCTGGAGTACTTCACGCCACAGATCTGGATGAGTTTCATGCTGCTCTGGCTGTTCTGCGACCCCATGTTCCCGCAGCTGTTCGTGAGGTTCTACGGCGCCAGGGACGAGCGGTCCATCAAGCTCTCGATGGTCATGTACGCGCCCATCACGGCCATCATATTCATCTGCCCGGTCCTGATAGGCGCCTGGGGCAACCTGCAGTTCCCGGGCCTGACGGGCTCGCAACCGGACCAGATACTGCCCATGATGGTGGGGGAGTTCGCCCCCGGCTGGATCCTGGGCATCATGCTCGCGGGGGCGTTCGCCGCGCTGATGTCCACCGCGGACTCGCAGCTGCTGGTCCTGAGCTCGATGCTCACAAGGGATGTCTACAAGAAGTGGATCAAGAAGAACGCTAGCCAGACGCACGAGTTCATCGTCGGCAAAATACTCGTGGTCGCTCTCGCGCTCATGAGCCTCGCGATAGCCCTCACCTCGGTCGAGACACTGTTCGAGACCCTGACCAAGACGACCTTCACCGGCCTCGCGGTGCTGTTCCCGACGACCGTGGCAGCGCTGTACTGGAAGCGGGCGAACAAGTGGGGCTGCATGTCGTCCATAGTCGCTGGAGAGGCGGTGTACATGGGATTCTACTTCAATGTGCTCCCGGCATCGCTGGCCGGTGGGTTCCTGCCAGTCGTGCCGGTGATGATCGCCGCGACCGCGACGCTCATCGCAGTGTCGGTGCTGACATCGCCTCGGAGCGCGCCCGGAGGATGACTTCGGCCTCAGGACTACTTCCGGCCCTTGGCCGGCGTTATCTGGAGGCTGATCACGCGGCTGGACTCGGCCTCTCTCCGGAGCCTCATCTCAGAATCTATCGCACGCCTGACGAACTCTGGCACGGACAGGATCCCCCATTCAGGATGGCCATCTATGAGTCTCTGGACGCTCTCCCAGAGAGCCCTGTCCAGCTTCATCGTTACCCTTTCGTCCTTAGGCGTAGTATCCCCGATGATAATCGACTTCCGAGTTATATAGAAAACGACGGGCATGTTAGGCGTCCGAGGAAAAACCCCTTGATTTCGGCAATGTGACGGCCATGGGACTCATCAAATTGATGTACTCGTGTACTCATACAGTACTACAAGGGTCTGTCCGGATGAGGGTCGGGGAAGAGTCCAAGAGATGCAGCATCTGCGGCCTTGAGCTGCGCCAGGACGTGGACAGGTGTCCCAGATGTGGCAACGTCATCCACCAGAAGCACGAGGGCACTTGACCGAGCGACTGACATCGGGACGGACACTGCAAAGGAAAAAGGGTCGGACCACGGAACGGGGACAGCGCACCATCGTCTCCCTTTGACGCCTCTCCTCTTCGAGTGCGGACCTGGGCCGTGGTCACCCATACTATTTTTCGTGAGCCGCTCAGCTCCTCATCATCATGAACACCCTGTAGTCCATGTTGTGTTCGAGGAACTCTGGCCAATCCCATCTCTTGGATGACACGAGCTGCCTGACGGTCTGTGTGAGGTCCGACTGGCCGAGTATGATGAGACCGGCGTTGAGGGCGTGGGTCGAGAACTCCGTGACGGTGATGGCGCCCCCTATGCACTGCTCCCACGAACCGTCCTGGCACCCGACCGATGTCCTGAAGGCGTCCGATATGGCGACCCTCGCCCCTGACTTGGCTATCCTGGATATCTCGCTGAACAAGGCGGCCTTGTCCGGGATGAGGTTGACCGTCGCCTGGCTGATGACGACGTCCGCAGAGCGCCTCGCGATCGGGAGCTTCTCCAGGTCGCCCTTGACCAGCTCGATGTCCATGTCCTTGAACCTCGAATGCTTCGACACGGCCCGCGCGACGCGCAGACCTGGCGTCGAGAAGTCCACGCCTACCATCCTAGCGGGCGTGGAGAGCTCCATGGCCCTGAAGGCGAGGCTGCCCGTGCCCATGCCCAGGTCCACGACGACCTTCCCCGAGAGCGGCGTCACCATGGAGATGAGCGGGTCGGCGATTGGGGCCAGCCGCTTCCTGCGCTCCGACGCGGCCGCGTCGTCGTGGCTGCTCCACTGGGCATCGTACGCGGCCATCGTGTTCCGCTTGATGTCCCTGTCGCCCGAACACGATGGGCACTTGTTGTTCTCCATGGCTTGAGCACCCCGAGAGGCTGTCGCACGTGAATCGCCTCTCAGTCTATAACACTAGCCCTGTCGCAGGACTCGGGTGATCGATGTCACTCGCTCAGAGCGTGTCGGGTGGCGTCGGACCATCGGCGCCTGGTCTCGCAACAGAGCCAACAGTTATACATGTCCGAGCATCTGTACCGTCACAGGCTTCTGACATTCATGACGGGAGAGGATAGCACGGACCACGTGAGGAAGATGGTGACCCCTTCGCTCTATCTGCAGGGCAAGGGAGCAGTCTACTACCTGGGGCAGAAGGCCCAGGCCTACGGGAACCGCGCGTTCGTCATCGGCGGGAGCACCGCGCTCTCGGTCGTCGGCGACAAGATTAGGAAGTCGCTCGAATCCAACGGGATAGATGTCCTGCTCTGGGAGTCCGGAGTGAAGGAGTGCACGATGGATGCCATCGCAAGGCTGGCCGACACCGGTAGGAAGTCCAATCCGCACTTCGTCATAGGCGTCGGAGGAGGAAAGGCCGTGGATACGGCCAAGGCCGTCGCGTGCAGGATCAAGGTCCCATCAGTGATACTCGGGACGCAGTGCGCCACGAACGCGGACACGAGCGCCGAGTCTGTCGTATACACGGAGGACCACAAGTTCGTCGAGGCGCTCACCCTGCCCAGGAACCCTGTGCTGGTGATCGAGGACACGGAGGTGTTGAGCAAAGCCCCTCCGAAGTTCATGGTCTGGGGCATGGGGGACGCGCTGTCGACCAAGTTCGAGAGCGAGGCCTACGCGAGGGCGAGGGCGAAGAAGAAGGACGGCCGCGTCCCGACGACCGCCGCCCTGGCTCTTGCCGACGCGTGCTACAAGAGCCTCATGGAGCACGGGCTCGAGGCGGTGCATGACGCGAAGAACGGCGTCCACTCGCGCGAGGTGGACGATGTCATCGAGGCTGTGAAGCTCTCATCCGCCATGGCGTTCGAGAACACGGGCTGTGCGCTCGCCCACGCGTTGCACAACGGCCTCGCGAGGACTGGAGAGGTCAAGGGCGAGCACGGGGAGATCGTCGCGTACTGCACCATCGTCCAGATGGTCTACGAGAAGAGGCACGCGGACGAGGTAGATGCCGTCAGGACCTGGTGCGAGAAGATCGGTCTGCCGACCACGCTGGACGCGCTGGGGTCGCCGTCCAAGATGGCCGTGCGGAAGGCGGCGGAGTACGCCGCGGACAGGGACCCTGACTCGAGGAACATGCCCGAGAAGGTCAAGGCCCAGGACGTGTTGAGAGCCATCGAGACGTCCGAGAGTGTTCATTGAACCGCGGGACCGCGCACTTGTTTATATCCACGCACGTGGTTTCACTGCCAGCATCTACAATCTGGGAGTGGGAGATTGGAAGAGCACCGCTTGCTGGAGAACCTGACGACCTGCAGCCAATGCATCAAACTCACGCTGGTCGTCCCCAAGGAGTGCAGGATGGACGCCGACATGCTCGCTGGACGGTTGAAGCAGATGTTCGACCGCGAGCTTTTCAAGGACCTGTGTCGCGGTTGTCCGTTGGAGAACCCGCAGGAGTGATCTCCAGCCCCAGGACCTTCTTCTCGGACATCTGGAACCGATACTCCAACTCCCTGTCTATGGCCCTCCTGATGAACTCGGAGATGGAGTTGATGCCCCATTCCGGGTGTGCCACAAGTCTGTTCTCGATCGCGACTCCCAACGCTCTGTCGATCTTGATCGTGACGCGGTCATCGCGTGCCTTCTGCCCCGTCTGCGCCATTTCCCCCAACTCACATCCTATCAAACGTGATAACAAGTGTCGGGAAACGTATCATTGCATTTATTCCTTCGCCGTAACTTCACGCTACACGTGAGGGTCGGCTCTCTGCTACGAACATATTTGTACTCCAAAAGGAGTACGCCTCACAGCCAACCACCTGAGGGGACCGGGTGGGCCACGCGCTCGGCGCGATGGACGGGATGTGAACATGGTCGGGGAATCCAGTGGGCATCGAGAGGCCTCTCCCTCAACGGGCATCAATGGGAAGACCTCTCTCAGAACGAACGTGGGCGATGGAAACGGGAAAGCCCGCGCCGAGAACGGCTCAGGCGACCTGAAAGGAATCGTGAAGAGGGCGGAGGCGCTGGGACGACTGGACAGCGCCCAGACGAAGGCCCTGACAGACCTGCTCTCACGGACGAGTGTTTTGGGATTCGAGAGCAGAAGGCTCATATCGGTCATGGTGAGCAACATCGCCCTCGAGGGTTCAGCGGCGAAAAGGACGGAGCTCGCCCTCCAGCTGAGGGAATACCTCGAGGGGGACGGGCTCGTGAAGGACCTGGTCCCGGCGTTGACAGGAGCGTTCGCGCTCAACTGAGCCTCGGCGATCATGGTGATCCTTGATGCTCCACCGGAAGGACTATCTGGACGACCTCGCGAAGGCGAGACTGGCGAAGGCGGCGTACGAGCTGGGGCTCGAAGTGGGCGAGCACGGGCACCTGGACACCGTCGGATGGGTAGGCGCAGAGCTGAGGCACATCGTCCAGGAGGCGGAGGAGCTCGGCGTGGTTGACATCGTCAGGCGGAGATACGAGTTCGGCAAGGAGAAGGGCCACGTCCGGAGGCAAGGGAAGTACAACCAGACGGTCGCGCACCGGGTGAAGCCTTCTGGAGGCGGTGCCGCCCAGACAGTGGCGGAAGGGCCTCAGCTGGCCAAGCACGACAGGTTCGCGGAGCGCGTCTCGGCCGAGGAGGGCATCTGGTCCACTATATCGGTCATGAAGTACGCCCGCGGCAACGAGGAGTTGCAGTCACACCTGGGCAACCTGATAGCGGGCATGGGGGACCTCCACGACAGGATCATGCAGATGCCGCCTGGGAGGACACCGGACCGGACCTTCGACTCCGCGCTGAGCATGATCGCGGAAGTGGGATGGCTCAGCTCTTACGATGTGAAGTTCTTCGACGAGAGGAGCGCGATGGCGAGCGTGGACACGACCTCGATGTTCGCGCGGTCGTTCGAGAAGTGCGAGGCGCCCGTGTGCCTGCCGCTGGGCAACGTGATGGAGACGGTCGGGCTCAAGACCTTCGGGAAGCAGATGCTCGCGGTCGAGGAGAGGTGCATGGCCCAGGGCCACGACCACTGCACATTCAAGCTGTTCCCGCGCGAAGTGCCCAGGGAAGTAGGCGTCTGAAGTCCCTCAGGCGGCCGTGTGTTCCGCGTGCCAGAAAGGCCTCTTGATGGTGCTCACCCTGTGCCGGGAGATCATGACCGCGGCCGCCGTGACACCCGCGATGTCGAATATCAGGTCTCCGAGGGTGTCGACGCCGGGGTGGAAGTTGCCCCAGCCGAAGAACATGTCCGTGAGGAACTCGGCGAACTCGAACATGACAGAGACGAGCAGCATCGTGGCCACGGCGAATACGAACTTCCTGCGGCCGTTCTCCCTCGGAGGTCCCGATGGGCTCAGGGTCCAGCAGATGAATGACCACAGGAACAGGGTCATCAGCATCGCTCCCAGGAAGTGTGCCGTGAGGTCGTACCAGGAGAGATGCGACGGGGAATAGCCGAAGTACTGCGGCAGGCCAGCGTCTATGATGACCGTGAACGCGAGCAATATCAACGCGCCGCCGGTTATGACCGCCTTCCTCTTGACCTCTATCGCGACGAGCGGGAAGGCGATCCCCAAGGAGAACGCATACGTCCACGAGGACCAAGTCCAGCCGCCCAAGTACATGGAGAGGGAGAAGAGCGAGAGCAACATGACGAGCACGGACAAGGACGCGAAGGGGAACTCAGAGAGTCTGGGGCATCTCCGCTTCCTCGTGAGGTCGATCACGGGCGCACGCTGCGACTCGAGGTGCAGCATGCGCTCCTTGTACCGCACGACGTAGGGAGCCGCACATGGGCCGCGGCCCCGGTCACCCGAGCGACTCCTGTCAGTCGTCACAGGAGGAGCAAAGGCCAGGGGAGGGATATAGGATTTGCCCCAATGCGACCCTTGAGCTCACGCCCCGAGCGTCCGCATGTGCGCCGCGACGATCGCATCGCCCTTCTTGATGGTCTCAGGGTCGAGGTCCGGGACCTTGTGTTCCGCGAGCACCTTCTTCGCGATGGCCTTCGCCTCCGGCACCATGGCCGTGGACAGGGTCGCCTGCCAGTTCTTCTTCTCCTGGTCCCTGAATATGATGTCCTTCTTGAAGTTCCTGACCGTGTGCATGTTCCTCAGGAATGTGTTCCCGTGGCCCACGGCCTCGACGACGTCGGTGGCCGCGGCGGTGTCGTTCATCTCGAACTTGGTCATGTACTTCCTGCAGTCCAGCCACAGGTACGAGTCGATGACGACCTGCTCGAGGGCGGCGCCTTTGGCAGCGTCGCAGCTTCCAGCGCCCGCGACCATGTCCGAACCGGACATCGACGCGAGGACAGTCGTGAGCAGCTCTGTGAAGCACGCCTGGATCCCAGGGACCTTGGTCTCGATGCCCCAGTTGCCCGTCTGGGAGGGCAGGCCGTACCTCTTCGCCATCTGCGACGCGCCCGATGCGATCATAGGCAGGTTGTGGGACGAGTAGTCCATGACGCCCGTGGTCATGTCGATCGGGGCCGACTCGGAGCTGTACACGAACGGCGCGCCGGGGGCCGCTGTCTGCGATATGACGAGGCTCGCGAGGTTCTCCGCGTTGATGTTCACGAGAGTGCCACATGCCGTCACGGGCGATGACATGCCCGAGAGGGACATGGACATGCACACGACGGGTATGCCGGCCTTCGAGTACTCGACCTGTCCCTCGATGGACGCCTTCTCGAACTCGAGCGGCGCGATGGGGCAGCTGATGACCGAGAACAGCGGCTTCTTCCTCAGCTGCTCGGGCCCGCCGGCGACGAGGGCGCCGATGTCGACGAGCCTCCTGGCCTCCTCCGCCCCCTTGGGTGTTGGTATGACGTGTATGTGCTTCGTGCAGTTCCTGATAGTGGTCCAGAGAGAGTGCAGCGCGAGGGCGTCCTGGGGAGCGTCGCCCGCAGTCACCGTGGTCCAGACGATGTCGACCGCATCCATCGCGTCCGCCACGCGCGAGAAGTTCGCGAGGTCCTTCGTCACCGTGGGCCTCCTCTCACCCGTGTCTATGTCGTACGTGTAGACCGCGAGCCCGGTCGTGGTCATCAGAGGCCAGGTCTCTACCGGTATGACCTTCTCGTTCTTCGGGTCCCTGGCACCGAGGTGGATCGTCTTGGGCGCCTTTGAGACGGCATCCTTCACCATCGACTCCGGTATCTTCGCGATACCCTTGTCGTGGTCCACGGACGCTCCCGCCTGCTCCAGCATCGCCAGCACCTTCTGGCTCTTCACCATCACTCCGATCCTCTCAAGCCACTTCAAGCTCGTAGCGTGCACGAATTCCTCTTCTTCCTTGTTCAAGAATCTGACTCTGGCGACCGCCATAGGTGCCACCTCCAGCCCAACGTTCCTCCGGGCCGGGGGAGCATGCGCCCTTTGGTTCTTTAGGTTTTGCAGAATCGTTTTAAATCCCCTTTTCCTGCGGGCCCCATGAAGATCGGAAGAGC
>JBFYNF010000096.1:0-21764 GCA_041304525.1 Thermoplasmata archaeon | reverse complement strand
TAGAAGGGTGATTCGCACGAAAATACCCCTGACGGAGGACGAAATATCCAGAATCCTTGAGGAGGCCGCGAAGCCGCGCCTTGGGAAGAAGGGCTGCCCGAACAACGCGGATGCGAGCCTTCGGGATCATGCAGCAATCTGCCTGATGTACTATGGAGGCCTCAGGGTCAGCGAAGTGGTGAACCTGAGGATCTCAGACCTCGACCTCGACAAAAAGAAACTCCGCGTCCACGAAGGGAAGCGTATGGACTGCTCTATTGTGAACCTGAGCGACGAAGCCGTCGAGAGTGTCCGGACCTACATCGAACAGGGCCGGCCGAAGCCCGAGAGGCCCGAGTGCGCAGACTACCTGATGCTCTCGATCAGGGGCCGCCCTATTAGGCGGGACCGTCTATTGTCTCAGGTGAAACGAATAGCCTTCTGGGCTGGCATCGAGAAGAATGTGACCCCTCACATCTTCAGGCACTCGATGATAACTCACATGGCCGAGAACGGCATATCTGCGTCGTTCATACAAGCCCAGTCGCGGCACAAGAGCCTCGATATGGTGCAGAGATACACCCACCTCCACGAGAAGAGCGTCAGGGACGCATACGATTGCGTCTTCGCGAAGAAGAAGCCCGTGGACAGGAACACTGCGCCGAAGGACCTCGAGCGCGCCCAAGAGCAAGGAAACGCGCCTGCTAGGAGCGCGAAGTCCGATGGGTCCCTCAAGGACAGGCTCCTCGAGCGTTACCTTGATGGGGACCTCTCAGACGACAAGCTCGGCAGGATCGAGAAACTCTTTTCAATGCTGGATGGCCCCAAGGACAAAGCGCCCCACTTTGAAGGATATGCTTAGGGGACGCACGAAATGAAGGGGATTGCCAGAAGGGTAGCAGGTCGGTGCCAGGTGAAAGGTCCCAAAAAGGATTAGGTGGCGTCTGGTGAACCCGAGCGGGAAGCATATTTGTACCGGCACGGTCCTCGGATTCGATGATGGGGCCGACAAAGATACTGGAGAGCTACAGCGCGATGATGGCCCTGGGCCTGGTACTCGGCGTTCTGCTCGGCGGCTTCCCGATCCTGACCAAGGAACTATCGATGGCGTCTCTGGCGATCCTGATGACGCTCTCGCTCTCGAACGTCAGGCTGGCCGAGGCTCGGAGCAAGGACCACGCGAAGGACGCGGTCATCGCCCTCGCCTTGAACTACGGCATGCTCACAGCAGTCATCCTGGCTCTGGGGAGCATGTTCCCCGAGGACCTCTGGTGGGGTTGGGTGCTCATGGCCGCTGCACCGTCTGCTGTGTCGGTCGTCCCTTTCACCACCATCATGGGCGGGAAGACATCCAAGGCGTTGTTCTCCACATCTGTCAACTACATCGTGGCACTTGGTCTCATGCCAGTGATATCACTGGCACTCATCGGCTCCGCCGTGTCGGTGGACAGCCTCGTGATATCGCTCCTCCTGCTGATCGTCCTGCCCATGGGACTCTCGCGGCTCATGACGAAGGTCAGCATCGAGAAGCGGACCATGTCCATCGCGATGAACCTCTCCTTCGCCGTGCTCATATTCGCCGTCGCGGGCTCCAACCGGGAGGCGTTTTTCGAGGAGCTCTGGATCGTCGCTGCGATATCCGTCGCGTCAATCGTCAGGACCTTCGGGACCGGGCTCGGGACGGAGTACGTGCTCCGGGCGCGTGGAGTTCCCAAAGAGGAGCGCATACCCCATGTCCTGTTCGCGAGTTACAAGAACCTCGGGCTGACCGCGACCCTTGCGATCGCGCTTTTCGAACCCATCGTAGCTGTCCCGGCCACCATCTGCATAGTGTTCGAGGTCGTCTGGGTCATATTCCTCGTGAGGTTCTACAAGCGCACACTCACATGATTCCCTTGAGGCTCGAGAGCTTGGTCCTCGACGACGTCGCGATGAATCCCGCGTACGCCTTCAGCCCGGACCCGCCGGTCATCAACGACCAGTGCGAATACGCCAAGAAGACCACGCCGGCGGTTGACCCCAGGAGCAGGGCGGACTCTACGACGATGTTCAAATCCCCGAGCGCGAGCTGGAGCCCGTCCATTCCCAAGTGCAGGGCCCAGAATGCGAGAGGAAGAGCCAGCCTCCAACCTATTGACAGGTATCCGACGACGATGGCCGCCATCGGATAGTGGAACCATGACTTCCACGGGAGGCCAGAGGCGTCGTCCCATGACTGCCTCAGGAGGGCGGCCCACCCGTTGTCCGACACGTACCGCGGCACGGCGAACAGGTGATCGGCGTCGATGGCGACACCGAAGAGGAGCGCGATGAACCACTCGTCCCGATTGAGCCTCAGCAACATGGCCGCGAGGACCACCACCATGAGGTGTGTTGGCGTCAGCATCCGTAGAACCTGACACAGATACTGCCATGGAGGTATCTCTCAGTTTCGCCTGCGCGCGCACTACGTGACTGACGCTCGATGCGAGAAGGGCGTGAGAAACATCATAAAGGGTTTCTTGGGGTTTGGACAGGGGCCTCAGAGGTCCTCGTCGTCAGGAGGAGGCAGTTCCGCCTCCTCGAGTTCCTCGTCCTCGTCCGCCTTCTTCGACGGTCCAGGGCCGCTCTTGCCGCGTTTCATGAGCATGGCCAGGGCGCCGATGACCACGATGGCCGCCACCGCAGCCAGGACCCACCAGTAGTCCGTCAGGAAAGTGGATGCCTTCTCCTCCACGATCACCACGACCGTGTCGGTGTCCCACTCGCCCTCGTCGTCGGTCACGTTGAGCGTGACGATGTATGTCCCCGGTATCTCGAACGCGAACTCCGCGAGTTCGCCGGTGAGCGTCTCGACCTCGTCATCGTACTCGAACGTCCATGTATACGTCGCGATGCCCACGTCGTCCGAAGAGCCGGAACCGTCGAACTCGACCGTGTCACCCTCGGCGGTGGTCATGTCGTCGCCCGCATCCGCATCTGGGCCCTCGTTGGTCGGGCCGACTCTGACCACGACCGTGTCAGTGTCAGTGAGGCCCGCGTTGTCTGAGACGGTCAGGGTGATGGTGAACTCGCCCTCGTTCTCGAACGTGTAATCGGCAGTGACCCCGTCCAGGGTGACATCGGTTTCGTCAGTGAAGGTCCATGTGTAGTCCTCGACGGCGTAATTATCCGTGGAGCCCGAGCCATCCAGCGTGACGATGTCTCCCGCGGCCACACCGACCGGGTCCTCGCCAGCGTCCGCGACCGGGGCCTCGTCGTCCGTCACCGTGACCACCATGATGTCGGTGTCTTCGTTCCCGGCGTCGTCCGCGACCGTCAGCGTCACTGTGTATTCACCCGGGGCGCTGAACGTGTAATCAACGGTCTCCCCCGAACGGCTCACGGACCCGTCATCGTCGAATGTCCACTCGAACGATGCGACACCCACATTGTCGTCCGAGAGCGAACCATCGAAGGTCACGGCATCTCCGTAGAACACATCCTGGTCCGCGCCTGCATCAGCCGTCGGCGCAGTCACATCGAGGACCGTGACGGTCATGTCGTCGACATCAGACTCCTGTCCGATCGTATCCGTGACGACCAACTCGACGATGTAGACATCTGGCTCAGCGAACATGTATTCGGGTGTGGCCCCGTACATATCAACCGACAACGCGGGGATGGACCATGTCCAGTTGACGACGCCCACGTCGTCTGTCGACCCATCGCCATCGAATGAGACGACGGTGTCCTCATCGGCCTCCTGGTCGGGCCCTGCGTCGGCGACCGGGGACGCGTCAAGGGAAACCGTGACGGTCATCGTGTCCGAGGCGTCATGTCCTGCGCCGTCCACGACAGTGAGGGTCACATCATATGACCCCGCCACCGTGAACGTGTAGTCGAAGGACTCACCATAGCGCGTGACTGGAACCGAGTCGTCATCGAACTCCCAAGTGTAGTTGGCTATCCCCACATTGTCGGACGAGCCCGAGCCGTCGATAGTGCACTCGACGTCCACCACGACGTCCAGATCAGGCCCCGCATCGGCGACAGGCAGGTCATTGTCGACGGTGTATGGCGTCACGAACCAGTTGCCCTGGTCCCCGAAGTCGCTGACGCCGAACAGCATGGCGTAGTCCCCGCTCGGGACGAGCGGGTCAGGGATGTACGTCAGGCCCACGACACTCGACTCGCCGAGGCCTGCCTCCTCAGCCCACATCCAGTTCGACGGGTTCCCCTCCTCTATGGATATGTGGGAGACCCGTGGCTCGATCATGCCATACAGGTCGTCGGGGTCCGCCGTCGGGAAGCCCCAGTCGAAGTAGAACATCAGGTACTCACCGGTCTCGGAGTCGAAATACGCGGCGCCAGGCATGTCCGTGAGCGTGTCGTTCGTGTAGTACGCCCTGATGCCGTACAGAATATCCAGCCCCCACGACTGCTTGTAGGCCGTGAGGTACACTTCACCGGTGCCATTGTCCAGCCATCCACCGGTCACAGACGAGTCGTCGAGCGTGCCGTTGAACTCGTCTTGGACCGTGTAGTTGTCGCCGTCCTGGGTGTAGTCCAGGCCAGAAGATGGCTCGAACGGGTCGAAGGAGACGGATGCGCCCTCTATGATGTAGAGATGGTCAAAGCCACCTTCGGAATACCAGGGCATGAAGTTGAACAACAGCAACTGCTTCATGTTCAGGTCCTCAGCCTCAGCATCTATGACCATCGGGTTGGTCCAGCTGATGTTCGTCAGCGGGCTCTGTTCGTACGTCAGGTTGGGAGCGTACGGGTCAGGAGCGAGCTGGAAGTCGAGCATCAAGGAGGTGAGCCCCTCGCACTCGAGCGTGTCGTATGATGGTGCATGCATGTATGCGGTCGCCCCGATGGGCATGTCATCTAGCGGCGCGACATATATCTCGTAGAAGCCGTCGACATCAGTGTACGTGCTATTCTGATACGATAGGTCTGGAAGCGCCATTCTGACCCGCGCATTTGATATGGGGTCGGCGGAGTCTGCATCCGTCACGTATCCGGACACGAGGACCGTTTCGTCCAGGTCCCACGGTATGAGTGCGAAGTCCTGCACGGTGGCCGCATCATCGACCACGGTGACATCCACGTTCTGTTCCCTGTAATCCATCGTGTTCGCGCGTACGGTGTAATCGCCCGGGACGAGAGATATGTTGTAGTATCCAGTCGCGTCGGAGTCGTCACTGTCTCCATACACGTCCGACTCAGCCTGCACCCATGCGCCCTCGATAGGCAGGCCGGATATGACATCCGTGACCGTACCTTCAAGCCAAGCGGACACGGGCAACAACCCGAAATCGTGCCAGACCTCGTCTCCCGGAGAGAGGGTGATGAACATGTAGGCGCGCGAGTATCCCTCGGCCTCCGCCCCCAGCATCATATCAGTGCCATCGAAGGCGTCCAGCTCGTAGTATCCAGAGCCGTCGGTCGATGCGAACGCAATGTTGCCATCCATGTCCATTATCACCGCACGGGCGAATGCGATTGGCAGGCCTGAATCCAGGTCCGTGATGTTCCCCTTCACGACGCAGTTCAGAGACCTCAGCGAGGCGTCGAACTGGAGGTCATCTCCGGGGTTGATGGTCTCCTCTTCGAACATCGCCATCGAGTAACCACCCTTGGTGAACCAGATGTCCGCGGTCCCGTTGGTCACGTTCATCTCATAATAGCCATCGGAGTCGGTGAATGTGAAATTCGCGTAATCACCGGGGAGGTAGGAATTCCATATCTCCACTGTCACCAGGACGCCCTCGATCGGCAGACCTGTCTCAGAATCCGTCACCTCTCCAGAAACCCTCGAATCGTCCACAAGTGACGTGCTGACGAGGGTTATGTTGAACCAGTATGTCTCGCCTCCCACGAGGGGGGAGTCCGTGGAGTTGTCCACCATCTGGTAGCCGGGATTGTCGAACGCGACCGAGCCGCCGCCCGTGGAGCTCTCTATGACATTGACCTCGAAGTAACCAGAGACGTCAGGAGTGGTCACGTTCGCATAGAACGGCATGTCGCCTCCCATCGGGTCGTTCGATATCCCGAGGACGTGGCCGCTGACGGCCGGAGTTCCCTCCTCGTCCATGACGTAGCCCTTGATCGTGATGTCTGCGACAACAGGAGCGATTGGTTCGAGTGTCAGGTTAACCCAGGCCGTCTCGCCCGCCATGACGTCGGCCATGGTCAGGCTCATGTAGTAGCTCCCGTTCGCCGCGAGTACCATGTACTCGAATCCACCGGGCAGGCCAATCATGTACTCGCCCGCTACATCAGTGAAGTCGTACCCGACGTCCAGACCGCCAGCTGTGAACAGCATCACCTTGACATATACTCCTGGGATCGGGTCGGAGCCATCATCAACAACCCCCCGTATCCAGGCATCTTCGGGCAATGCGGTCGTCCCTTCGGGCACAACGACCAGGACACCGGTCAACAACGCCAAACCCAACGTCAAGGTCACAGCAGTTCCTAGAAAACTCTCTCTAACGGACATTCAGAATCTCCTCACAGTATATGGTCAACAGCATCACCTCGGGGGGTATCCTGGCGTTGCCGTCGTCTGAGTGTATACGCGTTTGAGCGCTATATATATGATTCCAGGTGGAGCCACATGACGCGCGCGTGCGATGAACGTGGTCAAGTCTAAAATACCCGTCAGGGACATTGCACTACCTGGTCTGGATTATGGCAGGAACGGCCAAGCATATACCGAGGAGCATGCTGTCGAGCGATGAGCGCATGGTATACGAGTCTCGCCCCGCCGCGATCAAGTACATGATATCCGCCTCGCTCGCGATCATCATCGGCCTGCTCGCCCTGATGGTCTTCCTCTGGCAGTACATCCCCCGCGCACCCGAACTGCCGTACATACAGGAGTATCTGGATGGCGAATACGGACAGTACATCGAATGGGCCGTTCTCGGCATCTTCGTTCTCTGTGTGCTGTACTTCATGGTCAAGTGGCTCAGATGGGGCAGCACGATATACGCGATCACGGATGAGAGAATCATCATCCAGAGGGGCATCCTAGGCAAGACCTACGAAGACATCCCGCTCGGGATGGTCACGAACATGAGCGTGTCCCAATCGGCAGGCAAGCGGATCCTGGGGTACGGGACCATCAACTTCTCGACCCAGGGTTCGCATGGACGCACTGGCTCGATCATCTGGGAGGCCGTGCCGAACCCGCTCAATGTCAGAAGGAAGGCCCAAGAGGTCATGGACGTGCGGGTCAAGCCCAAAGAGGAGTGAGCGCGCCGGACCGTATTTGTTCGGGGAAAAGATGGACACCCACCCGCCCATTCACCACAAACGCAATCAACGTCCGAGCCAATCGGATGCCCGGAGCAGGAAGTGGTGCGTGTGGGAACGGCAGATGTCGTCAGAGAAGGTCCGGCCAGGGCCTTCATGTTGTGCAACGAGGCTATCGTCAGAGGCGCCATAGAGGCTGATGTCAAGATCGTGTCGGCGTACCCAGGGTCGCCCACTACAGAGGTGCTCGATACATTCTCCGCGGTCGCCCCCGAGTTCGACTATCGGATGGAGATCTCGGCGAACGAGAAGGTCGCGCTCGAGACCTGCGCAGGGGCGGCGATGGCGGGGCTCAGGTCCATCACGAGCATGAAGAGCGTCGGGCTGAACGTCGCCTCCGACGCGTTCTACTCGCTCTCATACACCGGCGTCAGAGGCGGCATGGTGCTCGTGGTCGCGGACGACCCACAGGCACACTCGTCCCAGACCGAGCAGGATGGGAGGATCTTCGGCCCGAGCGCGTACGTGCCCATGCTCGAGCCCTCGGACCCCGCAGAGGCAAAGAGGATGGTCAAGGCGGCGTTCGACATATCCGAGAAGTACGGAGTGCCAGTGCTCCTCAGGACCACCACGAGGGTGAACCACCAGAGCGGCATCATCGACATCGGGAAGGTCGAGAGGAAGCCGTTCGCGAAGGTCAGGTGGGACCATCCCCCGGGCAGGTTCGTGACCGTCGCTGACTCGGCCAGGACTTTCAAGCTCGCGATGCTCGAGAGGGCCATGAGACTCGAGGACGAGTTCGAGGGGTCTGACCTGAACATCGTGGAGGACGCCGATTCCGATACTGGCATCATCACGAGCGGGGCGGGGTACAACTACTCCGTCGACGCGTGCCGCGAGCTGGGCATCGAGCCCTCGATGCTCAAGCTAGGCACCACGTATCCACTGCCGAGGAAGCTCATCGGGGGCTTCCTGAAGAAGCTCAAGACGGTCATCATCGTCGAGGAGCTCTCCCCATATCTGGAGCTCCATGTGACGGCCATCGCGAAGGATGCTAATCCGTCCGTGAGGGTCGTGGGCAAGTGGACGGGGCACTTCAGTGAAGCCTTCGAGTACAACACGAACATCGTCGTCGACGGAATCGCGAAGGCCCTCGGGATGAAGCCACCGGTCGACTACAAGGCGGTAATGGACAGAGCCCAGGAGCTCAAGGAAGGACTGGCGGACAGATGGCCCACGTTCTGTCCAGGGTGCCCGCACAGGGCGTCCTTGCACGCGCTCAAGCAGGCCCTGAAGGGCGTGAAGCACGTGGTAGCGACCGACATAGGGTGCTATTCGATGAGCTTCCTCGAGCCCATCAACTACGGCGACACACTCCTGTGCATGGGCGCTTGCATGGGCGTGGCCGCCGGCCTCCAATACGCGGTGGAGGAGAAGGTCGTGGCCATCGTGGGTGACTCGACGTTCTATCACGCGGGCCTGCCCGGGCTCGTCAACGCGATACACCACGGGGACGACTTCACGTTGCTCATACTCGACAACGAGGTCACCGCCATGACCGGCCAGCAGCCCAACCCTGGCTCCGATGTGAACGCCGGCGGGAGGGCGGCCAAACCGATGATCATAGAGAATGTCCTGCGCGGGTTCGGGCTCGAGGACATCACGATCGTCGACCCTTACGATGTCAAGAAGGCGGTCGGGCCCATGAAGGAGGCGCTGTCGAGGAAGGGGCCGAACGTCATCATATCGAGGAGGGCATGCGCGCTCCACGCCGACAGGCTGAAGCGGAAGCGCGGCGAGAAGATATCCTCGAACGACGTGAGCAAAGAGGCCTGCAAGAAGCCGTACACGTGCATCCGGGAGTTCTACTGCCCGGCACTGTCGATCGACGATGACGACCGCAAGTCCGTCATATCGAAGGAGCTGTGCGACAAGTGCGACGTGTGCGCGAAGCTGTGCCCGTTCGGCTCCATCAAGGAGAGGGAGGGGGGATGACCATGGCTGATGCGGAGTTCAGCGTGTACATGTCCGGCGTGGGAGGTCAGGGGCTTGTGCTGCTCTCGAACGTGATAGGCGCGGCGTGCGCGAGCGCGGGCATACGCGCTCTGACGGGGGAACAGCACGGGCTGTCCCAGAGGAGCGGCTCGATCAACGTGCACATGAGGATAGGCGAGCGCATCAGGTCGCCTTTGATACCCATAGGTGGCGCGGACGCGCTGCTCGCGCTCGAGGCTTTGGAGGCGCTCAGGTACATCGAGTACCTGAGGCCCGGGGGCATCGTGCTCATGAACTCGAGGGTGCAGCACCCGATCTCGGAGACGGCGAAGCACATGAAGGACAAGCAGGCGAGGTACTTCTCCGCGGAAGACGTCCGCGCAAGGCTCTCCCAGGTAACGGACAAGATATCCGTCATCGACGCGCTCACGCTCGCTAAGGAGGCGGGAAGCGCGCTCGCTGAGAACATCATAATGCTCGGCGCGCTAAGCACGGTCGAGGCGTTCCCCGTGCCCGTGGACGCCCTCAAGAGATCCGTGGCTGAGAACGTGCCCAAGAAGGCGGTCGATGTGAATCTGAAGGCCTTCGAGCTGGGCAGGTCCAAGGCGAGGGAGCAGCTCTGCCGCGTGGTTAAGTGTCGGGATTGAGTTACCGTCCCCGATCATCATGAGGAAGGCTAGGTACGTCAGGGTAGACGTCTTCTCGAAACAGCCCTTCTGCGGGAACCCACTCGCGGTGTTCCCCGAGGCGGACGGGTTGACGAAGCGCGAGATGCAGCTCTTGGCCAAGGAGATGAATCTCTCCGAGACCACGTTCGTCGTGAGGCCGAGCAGGGGCTCGGGGGCGGACTTCAGGGTCAGGATATTCGTGCCGGACAACGAGATACCCTATGCCGGGCACCCCACCATCGGCACATTCTACGTGCTCGCGAAGGAGGGGCGGATCAAACTCAAGGGGCCTGTGACGAGGGTCATGATGGAGGCAATCGCCGGCGTGATGCCCGTGGACATACACTCGTCCAAGGGGAAGGTGACCAAGGTCGTCACCCACCAGAACCGGCCGGAGTTCGGGCCCGTCGTGAAGGACGTCGGGATGATCGCGGAGGCGCTGTCACTGGACGTGGGCGACCTGGACCCCGAGAGGATGCCGGTCCAGCTGGTCTCCACTGGCCTGCCTTGGCTCATCGTCCCTGTCAGGACCAGGAAGGCCGTCGAGAGGGCTGCCGGGAACGCATCCGTGTTCGCGGAGGCGGTCTCCAGGATGCCAAAGGGCGTCGTCGACATGTACGTCACATGCCTCGACCCGCTCGCGAAGGGGTCGACCACGCACTCGAGGGGCTTCTCCCTTGTCGCGAAGAATATCGTCGAGGACCCTGCCACGGGCAGTGCGAGCGGATGCCTGGGAGCGTACCTGGTCGAGCACGGGCTCGTGCCCAGGAAGAGGTCGGTCGGGATAGTGAACGAGCAGGGGTACGAGATCGGGAGACCGAGCAGGATAGACATCGAGGTCGTCTCGGAAGACGGCAGGATAGAGCAGGTCATGGTCGGCGGCTCGGTCGTGCACATGATGGACGGGCACGCATACCTCTGACGCTCATTCGGCCGAAGGGAGCTCGACCTTGAACACCGCGCCCTTCGAGTGGTCCCCGCGGACCCGGTCCTCGACCCAGACCTTCCCATGGTACCTCGTCGCGAGGGTCTTGACGATGTGCAGGCCCAGGCCGGTGCCCTTCTTCTTCGGCGCGCGGTTGAACCTCTCGAAGATCTCGTCCTTGAGATTGTCCGGGACACCCCTGCCATGGTCCGCGACCGAAACGACCAGCCTGGCCCCTATGCCCGATTCGACCTTCTCGACAGACACGTCGATCTCGACGGGGTTGCTCGGGTCATACTTGACCGCGTTGGTGAGTATGTTCACGAACATCTCGCGGATGAGCTCGTCAGCCATCGTATGGTACATGCCCGCCTCGATCGAATGATGGAATACTATGCCCCGTGTAAGATAATATTGCTGGACCCCGGTGATTGAATCGAGCAGGGTCCTGCCCAAGTCCACCTGCACGAGTTTCGAGCCGCTCCAGGTGAGGCGCGACATGGTCCGCACGTCCGCTGCGAGCCTGTTGATGTTCATGACCTGCTCGTTGACCTTCTCGATGTATGTGACCTGCTCAGGTCTCGTCAGGCCCGCACGGATGAGGTCCAGGTAGCCCATGATCGCCTGGTTGAAGTTCTTGATGTCGTGGGAGAGCAGGTCCGTGTAGAACTCCGCGTTCCTCCTGCTTCCGATGTGCCCCTGGACCATGCGCGCGTTCTCCAGCGCGATCCCCACCAGGCTGGCGAATATCTCGATGATCTCGATCGTCTCCTGGTCCGGGATGCGGTCGTCCCGGGGCTTGAGTATCTCTATGTAAGCGACCACCGAGCCGTCGCTGTCCCTGATGTATGTGTCCATGTAGTCTAGCTCGTGCCAATGCTCCTTCGTCTTCCTCGGGAGCCTGAGCAGCTCCGGCTCCGGATAGTACACTATCTCCCAGGGCTCGAGCTTGATGCTCTCCGCCGGCAGATAGTATGTCATCCTGCCGACCTTCTTGCTCCATTTGGCGTTGGTGCCAGCGGCCCTGTACTTCTCGGGGTTGATGATCTGGTCCACGTTCCCGGACGGGTACTGCACCTTCATGATCTCAGCCGCGCGTTCCTCCGTGAACCCGTGGACCGCCCTCACCTTGAAGGCGGAGCCGTCATCCGACCTGAGGCCGAAGCTCATCCTCTTGATGCCCAGGAGCTGCGCGAGGGTCTTGAGCACGTCGTGGAGCAGTTCGTCGAGGTCGCGGATGTACAGCACGTTCGAGGTGATGTCGAATATCCTCGACATCTGTTCCATGCGCAGGCTGCTGAGCCTCAGCGCCTGCTCCCGGTCATGCATCAACCGAGCGTTCTCTATGGCCACCTCGGCGAGGTACGTGAAGACCTCGACCATGTCGAGCGTCTCCCTGTCCGGCACTCGGCCGTCCTTCGGCTTGGAGGTGTATATGACGCCAACGACCCTGCCGGTCGAGTCATGGAGCGCGAACGCGAGGGTGTCCCCTTCCCTGAACTCCCCCTGCCCGCGGGGACGGGTAGGCGGCGAGACTTCAACCTCCATCGGGTTGACGAAGTACTCGATGTTCCGCCGGGGCATGTCCTCGGTCGGCGTGAAGTACACGGTCTTGGCGATCCTCCTGCTCTCCCGCAGGTCCTCGAGCACTACCTCCATCGGTATGGTCCTGAGCCTGGCCTGACGGGCCGTGTGTTCGGGGTATCCGAACAGGGCGGTCCATCTGAAGGCCGCAGCGCCCTCATCGTAAGTGACGAGCGTCACCCTCTCGAAACCGAAGAGTGACGACACGGAGGACATGACCATATCAGACACCTTGTTCAGGTCCCTCTCAGAGACCACGGACGATGCTATCCTGAGGATGTCCTCGAGGAGGTCGCTCTTCCTGACCATGCTGGACGAACGCTGTTCGCGCTCGATGCGCTCCTGCTCCTTGTGGACGGCGAGTCCGATGAGCTGGGTCAGAAGGTCCGCGCACTCGACGTCCGACATGGACGGCAACCTGCCCGACTCCATGCCGCCCACGTGCAGGCAAGCGACCGGCTCGCCCGAGCGTCCCCTGACGACGAACCACAGTGAATCGTCCTCGCGCCATCTCGCGACGCCGTCCGAAGTGTCTCCAGCGAACGACTTGAGCATGTCCTCCGAACGAGTGAAGAAGCCGTTCGGGGAGACCCTGTCCCCCTCCCGGAGATGGAGTGCATGAAACGCTTCGTGCTCCTTGTCGTCGCATGGACCGGGCTGCGCAGCCCTCAATTCCGGAGAGTGGGCGACGAACTTCAGGTCGCGCATGCCGAAGGTCGTCTGGAGAGCGTTCATCGTGACCTTCACCACATCGCTCAAGGGCTTGTCGTGCATGACTGATTCGAGCGTCTTGTGGAACCGGACGACGACGTCCCTGCTGATGGATTTCTGGGCATCCATCCGGCTGCTTGAAACGTGGTTCTGGTCGGTCAAATCGCATACCACTCGAGAAACGGCCCGAGGACTACGACGTTGCGGAACACTCCCGCGGGCCCTCTCATTCAGTCATGGTCATCGCCGCTATTAATATGCTTTTTACAATCATCGGACTTGCCAAACAGGCGCTGGACACTGCGATTGTCACATGCGCCTGGGACAATCCGGCGCAACCGTTATCTATCGTGGGAGCCGCTTCGAGTCGAAGGGTGGTCCGAATTGGCTGACGCGAAGGACATCATCTCGAAGGCGATCGAGTTCGAGAAGTTCGGGGCGGAGTACTATCTGAGGTTCAAGGACCTCGTGACCGAGAAGGAGGCTAAAGCGCTGATGAGCAGCCTCGCATCCGACGAGCAGGAGCACGCCGCGATCCTGAACAGGGAGCTGCAGGCCCTCGGCGGGAAGGCGAGACCCCCCAGCAAGAAGGAGATCGAGAAGGGCCTCGCAGAGATATTCCCGGACAGGGCGAAGAAGGGGAAGCTCGGCGTGAAGGATTCAATATCCGCCATCAAGCTCGGCATCAGGACCGAGGAGCGCTCCATCGAGTTCTACTCTAAGAACGCTGCCGTCGCGGGGCCCGGCATGAAGGAGGTCTTCTCCCGGCTGGAGATGATGGAAAGGGAGCACCTCCGCCTGCTGCATGAGAACCTGCACTACCTCGAGAATGACGGTTCCTGGTTCGGCTACGTGCCCATACTCGAAGGTTGACCGGGCGGCACAGGCCAACCTTTTTTAGACGCGGGCCTTATCAAGGCCCTCCAGGAGAGCTGACTCGTTGGCCAAGGTCATCCCGTTCAGAGCCGTGCACTACAACACGTCCAGGTTCGGCCAGGACGTGACCAGGTTCGTGGCTCCTCCTTACGACGTGATCGACAGGCCGGCTGAGAAGTCCCTCAAGGACGACAGACTCAACATCACCCACATAACCCTGGGAGACCAGGGCGACTCGTACGCGACCTCGGCGAAGCGCCTCCGAAGATGGTTCGAGGACGAGGTCATGGTCCGGGACGACGGCGAGGCGTTCTACCTGTACGAGCAGACATTCAAGGGCCCGGACGGAACCCCCGTGGTCAGGACCGGCGTCGTGGGCCTGGTGAGGCTGGAGGAGTTCTCGAAGGGCGTCGTCCTGCCGCACGAGAGGACCATACCCAAGCACAAAGCCGACCGGCTCGAGCTCATGAAAGCCGTCGGAGGATACACGGAACAGGTGTTCATGCTCTACGACGACCCCTCGGGGGACGTCGAGAGACTCTTGCAGGAGCTGAGGAAGCGCGAGGAGCTGCTGCGGTTCGTGGACACGGACGGCGTGCACCACAGGATCGTCAGGGTCGGCGAGGCGCCCATGGTCGATAGGATATCCTCGCTGCTCGGGCCCCTGAGGCTGCTCATCGCTGACGGACACCACAGGTACGAGACCGCCCTGAGGTACAGGGCCATGCGAAGGGAGGCCGATGGCGAGGGCGGCGAGCGGCCCTACGATTTCATCATGGCGACGCTCGTGGGCTTCGGGAACCCGGGGCTCGTGATACTCCCGACCCACAGGCTCGTCAGGGACCTCGCTGAAGAGACACTCGTGGGACTCAGGGACAGGCTCTCAGGGGAGTTCGAGCTCACGGATGTGGCAGGCCCGGCGGAGCTCGTGGACGCGCTTGGGCGCGCGCGCCCTGACGCGTTCGGCGTCTGGCTCCCGGGAACGGGACTGGCGACGCTCGCGGTCGCCAGGCGGACCCCGGAGGACCCACTCGACGGGCTCTCCGTGCAGGTACTCCAGGAGAGGGTGCTGAAGGGCATGCTCGGCTACACGCAGGACATGCTCGACGGCAAGGTCGGGATAGAGTACGTCAAGGGCACCGAGGCGTCCATCGCGGCCATGGCCACGGGTGAGCACCAGGCATGCTTCTTCGTGAGACCGCCCTCGGCGGACCAGGTCATGGAGATCGCATCCAGCGGCGAGAAGATGCCTCAGAAGTCCACCTACTTCTTCCCCAAGATATGGTCAGGGACGCTCCTGTACTTGTTCTGATACGACAGGCATGATGCTCTAATACGCCTCGGGCGATACGTGGCCGGGGACTCAGATGAAGTTCGACATAGGCATACTCGGCGGATACATCGTCGACGGTGCGGGCAATCCCTGGTACAAGGCGGACATCGGCGTGTCGGGGAAGAGGATCGCCAAGATCGGCAGACTGGAGAAGAAGGACTGCGACAGGGTCATCGGCGCGAAGGGCCTGTTCGTCTGTCCGGGGTTCATCGACATACACACACATTCCGACCTGACCGCGCTCGTTTTCCGAGGCTGCGACAGCACCCTGAGGCAGGGCGTGACCACGCACCTGATAGGCAACTGCGGCATCTCCGTGGCCCCCCTGAAGGAGCCCAACGTGGAGCTCATGATGAGATATTGGGGCGAGTGGGCCGGGAAGATGGGCGACCCCGAGTGGCGCACGTTCGGCCAGTACCTGCGGGTCCTCGGCAAGGGCGGCCTGGGCCACAACATGGCGGCCCTCGTCGGCCATGGCGCCATCAGGACCGCCATCATGGGACCGGACCGCGGAGAACCCTCGCCTGCCCAGCTGAGGCAGATGAGGGCGCTCGTGGACGAGGCGATGTCCTCGGGCGCGTTCGGGATGTCCACCGGCCTGGTCTATCCGCCCAGCTGCTTCGGCAAGACGGACGAGATCGTAGAGCTGTGCAAGGTCGTCGGGAAGTACGGCGGCATGTACACGTCCCACATCAGGGGCGAACGGGAGACGATCGCCGAGGCCATCAAGGAGGCCATCCTGATAGGCGAGAGGAGCGGGGTCAGGGTGCAGATATCACACAACTGCCCCAAGTACGGCGCTTGGGGCAGGACCAAGGAGACCCTCGGGCTGGTCGAGGAGGCCAGGAAGAGGGGGCTCGAGGTCACGATAGACAACGACATGCACACGGACCTTGCGCCGAGATTGAGCGGCGCGCTCCCGCAGTACCTGCACGAGATGACGAAGGATGACCTGCTCGCGCACGCGGCTGACCCGAAGAACAGGGAGCGGATCAGGAAGGAGATCGTCGAGGACCGGCTCCCGGCGTTCGGGCCTTCGGGGCTGCTCAAGCACGGGGCGTTCGACCGCATATTCCTGATGCACTGTCCCGGCCACAAGAAGCTCGAGGGCAAGACAATAGCCCAGGTCGCGGAGGCGAGGGGCAAGGACCCGTTCGACACATACTTCGACATCATGGTCGAGGAGGACGACGAGACCATCGCGATATTCGACTACATCAGCGAGGACGACATCAAGGCCCTCATGGTCCACCCCCTGATGATGATATCATCGGACGGCGCGACGTGGTCGGTCAAGGGACCGATGACGGACCCGCCTCCCTACATGCCATGCGCGTTCGGCGAGCACCCGGGCATCATCGAGAGATACGTGAGGGACGAGCCGATCATGACCCTTCAGGAGGCGGTCAGGAAGATGACTAGCTTCCCCGCACAGAAGATCGGGCTGTTCGACCGGGGGCTGCTCAGGCCGGGCATGAAGGCCGACATCACGATGATCGACCTGCCGAAGGTCAAGGACAGGGCGACGAACAGGTGGCCGCACAAGCACCCGTACGAGAACTGGCCGCACCAGTACCCTGAGGGGATACCGTACGTGATCGTGAACGGTCAGGTATCCGTCGACAAGGGCAGGCAGACCAAGGCGTTGGCGGGCGAGGTGCTCAGGCACCGGCCCGCGTGACGGGTGCTCAGAGCTCGTGCTTCACGTACTCGCCCTCGCACGGGTTCCCGGCGCATACCCACATCGCCTTCCGGGTAAGGTCGAACACGGCGGAGAAGATGGTCATCGTCTGATCATCCTCTCCCAGCCTCGGGTCCGGGTGCCTGCATATGGACTCCGGATGGCCGACATGGTCCGAGAAGACCTCCTTGAAGGTGTGCAGGTCGACCTGACCTAGGTGCCTCTTGAACAGCTTCGAGGCGCGGTTGTACCGTATGATCGAGGACATGCGGGTGTGCATGTCATCCTCGAAGCGCCACATCCGCGGCGACAGGTAGTGGTTCGTGTGCACGAGGTATCCGTCGTGGCCGTACAGGGCGTCGAAGGTCGTGGCCGAGCCCTCCATGCTGTATATCTCCCCGTTGGTGTCGCACACGATGTTGTTGAAGCTATGGCCCCTCGCCTGAGGCATGGACCACGTGAGGGCATCGTAGATGCCCTTCGCCTTCAGAACCTTGCGCACGGGGAACATCTTGGGGATGCCCATGCGCGTGTCGTTCGGCACGAGCGCGTTCCCGGTGAGGCTGATGCCCGCCGAGTTCATCCCCACGGTCGGGTACAGGCCCCCGTAGCAGACGCCTATGAACCCCGGTTCGTCCTTGGGGGTTATCCGGGCGATGCATACATCTGAGTTATGATAGGGTTCGACATCCTCGTTGTGGGCGGCGAAGACGACGTCGTCCTTGGTCCACTGCGCATTGACCGCGATGTCGGTGCACCCCTTGCCCCCGCCCACTGGCCGGTCGCAGAGCGCGGCGTACACAATCTCGAACTCGAGCCCCGCGCCGTCCGCGTACCCCTCCATCTCCTCGACGAACTCGGGGTAGAACTCCCTGCTCAGCGGGAGGCTGAGCTTCGCCTGCGCCCTGGCCTTGTCAATGGTCATGCCGGGCATGCGTTCGACCGCTGTCCTGAACCTCTTGTGAGCCCTGAGGGCCTGGTCCTTGCACTGCTTCCCGATCGACACGCCGATGTTGTAGTGGCTGCCCGAGGCTGAAACCTCGCGCAACGCCTTCCCCCTGACCTCGACTTCCATCGCCAGCCTCCACTCCGGGCCGGTAACGGACTCTCTCATGATATATCTTCTTGGGACGCCGGACAGGCCTGAGCCCGGGCAACATTTATGCCCGCGCGCGCGCGTTCACTCATCTGCGATGCCTAAGGTAGAACTTGAGTACGTATGCAAGAAGTGCAGGAACACGTACCCTGCGACGGTCAACTACTCGGGCAGGATCGAGGACATCGAGTTCGACGACAACCAGTCCCGATGCCCCTTCTGCGGGGAGTGGAACTGCGCCAGTCCGGAAGCTGTCGAACGGGCCGCCCGGGAGCGGGAGTAGCCACCGTCTGCGAAGCCGCGGGCCGCGAGCGGCCGACGCACCCTGCAGGGGCCCAGGGTCCATCGTCATCCTGGGACTCAGAGTCAGTGCTGACTCCGCCTCGTTAACATCGCTCAACGGTTATATATCCAGATACGCGCGCGCGCCTAACAAAATTGATATATGCGTGAAAGCGTTTGTAGGGCCTAGAATCTCCACATTCAAGTGGGGGCAATGACGGAGGATGAGAGAGGCATGAAAATGAGGGCTATACTAGCGGGATTTGCGATGCTGATCACCGTTCTATCGGCGTTCGCGGTTGCGACACCGGTGGCAGCGGCGGCGGCAGAGGAAGACGTTCTGTATATTGCCATGCAGGCGGACATGACGGACTTCAATAACTACAACCTAGGCACGAACAGTGTCTGGAAGGCTCACGTCATACAATATTGTTATGAGGGCCTTGTAACTACTGACTACGATCTGAGCACCGTCCCATGGCTGGCGACGGGGTGGGACTTCGATGAGGCCACCCTGACAGTGGACGTCGACCTGAGAGAGGGAGTGTTGTTCCACGACGGGACCGAGATGACTGCGGACGATGTCGTCTACTCCTACCTCATGGTGAGGGAGGGGACGACCTACTCGGACAGGATCGTACAGGCATTCGACCAGGATGCTGACGGTGTCGTCAGCCTCACCGAGTTCGACGACGGTGTCCAGAAGACTGGCGACTACAGCGTGAGGTTCGTGATGGCTGAGCCGTACGGCCAGTTCTTCTCGAGCACGCTCTCGGTGCCCATTGTCCCCAAGGCCATCTGGGATGACCCGTTGAACGGATTCACGGACTCTGAGGACAAGGTAATCGTGACCGTCAGCGACGAGTTGATGACAATCGGTACCGGCGCCTGGCAATACGACAGCGGCGTGGCCAACTCGCACAGGATCATCAAGACCTTCGACGACTACTGGGGCAAGGACTACGTAAGCCCTGCCGGAATGCCGGCGTTCCCGGTCGTCCTCGACTCGGTATACTACAAGATCTACACGAGCATCGACACGGCCATCCTGGCGCTCCAGGGCGGCGATGTCGACTACATCGCCTGGGCGGTTACAGCGGGCCGTGTCCCGTCGCTCCAGAGCGACCCGAACATCCAGCTCGAGTACATGTCCGACAGCGGCTACTTCTACCTGGCGTTCAACATGAAGAAGGAGCCCATGAACAACCTGACCTTCAGGAAGGCGGTGTCGCACCTGATTGACAAGGACCAGATTGTCGACGTGTACATGGGTGGCTTCGGACAGGCCGGCTCGGCAGCCGTCCCGCCGTTCTTCGGCGAGTGGCACAACCCGGCAGTGACGAAGTACGCCTTCGACGTGGATGTGGCCAATGACCTGCTCGACGACGCGGGGTACATTGATTCCAACGGCGACGGATGGAGGGACATGCCTGACGGGAGCCTTATGGACCCGATCACGCTCCTGACCCCGCCCGCGGATTACGACCCGATCAGGATCAAGGCAGGGCAGATGCTTGCCACCAACATGAGAGGGGCGGGCATCAACGTCGAGGCGAAGCCGATTGACTTCAACACACTCGTGGCGAAGTTGACGGCGTTCGACTACCAGATGCTCGAGCTCGGCTGGAGCTTCACCGGATACACTGAGTGCGTCAGCCTGCTGTTCGACATATACGGCCCGATGGCCAGCTCTAACTCGTGGGCCTTCTGGTCCCCGACCTATGAGCACCCTGACTACGCGGATATCGGCGGCGTGAGCACCCTCGCCGACGAGGCGACGATCGCCTACGTCGACGAGTTCGCATTGCTCGAAGAGGAGGCGAGAGGCAGCTTCATAACGTCCGAGCAGATCGCGTATGTCAAGGAAGGCCAGGCGATCATCGCCGACGCCATCCCCTGCAACGTATTGTACTACAGGGTGAACGTCGAGGCGCACAACAAGGTCTGGACCAACTGGACCGTGTTCGACGGGACGCTCATGAACGGCTTCTGCCTGACCACGCTTGACTATGCGGGCGCGGGCGGGACCTCGGGTGGCGAAGCTGTCACCGAGATCAGCGCTGGACTTACCCTCCCAGGGAAGGTCCTATCGGGTGACGCCGTCGAGGCGACCGTTGTCGTCATCGACAGCCTCGGCAGCCTCGTCGAGGGAGCGGCCGTCGTGGTCAACGTGACCGGCGGCGGAGTCGTCGCTTCCCCGGCAGAGGGAGTGACCGGAGCCGACGGCGTGTTCACGTTCGACGTGACCGGCACTGAGATAGGCGAATCAACCGTTAGGGTGGATGTCACATTGGAGACGTCGACTGACTCCGACTCGGCGAGCATCAGGACGTACACCAAGGGTGGCCTCGGAGTCGTCGTCACGCCAGAGAAGATATCCCTGGTGGCCGGCGAGACGATAGATGTCACCTGTTACGTCGCTGACGCGGACGGCCCAGTTGAGGGCGCCGAGGTCATGATTGACCAGTACCTGCTCGGGTACGGTACTATCACCCCGGAAATCGCGGTCACTGACGCCGACGGCATAGCCGTGATGGAGTACACCGCCCCGGAGGCAGACTACCTCAACCAGCACATGATTGTGGCCATAGCCGCATCGGTTACCATGGACGGGTACCTGTACACGAACGTCGGACAGGCCGGCATAGTCGTCTACAATGACGACACACCGGACTGGATGCTCGTGAACATCGACTCGGTCACGACCACGGCGCTGAGCCCAACAAGCCCGTCGGCGACGATAACAGCGCTGCTGACGGACGACAGCGGCACCCCGATAGCCGGTGAGACGCTCAACGTCCTGTACAGCGACGAGACGCTCGTAAGCGCCCCGGTCACGGAGGTCATCACGGACGCGAACGGCCTGGCTGACATCGATGTTACGATGTTGGACGACGGAGCCTCCTGCGCCCTGAGGGTGACGGTGGACATCGAGACAGCACCGAACGCGATTGCTGACACGGTGACCTTCACCTACGTCGACCCGGCGGACCTGCCGACAGAGCCGATGTACGGAGGGTACATGCAGTACGACGTGAAGTTCGCCGAGGAGTGGGGCACCATGGGCCTGACGGTCTACGTCAACGACCAGGACGGAAACCCCGCTGACTGCAACGCGACGGTCATCGTGCCGGCGACCTCGTACGGCCAGTTGCTCGAGTTCAACGAATATGAGATGAACTCGCTCTGGGAGTACGCGGGCATACTGATCGAGACCGAGATGGACGACCAGAACCTCGCAACGGCCGGTGCCTTCGCGTCGCCCCTGATCGACAGGGCAGCAGAATACATGGACTTCTGGTGGGGATTCATCCCGGCCGGAGTGACCGTCACGGGCGGAGTGTACACGACCGACATATACGGTGTGGACCTGGCTAGCCTCGACCTGATAAACCACGTGTACGTGC
>JBFYNF010000095.1:0-3994 GCA_041304525.1 Thermoplasmata archaeon | reverse complement strand
CCCTCGACCCTCGCCCAGGTCCTGAGCCCCTTGCCCGTCTCCCTTAGGAGCATCCCGGCGACGAACGCGCCGATGAACGACGGCAGTCCCATCTGCTCCGCGAGGACGGCGAAGGCGATGGCTATCGTCACGGCGACTGCGAAGGCCGCCTCGCCCGTCTGCATCCTGGCGAGGAGTTTGTACACCCTTGGGACGACGTATTGACCGACCAGGAATGTGAGGACGAAGAACAGCGCGAAGCCGAACGCCACGAACGCGGCCTCCTCCAGGCCGGAGTATCTGTCATCGCCCCCCAGGATGATGCCCATCGCGAATAGGAGGCCGAGGTCCGTGATCAGAGACGCGCTCACAATGACCCCGCCCGTCCTCGTATGGAGGACCCCGAGGTCCTTCAGTATGCGGATGGTGACCGGGAGGGCGGTCACCGCAACGGCCAATGCGGCGAACACCATGGTGGTCCCGTTCAGGCCGAAGGCGTGAGCGACAGCGAGTCCGGCACAGAAAGGCACGACGACTCCCACGGTCGCGAGAGCGATGCCCTGCCGCAGGTGGGAGAGCATGTTCTGCGACGAGAACTCCATGCCGACATAGAGCATGAAGAACATGATGCCAAGGTCCGCGAGGTCCGATATGAACTCGGACGTGTACATGCCATCCAGCCACGGGACGATCTTGCCAAGGACGAACGGACCGATGAGTATCCCGGCGAGGAGCTCTCCGACGATAGGCGGCTCGTTCATGCGCGAGACCGCTTCCCCGAGCATCCTAGCTATGGCGATTATGAGCAGGACGTAGACAAGGATGGAGAGTTCCATGAGCCCACTTGTGCCCCGGAACGGTAGAGCATCCAGATATTGATTAACGTTGGCAAGCCGGGCTCGACCCCGGCCCGGACCGACCGAGGAAAAGGTATATACGCGCGACAAGTTACGCTCGATGGTGGTATTCTCTTGCCCTCATGGCAGCACATCACCTACTCGGACGAAGTAACACCTGAGATGTACGGGAAAGAGGTCACTGTCGGCGGCTGGGCCCAGGAAGTGCGGAACCTGGGCGGCATCTCGTTCCTCCAGCTGAGGGACTCGCATGGCGTGGTCCAGGTCACATTGCTGAAGAAGAGGAACAAGGAGCTGTTCGACCTCGTCGCCTCGATCCCGAGGGAGTCCGTCCTGCGGGTCACGGGAGAGGCGAAGCAGAGCAAGGAGGCCAGGGCGGGATATGAGATCCTGCCGTCCAAGATAGACATCTTGAGCAAGGCCGAGACGCCCCTCCCGCTCGGAGTCGTGGACAAGGTCGGCGCAGACCTCGACACGAGGCTCAACAACCGGTTCATGGACCTCAGGAAGGACGAGGTCAAGGCGGCATTCAGAATCAAGTCCGTCACGCTCCAGGGGATAAGGCAGTTCCTCTCGTCGCAGGGGTTCATCGAGGTCAGCACGCCCAAGATAGTCGCCGCGGGCGCCGAGGGCGGGGCGACGCTCTTCCAGGTCAGGTACTTCGACAGGAACGCCTATCTGGCCCAGAGCCCGCAGCTGTACAAGCAGAACCTGATGGCGACCGGGCTGGACAGGATATTCGAGATCGCCCCCGCGTTCAGGGCCGAGGCCTCGGACACGATCAGGCATATCGCGGAGTTCACATCCCTCGACGTCGAGCTCGCGTTCATCGACTCCTCGGACGACGTCATGGAAGTCGCCGAGGGGATCGTCATCAACAGCCTCAGGCACGTGCGCGAGCACGCGAAGCCCGAGCTCAAGGCACTGGGAGTCGACATCGGGGAGCCGCTCACGCCCTTCCCGCGCGTCAAGTACGCGGACGCGGTCGAGATGGTGCGGTCGAGGGGGATGAAGCTGGAGCCCGGAGAGGACCTCGGGACAGAGGGCGAGAAGCTGCTCGGAGACGTGATGATGGAGGAGAAGAAGGCTGACCTTTATTTCATCACAGAGTTCCCGACATCTCTGAAGAGGAGCACTTTCTACGCCAAGAGGCGGGACGACGACCCTGAACTCACGGGATACTTCGACCTCGACTACAGGGGGCAGGAGATCGTCTCCGGAGGACAGCGGGAGCACAGGTACGACGTCCTCACTGAGCAGATGAGGGAGAACAACCTCAGCCTCGAGTCGTTCGAGTTCTACCTCAAGGCCTTCAGGTACGGCATGCCCCCGCACGGGGGCTTCGGGTTCGGGGTGGAGAGATACGTGCAGAAGATGCTCAACCTGCCGAACATCAGGGAGGCGGTGCTATACCCAAGGGACAGGTCAAGGCTGACGCCGTGAAGCCGCCGAAGAAGATGCTGATCGAGCTGCCGACTGCCGACGAGATAGACGACCTGGCGGTATCCACACCGAAGCTGAGCGTGCGCAAGTTCGAATACGACAGGAGAGGCGTTGCGGCGGACCTGGACTACACGCCATGCAAAGGCCAGATCATGCTCGTTGTCAGGGGCGAGAAGGGCACCGCCCTGGTCAGGCGGAAGGGGGAGAAGGGCTGGGCCCTGCCCTCAGGGACCATCAACACCTACGAGGACATCGCGACCGCGGCCAAGAGGGTCGCCAAGGACACGTGCGGCCTGTCGGTCAAGAGCATGGACCTCGCGGCCATGTATGATGTCGTGTGGCACTTCGAAGGAGTGACGATCAAGAGGTTGCACATCGTGTACGCCGCCATCACGGACGATGAGTGCTCTAAGGGGACCAATGGGAACCTGGTCGAGGCGGCCTTCCACAAGGACGTGCCCGTGTCGATGCTGCACGACGAGCTGGACAGGACCGCGCTGGACGACTGCGGCGAGAAGTAATTATATCCAGCAGTCACATACACGCCTGAGCGCGATGGGAAAGATTTTTGAGCGTGAGCTCAAGGGCATCCTGAATGCCAATGAGGACGTCCTGGCTAGGGTCACGAAGACCTGCGACGCGATGGAACGGATGGGCTACCTCAGAATTCGGGAGAAGCCGTTCATGGTCGTCAGAGGCGCAGGGTCCCTGGGAGTGGACCTGGTCGCGATCAGCGCGGGCCTCTCGCTCCCAATCGAGGTCAAGAGCTCGACGAGCGATGTCCTCAGGTTCAGCAGGAACGAGAAGCTGGCGATCCAGGCCCAAGAGATGATAGACGATTGCAGGAGGGTCGGGCTGATGCCCATCTACGCCTTCCGTTACAAGAGGCAGCGCGGCGACGCGTGGAGGATATTCACACTGGACGTGGGACCACTGAACGGCAGGCTCAAACCAGTGTACCAGAGGCTCCCGAAGATCATGCCCTCGAAGGAAGGCAATCTGATAATGCGCTGGAATGACGGGATGCCGCTCAGCAGGTTCATAGACTACGTCGTGGCATTGCAATCGTGAGAAAAAAGGGGAGAGAGAGGATACTGCCATCCCCTTGGTCGTCTGGATGTTTATAGCGCGCAGTCGCAGCAATCGGATTTGATTATCAGGTCCGCAACGAGTCCAGGCAGTTCGCGGATTCTTTGATATCCGAGAAGCGCATTCGCTCCCGTGAGTGGTATCTTGAGCAGGACGGAAGAGAATCTTAAGGCTGCGCTCGCGGGAGAGACCGAGGCCAGGGCCAAGTATGTGAAATGGGCCAGTGCCGCCAACAAGGAAGGTCACCAGGCGATCGGGAAGATATTCGAGGAGACTGCGGAGAACGAGTACGAGCACTCCGACGTGATCATGAAGCTCCTCAAGATGTCCGGCACGACCGAGGAGAACCTGAAGAAGGCGGTCGCAGGGGAGACTCACGAATGGACCAAGATGTATCCCGAGTTCGCAGAGGTCGCGCGCAAGGAGGGCAACGAGGCGGCGGCCAAGTTCTTCGAGCACGTCATAAGCATCGAGCATCACCACGCGAAACGGTACCAGCTCCTGCTCGACAGGCTGAAGGACGGATCCCTGTACAAGTCCGACGAGGAGGAAGTCTGGTTCTGCACCAACTGCGGGTACATGCACAAGGGCAAGGAGGCGCCAGAAACATGCCCGAACTGCCAGCA
>JBFYNF010000094.1:0-11994 GCA_041304525.1 Thermoplasmata archaeon | reverse complement strand
CAGTCTGTCGCGGACGAGCTCGGAAAGGATCCGGCTGAGGTGGCGCTCGACCTGATCCTTGACGAACAGCTAGGGGTCGGCGCGGTATTCCACGAGATGTCCGAGGACGATGTCAAGAGGGTCATCTCACACCCTCTGTCCATCGTGGGTTCGGACGGAGAGTCAGAGGCACCGTATGGACCGACGGGCTCGTCGCCTACTCATCCGCGGTCATACGGCACGTTCCCGAGGGCGATCAGGAGGTACTCCATCGAGATGGGGCTCATGACCCTCGAGGAGGTCATCCACAAGATGACCTCGAGGCCGGCAGATAGGATAGGCCTCTCGGACAGGGGCGTCATCTCCAAGGGTATGACCGCGGACGTGGTCGTCTTCGACCCTGAGAAGATTAGGGACGTCGCGACCTTCGAGGACTCCCACAGGTATGCGGAAGGCGTCGTGCACGTGTTCGTGAACGGCTCTGTGACCGTCCAGGACGGCGAACACACCAGGGAGAAGGCAGGCCAGGTCCTGAGGCATAAGGTCAGCGTCTCGTGACCGTCAGCCGCATAGGTCCATGGCGGTCTTGGCGTACACGAGCATGCACTTCTGAAGGTCGCCTGTGAGGACGTACTCCGTCCTCGAGTGCGCTCCTTTTCCTCCGGGTCCGAACACGACGGTCGGGGTCTTGCCGAAGTGTGTCATCAGTGCCGCGTCGGTCCAGCCCCAGAAACTCGTGACCTTCGGCTGCTCCCCGGTGACCGATGCCACCGATTCCTTGAGCGACATGACCAACCGGTGGTCCCCAGGGACGTAATTGGGCACGTGGGTCATCGTCTTCATGTTCGTGTAGTCCCGCTTCAGCTCGGCCTTGAACCTCGGGTCGGCCTTCTTCAGGCTGTCGAACAGGTCGTAAATCTCCTGGAACACAGTCTGAAGGTCCTCCTCAGGCGTCCACCTCCGGTCGATCTTGACCAGGCAGTGGTCCGCGACAGAGCTGGGCTGCTGTCCTCCCCTGATGACGCCTATGTTCAACGTCGGCGGTAGCATGACCGAACTCCCTTTCGCCCTCAGCTTCGGAAGCAGGTCCGTCTCGAGGAGGTTGACGAACTTCGAGGCCATCGAGATCGCGTTCACGCCTCTGTCGGCCTGACCACCGTGCGCGGCCTTGCCGTAGAAGTGTATATCGAACCATTCGAGACCCCTGTGGGAGGGCTGTATCTCGAGATCAGTCGGCTCACCCACGATCGCCATGTCGGCCTTGGGACCCTTGAGCACGATGTCCTCCGTGCCCTCGCTCCGCTCCTCTTCTCCCACGACAGCGGCGAGGTATAGGTCTCCCTCAAGGGCGATCTTCGCCCTGTCAAGTGCGACGAGAGTCATGGCCATCGCTCCGAGACCGCCCTTCATGTCCAAGGATCCCCGACCGTACAGTTTCCCACCGTCGACCTTCGGCACGAACGGCGGGATGTCCATCTCGTAGGGCGGCACGGTGTCCGTGTGCCCATTGAACATGAGGCTCTTGCCTTCCCCAGAGCCCTTGATGACGGCTATTACGTTCGGCCTGTCCTTCTCAACCTGCCTGAGCTTCGCATCGATACCCTCGTCCTCGAGGTACTCCTTGAGGAACACGGCGACCTCTTTCTCCCGCGTGGGCACCTGGCTGTGGCTAGGTATCTTCACAAGCGACTTCACGAGGCCCTCTATCTCGGCCCTCTTCACGGACCTCCGGACCTTGTCCAGGGGGTCCTTCGTGTCCGACCTTGACTTCTTCGCGACCATCTCATATCCCTAAAGCGCTGCGGCAATGAGCGTATCCGATGAAAAACCTATCTGAAATTTGTCAGAGCCTGCCGTGACGCCTGAGTATGTCCAAGGTCTCTTCTATCGGCAATGCGGGGACCAGGTGGTCGTCCCTACCCACTGTCGTCTCCGCCTTGAACAGCGAGTTCGTGATCGCCTCCGCCGTGCAGTCCACGGTGGCCCTGAAAAGCCCATCCATGTCCCTATCGGACATGAGATTATCCGTCATGAGCTCCCCCTTCACGGATCGGTCATGCACGTTCGCCGTCGAGAATGCCACTGCTATGTCCCCGCTTCCGTTGTGGGAACAGGAGCCTGTGAGGCCCAGACCGAGCGACGACCTCTTGGCCAGCCGGCCCAAGTGCCTCGCGTCGACAGGGGCGTCCGTGGCGATGACAGTGACGATCGAGCCCTGGTCGATGCGCTTCGGGTTCGGCGCTTCCAGCATCGACCCGACCGGCAGGCCATGTATGAGGAGCTCCTCTCGGCTGCCGTGGTTGGACAGAACCAGTACCCCTAGGGCGTATGTGCCTCCAGGGGCATCGACGAGCCTCGAGGACGTCCCTATGCCCCCCTTGAAATCGTAACACGACATGCCCGTGCCAGCGCCGACGGCACCCTCCCTGACATCCTGGGTCGCACGGTCGATTGCATCCAGCACATGCGCCTCGCAGACATGCAGTCCCCTGGCGTCGTTGAGGTGGCTGTCGTCGCACTCAGACACGATCGGGATCACCGAGTCCTCAGAAAGGGCCGCCTGCGGGTTCTGCTTCAGGATATACCTGACAGTCGCGTCCGCGACGGCGCCCATGGACATCGTGTTCGTGAGCATGATCGGTGTGTCGATGATCCCGAACTCACGTATCTGCAGGGCACCCATGAGTCCTCCGCAGCCGTTGAGGTCGAAGTACGCGCCCTTGACGGGCCTGGCGAAGATGTTCCCGCTGTGTGGTAGTATGGCCGTCACACCGGTACGCACTGGGCCCTTACCCTCTACCAGTGCGCCCGAGCCCTTGCTGATCGTGCAATGACCTACCCTTACCCCGGGCACATCCGCGAGCGTGTTCCTCGGCCCAGTCTGACCCGAGCCGAAGGTGAGTCCGGCCTCTCGCGCCCTTAGCCGAGCGCTCAACTCTTCTTCGCCTCGGTCGCCACTGGTTCGCCCTTCTCCAGGTGGCATGAGACCCAATGACCCTCGGAGACGAACACCGTTTGAGGCGGTTCCTTCCTGCAGATGTCCATGACGAACGGACACCTCGGGTGGAACCTGCACCCTGGCGGTATGTTCGACGGGTCGGGCCTCTCGCCTTTCAGGATGATCTTCTCGCGCCTCATCTCGGGGTCGGGCGTCGGAACGACGGATATCAGGGCCTTGGTGTACGGGTGCTTCGGATGCTTCACGACGTCCTCGGTCGGCCCGAGCTCGACGATCTTGCCCAGGTACATGATTCCTATCCGGTCGCTGAACACGTATGCCACACCGAGGTCGTGCGTGATGAACAGGAACGCGAGTCCCTTCTGGTCCCTGAGGTCGAGCATCAGCTTCAGTATCTCGGACCTGATGGACACGTCGAGCATGGACACGGGCTCGTCCGCCACGAGGAACTCGGGCTGCAACACGAGCGCACCCGCGATACCGACCCTCTGCCTCTGTCCCCCGGACACTTCGTGCGGGTACCTCCACATGTAATCCTTCGGGGGCCTCAGGCCTGCATCCTCGAGCGCCTTAACGACGCGCTTCTCGCGCTCAGCCTCGTTCGCGCCAATGCTGTTGACCACGAGCGGCTCCGCGATGATGTCGTACACGGACTGCTTCGGGTTCAGGGACTCGTACGGGTCCTGGAAGATGATCTGCATCTTCTGCCTCAGCTTCTTCATGCGGTGCTTGTGGAGCGAGCGTACATCAAGCCCACCATCGGCCATGAGCTTGTCCGCCTGGGCCTTCGTGATCTTGCCCTTCGAAACGGCCTCCTCAAGCATGTCCTTCATCAGGGCGTTCTTGCCCTCGCCGTAATACTTGACGGATCCGCCTGTCGGCTCGACGAGCCTCAGGATGGCCTTGCCCGTCGTGGTCTTGCCGCAACCCGACTCACCCACGAGGCAGAATATCTCCCTGTCCTTGATGTTGAAAGACACGCCATCGACGGCCTTGACCCACCTCTGCTCCTTCGACACGAGGCTCTGCACAAAGCCCGTCCTCATCGGGAACCAGACCTGCAAGTCTTTGACGACCAGGATATCCTTGACCATCTTAGATCACCCCTTCATCGGCGGCACGAAGTGGCACGCCGCCCAGTGCCCTGGCTTGACCTCGACCAGAGGAGGCTCCGACTTGAGACAGATCTCCTTGGCCATGAAGCACCTCTCCGCGAACCTGCACCCTACAGGGGCCCTTATGAGGTTCGGTGGGTTCCCCGCGATGGACGCAGGCATGATCTTCTCGCCGTGGATGTTGGGGAAAGCCGCGATGAGCCCCTTCGTGTAGGGATGCTGCGGGTCCTCGAAGACCGCTCTGGACGAAGACCTCTCCACTATCTTGCCGGCGTACATGATCGACAGCTGCTCACATGTCTCCGCCAGGACCGAAAGGTCGTGCGATATGACGATCATCGCAAGGTCCAGGTCCCTCTGGAGATTCTTCAGCAGCGATATGATCTGGGCCTGTATCATGACGTCGAGAGCGGTCGTGGGTTCGTCCGCGATGACGAGCCTGGGTTTGCATGCCAGTGCCATGGCGATCATGACCCTCTGTCTCATGCCGCCACTGAACTCGTGAGGATATTCCCTGATCCTCGCGGGGTTGATGCCGACCAACTCGAAGAGTTCCTTGGCCCTCTTCATGGCCACTTCCTCGTCCACTTTCTCGTGGAGTATGATCGGTTCTGTGATCTGGTCTCCGACCCTCTTGACGGGGTTGAGGGCGTTCATGGCGCCCTGGAATATGATCGAGATGTCCCTCCACCTGATTGCGCGGAGCTTGTCCCCGGTCACCTTCGCCATGTCCTGGCCCATGAAGTTGATCCGGCCGCCAGCGATGTATCCGTTAGCGGGCAGAAGCTTCATTATGGAGAGCGCGGCGGTCGTCTTTCCACATCCGGACTCCCCTGCCAGACCCATCGCCTGGCCCTTGTCCAGATTGAAGTCGATCCCGTCGACTGCTTTCAACGTGCCTTCCTGCGTCTTGAAGTATGTCCTGAGACCCTGGACCTCGAGTAAGGCCATCGGTAGGTTCCCCCTTAACTAAGTCCGTTGTCGTTTCGCGACAATCGAGGGTTCAGAAGGGTCTTCTCGAACGAGCGTGCCTTCCTCCCTGGACATCCCGTGAATTGCGGATTGCTATAAATTGCTATCGGAACGACAATATCGACTGTCGAGGCTGGAGGCGCGCTCAATCGTCCATCCGCCGGACCCGGAGCACCTCGCCGTCCTCCTCGTCCCCTAACTCCTCTTGCATGATCTTGGCGGCGTCGAAGAGTCGTCTGAGTTCTTCGACAGGCGACGGGTGCATGTCCACTCTGAGGTCATGCCACAGCTTCGGCGTAGGGGATGCCACCAGGAGCACGGCCGACAGTCTTCCTCGGCTATCCCCACCGGCCCTCTGCCCCGCCTCCAGAACCCTGACCAACCTCTCCCCGAACTCCCCCTTGGAGGCCTTGAATGCGGATGCCATGGCCTCGAGGGTGTTCTCACCCACGAGGATGTTACCCGCCACCGCGAAATTCTTCCCGAGCAGATGGCCCTTCGCGCCGGCGCACTCGCTTCCCGTGTAGCCGAAGACGGAGTCCCTCCCTATGCCTATCACCTGTCGTCGGTCCCGGCCCTTGTCCTCCGACAGCAGCGCCTCGAGGGCGGCCCCCGCTGAAAGACCTGACTGCATCAGCCTGATGCCGTGGTATCCAAGGTTGATGTTGACCCAGGCTTGGGTCGCGATCGCTCCGACCCTCTCCACGGCGAACGGGAGCATCGCACCCACGCACGGTGCCGCGGTGGCCGAGGCGACCCCGAACTCATCCTCTCTCGAGGACCTAGCGACTATTGAGAAAGTCGATAGATGCACGGGGCGATATCATCTAGGGCATGGATAACCGAATCGGTTCAGCCTCGGACACGGACTTCGTATTCGGACAGCTCCCCAGGGACAACGCTCCTCTTGAAGACCCGCCTAGCCTCCCTCAGGAGTATGTCAGTGGCGTCGTAGCGGGGACTGATGTGCACCAAGAACAGGATGTGCGCCCCCGCCTGCTTGGCGACCTCTGCCGCCTGTCCGGCCGTCGAGTGGCCGAATGTCTCGGCCAGTTCCGAGTAACGCGAGTCCAATGTGCAGTCATGGACGAGCGCGTCGGCGCCTTTCGCCAGCTGGATGACGGACCTGCACTTCCTCGTGTCCCCGGAGAACACGATCTTCCTGCCATCCCTCGGGGGTCCCAGGACCTGGCTCGGCGAGACGACCCTGCCTTTGACGCGCACGCGCTGGCCTCTCTGGAGCATGCTGAACATCGGGCCCTCAGGGACTCCGAGGGCCTTCGCCCTGCGCACGTCGAACCTGCCGGGCCGCGGGTCCTCTTCCACGGCGTACGCGAGCGCGGGCACTGTGTGGTCTGCGACGGCCGCTCTCACCAAGTAGCCTTCGGAAGTCACCGTGTCTCCGGCCGAGAGGGTCCTGGCCCTGACCTTGTACCCGCTCTCGAAATACCCCAGGTTCATGAGGGACCTGACGGTGCCGACGATGCCTCTTGGACCACATATCTCCAGCTCATCCTCGCGGCCGTTCAGACTCATGCTCTGGATGAGTCCTGGAAGGCCCAGGAAGTGGTCGGCGTGGAGATGTGTTATGAAGATCCTCTTGACGCGCATGAACGACACGGAGGAGCTCATCAGCTGTCTCTGGATGCACTCTCCGCAGTCGAACAGGGCCACCTCGGGCCCCATCTGCACGGCCAGGGAGGTCACGTTCCTCACCTTGGAGGGGTACGTCCCCCCTATTCCCAGGAACACCAGTTTCATGCGCGCCCACGAGTAAGGCGTCCCAGGCGATAAAACTCTCCTGAGGCCTTCAGGCCGTACAAGAATATGACCAACGATATCGCGCCTGCAACCGAGGCAATCGCGATGGTGCCTTTGAAGCCTATGCTGAGGGCGGCGAACCCTCCGAGCACTGGCCCGACGATCCCTGAGACGTTCAGAACGCTAGACAGGAGGCCCGATACAGTCGCCTTCTCCTTGTTCCGATCCATGACATACCTGAGGCTGCCCACGTACAGACACGCCCAGGACGCCGCGAGCAGCAGTTGGGAAGGCACGATCTGCCAGTAGTTGTCAGCGAGGAGGAATGTGAAGAACGTGAGGGCCGAGCTCGCAAGGCCGACGGCCACGAGCAGAGCGGGGTCGTACCGGTCCAGTACATTCATGATGAAGAACTGCCCGAATGCGTTGACCGCATAGATGATCCCCACCCACATCACGTCCGCCCCGATGCTCTGGAGGAACAGCGGATACGTGACCCATATCATGCTCGCACCCGTGTGCCTTATGAGCATCGCGGAATACACCGGGGCATTCCGCTTGATGAGCGCGACCGGGAACAGCGGCACGTCCATCCTGACCTCCTTCCCGAACCGCAGCGTGAGCGCGATGACGAACGATGCGATGAGTATCGCGGCGCAGTAGAAATACGCGTACTCGTACATCGCTCCAAACAAGCCCACACTCAGGTTCCCCACCCCCCAACCAGCAGCCGACCACGAGCTGAACTTGCCCATCTTGCTCTTCGCCTCATACGCGTATGCCAAGAGGGCTGCGGGGAACATGCCTGATGCGAAACCGATGAGGATCCTCACCGCGGCGAAGACCGGGACTCCTCCGACGATGATGGAGATGCCCTGGGCAACGGTCGCGGCCACGGTCAGTCCCAGACCGACCAGGAGGATGATCCTCCGGCCATAGACATCGGACGCGCGGCCGAACATGTAGCTCGAGAAGAAGCCGGCGCTGGCGAAGAGCCCGGCGACTATACCTATCAACGCCTCAGAAGCGCCTAGTTCATCCGCGAGTATGACAGGGACGATGATAGCAGGCCCGTAGACCCCCGTGCTAGACAGGAACTGGATGGCCTCTGGCTTCACGCCCCTCAAACCAGCCCTGCATATATCCCGTTTTGGGGGGTTACAACGAATCCTGTGGAACGTCACCAGCCGAGCCGGTCCAGAGTCCTGTCGGTCTTAGTCTTCTTCTTGAACTCCCTGTAGTGTTCCTTGCAGAGGTGCGCACTCTTGTCGGGATCCGAGGAGAGGCTCATCCCGGCCTTCTCGACCTTCTTGCCCGATATGGACCTGACGCCCTCGGCGGTGCAACCCTCGATGTCGCATCTCTCCTTCTTCTCGGAAGAGTGTTTCGGCTCAGCCATGGTGTGGGAATTCTGATGAGACTATTAAATCCCTCGCTTCGCGACCAAAAGCCATAATATGCGGAGAGGTCATCGGCATCGTGATGCCAAAGGTCGCACCATCCATACTAGCCGCGGACTTCGCCGCCCTCGGGAAGGAGGTTGCTCGAGCCACCGAGGCTGGCTCCGATTACATGCACATCGATGTCATGGACGGCGTGTTCGTCCCGAACATCACCATGGGTCCTGGGACCGTCAAGAGCATCAGGCCGTACTCGAAGCTGCCGTTCATCACGCATCTGATGATAACGCATCCGGAGAGGCATGTCAGGGCGTTCTCCGACGCCGGGTCCGACATAATCGAGGTGCACATCGAGGCGGAGCAGGACCTGAGGGCGACACTCAAGGAGATCAGGAACCTCGGCAGGAGGGCCGCCCTCGCGATAAACCCCCCCACGCCGATAGACCGAGCGTTCCCGTATCTGAGGGACATCGACCTGCTCCTGATAATGTCCGTCAACCCTGGCTGGGGCGGCCAGTCCTTCATGCCTGAGGTGCTCCCGAAGATCGGGGCGGCCAAGGCGGAGATGGAGTCCCAGGGGAGTCAGGTGCCTGTCGAGATAGACGGTGGGATAACCGATGTGACGGGAGAACTCGCCGCCAGGGCAGGCGCTGACATCTTAGCGGCCGGAACGTATGTGTTCAAAGCGAAGGATATGAGAGCCGCCATAGAGCGGCTCAGGTCGTCAGGAATGTCAAAGGATTAATAGGGCGCTTGCCTTCACGGAGCGTGACCACACATGGCTGATGGAATATCCGGGCATCCGATACTGGCCTATTTGACATTCGCGCTTCCGGCGATCCTGCTGGTTCTGGGGCTCATCATCCACGCTAACGTGTTCCTCATCATCATGACGATTCTGTGGTTCGGTGTGGGGTTCACGGTACTGTACCTGCCTCTCGCGAGCGGCGATGGTTCTAGGACCTGAAATTGTTATAACGCACGACGATGTTGCCTGCGGCAGCGACCGCGTGGTATCCATGGGAGTCGACATATCCGACCTCGTCAAGGGGAAGCCCGTGACCCTCAAGGACCTCTCCGGCAGGTCTGTCGCGATAGACGCATTCAACACGCTCTACCAGTTTCTGTCGAGCATAAGGCAGCCGGACGGCACGCCGCTGATGGACAGGGATGGAAGGGTGACCTCCCATCTGTCAGGCCTGATGTACAGGACTGCGAGCCTTCTTGAAGCCGGGGTCCGACCAGTGTATGTGTTCGACGGGACCCCGCCTGAGCTGAAGAGGAAGACCATCGAGGCGAGGATCGCAGTCAGGAGGGAGGCGGAGGCGGAGTGGAAGAAGGCCGTTGCCGAGGGTGACATGAAGAGGGCGCTTTCGATGGCATCAAGGTCTTCGAGGCTCGGGCGCGACATGATCGGAGAGTCGAAGGAACTCCTAGACGCCCTCGGCGTCCCGTGGATCGTCGCTCCTGGCGAGGGGGAGGCGCAGATGAGCAGGATGGTCTCTGACGGGCGCGTATGGGCAGGTGCTTCCCAGGATTATGACGCGCTCCTGTTCGGGACGACCAACCTAGTCAGGAACCTGACACTGGCGGGAAAGCGCAGGCTCCCCTCGGGGAAGACGCAGGACGTCGTGCCTGAGCTCGTGTCGTTGCGCGAGGTCCTGTCCGCCCTGGGGATAACTAGGGAGCAACTCGTGGACATGGCGATCCTCATAGGCACGGATTTCAACGACGGCGTGCGGGGCGTCGGCCCGAAGCGGGCCTTGGCTGCCATAAGACGCACAGGGTCGCTCGAGAGGCTCTCGGAGGAGGGGAAGGTCACCGTGCCCGAGGAATACGATGAGGTCCGACGCATCTTCCTGGAACCCGAGACTGTGACGGACTACAGCCTCGAATGGAAGAAGCCGGACAACGACCGTGTCCGCAGGATAATGTGCGACTCGCATGGGTTCTCCGTCGACAGGATCGACGCGGTGCTGTCCAGATTGAGTCCGAAAGGCGCCCCGGCGGAGCAATTCAGGCTCGACAAATGGTCCTGAATCCGAGCCAAGACATGCTCTGGACTCGGACGAGAGCCGATTCCCAGCGCACTATCTTTAAAATACCTCCCATCAATATGGTCTAAAGGACGATTTGTCATGCGTCAAGTAGACGAGAATTACTCCCCCGTCCAGCTGGAAAAAGACATTCGGACGCAGTGGGATCGTGTTCGCATCTACGAGAAGGTCAAGAAGGCCCACGAGAACGACAAGCCATACTACTTCCTGGACGGGCCTCCGTACACGACCGGTTCAATACACATAGGCACCGCATGGAACAAGGTACTGAAAGACACGTACATCCGCTACAGGCGCATGCACGGGCTCCAGGTGAGGGACCAGCCTGGATACGACATGCATGGTCTGCCCATCGAGGTCAAGGTCGAGCAGTCGCTCGGAATCAAGAGCAAGAAGGAGATCGAGACCCGCGGGATAGACCAGTTCGTGACGACCTGCAGGGAGTTCGCGACCACCTTCAAGTCAAAGATGACGGAGGAGTTCAAGCTCCTGGGCATCTGGATGGACTGGGACAGCCCGTACCTGACGGTGAGCCCGTCATATGTCGCGTCCGTCTGGTGGACGCTTAAGCAGGCGCATGACAAGAAGCTTCTCACGACGGACCTCAGGGTGCTGCCGTGGTGCCCGAGGTGCGAGACCGCCCTCGCAGAGGCGGAGATAGAGTACTGGGACGAGACCGACCCGTCCATATACGTCAAGTTCCCAATCGAGGGGAAGCCCGGCGAATCCCTGCTCATATGGACCACCACCCCGTGGACAATCCCAGGAAACCTCGCTGCCGCCGTGCACCCCGACCTGACATACGCCAGAGTGTGGGTGAAGAGGGGCGCAGCGGAAGAGACCTTGATATTCCTGGAAGAGAAGGTCGAGGAGCTCAGGAACATCGCAGGCGTCGAGGACATGAAGATACTGGAAACGATGAAGGGCACTGACCTCATCGGCATCCATTACAGACATCCGCTCGCGGACGTGGTACCCTACCAACAGCAGGTCCAGGGGGACTCGGCGCACGCCGTCTTGTCCTCAGAGACAGTCACAGCCGAGAGCACGGGGATCGTGCACATAGCTCCTGGCCACGGCCCTGAGGACTTCGATATAGGCGTGGCACACGACCTCGAACCGTTCTCACCGGTCGACGAATCCGGAACATACACAGAAGATGTCGGCGCAAGGTACGCCGGAAGGAACGTCAAGGACGCAAGCAACCTAGTTGTATCCGACCTGGTCGACAGGGGCGCGATGTTCCACGAGGGCAGGGTCACACACAGGTATGGCCATTGCTGGAGATGCAAGAAGCCGATCATATACAGGATCACCGAACAGTGGTTCCTCAAGGTCACGGACATCAAGGCAGAGCTGAACACCGCGAACGACGGTGTGAAGTGGTACCCTGATTGGGCGGGAGCGAGCAGGGAGAAGGACTGGATATCCAACGCCAGGGACTGGTGCATCAGCAGGCAGAGATACTGGGGCACGCCTCTTCCCATCTGGCGCTGCGCGTGCGGGAACGTCAAGGTCGTCGCATCAGTCGACGAGCTCAAGACCGGGGCCGGATACGTGGAAGGCATGGACGTCCACAGACCCTGGATAGACAAGATCTCCTTCCAGTGCGACAAGTGCGGGCAGACCATGAGCAGGACCCCTGACGTGCTTGACGTGTGGTTCGACGCTGGTGTGTGTTCGTGGGCCTCACTAGGCTACCCGGCCGACAAGAGCGAATTCGACAAGTGGTGGCCGAGCGAATGGGTCAC
>JBFYNF010000093.1:0-17897 GCA_041304525.1 Thermoplasmata archaeon | reverse complement strand
GGAGAAACGGAGATAGTCCGTGGCGTGAGGCTCGTGCACACCCCTGGACATACAAGGGGCAGCATGTCCGTCCTGGTGGAATCGGACCGAAGGTACGCGATATGCGGGGACGCCATCCCGACAAGGGCGAACTACGAGTCCCGTGCGCCCCCGGCTGTACACTTCGACCGCGCATTGGCTTTGAAGAGCATGGAAATCCTCCTGGGATGGGCCCAGACCATCGTTCCGGGGCACGACAGACTTTTCAACATCATAGGAAAGAAGTAAGTGAGAGTACTGATATTGCGAGGGCCGATGACCGTTCCGGCGTCCGTCCTGGTCGAATGTCCGCAGTGCAAGTGCGAGACACTCCACGAGGTCCTCTCAGGTAGGATGGGGGGCAAGTCAGTATCCGTGCTCGAATCCACGGTCAAGTGCAAGGAGTGCGAGCACGTGCACCACGTGACGATAAAGAGCGCGAAACCCGTCGAGGTGCCGTTCGTGATCAGCTGGCTGGAGACGTCCTCCAGGGGAAAGGTGCTCCTGGGGCCGGACGAGGTGCTGTCGGTCGGGGACGAGGTCATGTGCGGGGACATGCCCACGCTCGTCACATCGATAGAGTCCAAAGGCGCGAGGGTCAAGTCGACCAAGGCCAGCAGGATAGACACCGTGTGGGCCAAGAGGTTCGACAAGCTCAAGGTGTTGTTCTCGGTCAACAACCACGGCAAGACCTTCTCCGATTTCATGATGGCCGTCCCTGACGAGGAGTTCTTCATCGGTGACATCCTCGAGTTCCAGAAGAAGCAAGTCGTCGTCCATTCGATCAGGATCCAGGAAAGGACCATCAGGAAGGGCTCCGCCCTTGCAAGGGACATCGTGCGCGTGTACGGCGCAGTGGTCCGGAAGACCATCCAAGGCGGCGGGGACTCGAAAGATTAATCCCCCTTTCATTGCGTTTCGCAGTATCGTGACCGACTTCTCTGAGCAGCGGTCCGAGCTCGTGGATGGCCTGGTGCGGCGTGGTTATATCACCAAGTGTGAGGTGGCCGAAGCGCTCAGGAAGGTCCCCAGGGAGGAGTTCGTGCCCAGGTCTCTGATGGACGAGGCATACATCGACACCCCGCTGCCCATAGGGTCTGGGCAGACGATATCCGCGCCTCACATGGTCGCCATGATGGCGGAGGCGCTGGACCTGAGGCCGGGCCAGAAGGTGCTCGAGGTCGGCGGAGGGTCAGGGTACCACGCCGCCGTCACCGCGGAGCTGGTGTCTCCAGGCGGGCACGTCTTCACGGTCGAGAGGCTCCCGGCGCTCGTTGAGTTCGCGCGAGACAACATCGCGAGGACGGGTTACTCGGACTCCGTGACCGTGATTCTAAGCGACGGATCCGTCGGCCTCCCCAGTGAAGCGCCGTTCGACAGGATATTCGTCGCGTGCGGTGCGCCTGCAGTCCCAGAGCCACTGAGATCTCAGCTCAAGGATGGCGGACTCATGCTCGTGCCAGTAGGCGGCAGGATGTATCAGAACTTGGTCAAGATCGAGCGCAGGGGCGACAGGTATATCAGTCAAGACTTGGGCGGTTGCGTGTTCGTCCCCCTGGTGGGCGAACACGGCTACTAGAACCCGTCTAGGTGGTCCAAGACCTTCCTGAGGTCCTTCTCGTCGACGACGACATCCGCCTTCTCTCTCACATGGTCGTCCTCCGGACAGAATGCGATCCCGAGCGCGGAATGTTCGAACATCGAGACATCGTACCGCGAGTTGCCGACGCTGACAATCTGGTCGGGTCCCACTCCGAGCCTCCTCGCTGCCTCGGTCACGGTCTTGCCCTTCTCCATCAGCCTGACCCTGAAGATGCCTTCGCCCGAGAGCCTGCCCGCATCGTCGGTGCCCAGACCGTTTGCGAACTGCAGGTCCATGCTCAGTTCATCCGCGACCCTCTCCGACAGGAGGTCTATGCCCGCGGAGACGATCACGGTCTTGAAGCCCCTGGATTTGAGCTCGGCCATCGTCTCGGCCGCGCCCCTCATGAGCGGCGCGCTCGCCAGCATGCCGCGTATCTTCTTCGAGGTCACCTCGGGGTCGATCCTCCTCCAGAGCTCGATGTCCCGCCTGATGAACTCCTGGTCGTCGATCTCGCCTCTGAGGTAGGCATGCAGGGAATGGTCGTTGTTGACCCCGAACTGCCGGTGGACATGGACCCACGAGCTGACGGTATCCACGAGCACGCCGTCCATGTCGAAGGCTACTAGCTTGGGCACGGCTGGACCATGGCACGAAGGGTTATTAAACGCATCCCACGATGGCTGGCCGCGATGATCACCGTCATAGGCGTCGGCCACGTGTTCGTCATATCCGAGCAGGTCAGGGCCATGATACTGTCCCGACAGCCGGAAGTCGTGTGCCTCGAGCTCGACCCTGCCCGGTACAGCGCCCTGATGAACAGGGGCAGCGGCAGGAACGGGCGTGTCCCAGTGCAGTACATGCTCCTCGCGCAGATCCAGAAGCGCATCGCGGGCAAGTTCGGCACTGAGGCTGGGGCCGAGATGTTGGCAGCCGCCTCCGCCGCGAGGGAGGTCGGGGCAAAGCTGGCGCTGATCGACATGGACGCCACTTCTGTCTTCGCCAATCTCTGGAGGGCGATGTCCCTCCGCGAGAAGCTCGAGTTGTTCTTCGGGGCCCTCGTCGGTCTCGTCTCCTCCAAGGAGACGGTCGAGAAGGAGGTAGAGAGGTACGAGGACGGGGAGACTGAGTACATCGAGAAGCTGGGAGAGGAGTTCCCGACCATCAAGAGGATACTCATCGACGACCGCAACAGATACATGGCGGCCAGGATCGTCTCCATCGCTGCGCAGCACGAGAATGTCCTGGCGGTCGTCGGCGACGGGCACATGCAGGGCCTCGTCGAGGCCCTGGGCGACCGCAAGGTCGAGACGGTGAGGCTCAAGGAGCTGCGCGGTGCTGAGCCAGGGCCATCTCCGAGCGGCGGCCAGTATGGGTTCAGCTACTACCTGAAGGGCTAGACCGTGCTCGGAAAGCATTTATTCGGAAGAGGCCGTTACGACCAGGCCGTGCGTGATTGACTTGAAGGTAAGGCTCCTCAACCACACCAAGAACCCCGACAGGATATGCGCTGCAGCGGCGCAGTCGTGCTACTCCGAGCAGGGCGCAGGTGAGCTGTTCGACAGCACGACCGATGAGCGAGCGAAGAAGATGATCAAGAAGGTCGTCGGGATGGGACACCTGTCAGTGGTCGAGCATGCCCATTTCACATTCTCGGTCGAGGGGGTCTCCAGGTCCCTGACCCACCAACTGGTCCGGCACAGGATAGCATCCTATTCACAGCAGAGCCAGAGATACGTCGGGATGTCAAAGTCGGAATACGTTCTCCCCCCGTCGATATCCGGGGACCCAGAGGCCCGGAAGGCGTTCACCGAGGCGATGGACAACGCGTGGAAGGCGTACAGACAGCTCGCCAAGGCCGTCCCGAAGGAGGACGCGAGGTACGTCCTGCCCAACGCATGCCAGACGAACATCACGGTGACCATGAACGCTAGGGAGCTCTGGCACTTCTTCAGCCTCAGGTGTTGCCGGAGGGCCCAGTGGGAGATACGCATGATGGCCTGGAAGATGCTCTCAGAGGCCAAGGAGGCGGCGCCGATACTGTTCGAGGACGCGGGGCCGCCGTGTTTCCGCGGCCCGTGCCCTGAGGGCGAGTATTCTTGTGGCAAGCCGTATAGGAAGGGCGCGATGCCCTCGGACGAGGAACTCATGGTAGAGAGCGTCAAACCCGTGGGATGACCCCTCTGGATTGCTCGACAGGGGCCACAGCACTCTACGCAAACCATATATATACCCTGACCGTTCCGAGAGTTCCACGGTGAGTCCTATGGGCAACATTAGACCGACGTACATCAAGCGGGTAGCCATCGAATTGGTCCAGAAGTACCCTGAACAGTTCACGGGTGACTACCAGCACAACAAGATGATGGTTGCCAAGCTCACCGATGTGCGTTACATCTCAATGAGGAATAAGATCGCCGGGTACGTGACGAGGTACCGCACGCACTACGAGGCCTGAGAGACGGGCCTGTTGTCGCGCGCCCCACACGCTGGGGCTTTTCTGTGATGCCGCATTTGCATGCTGTGCATCCTCTCATGCGTCCTATCCGTTGCCGCCTCGCGCGATATTAAAATCATAACGAACAGATATATACAAGGCCAACGATGCCAACACGCAAGAAGAGTGCAAGAATGGACCAAAAGCCAGCCGTGAGGACAGAAGCGCTTACAAGGGTGTTCGAGCCCAAGAAGAAGAAAGAGGGCAAGTCCATCAGAGCCCTCGACTCCGTAGACCTGCAGATCGAACAGGGGGAACTGTTCGGCATACTGGGTCCAAACGGTGCGGGCAAGACGACCCTGCTCAAGATACTCAGCACGCTCCTCCTGCCCACATCAGGGAAGGCGTACATCGCCGGTTTCGATGTCGAGAACCAGTTCAACGATGTGAGGCAGAAGATCAACATGGTCTCTGGGGGCGAGGTCTCCGGCTACGGGCTCCTCACGGTGAAGGAGAACCTTTGGATGTTCTCCCAGTTCTACGGCATCAAGAGCAAGGTCGCGCTTCAGCGCATAGACGACATGCTCAAGGACTTCGGTCTCAGCGACAAGAAGGACGCGAAGGTGAGGACGCTCTCCACGGGTCAGAGGCAGAAGATGAACATCATCAGGGGCTTCATCACCGACCCGGACATCATATTCCTCGACGAGCCGACGCTCGGACTGGATGTGAACGCCTCGAGGATCATCAGGGACTTCATCCTCCAATGGCTCAAAGACCACCCGACCAAGACCGTCGTGCTCACGACACACTACATGGTCGAGGCGGACGAGCTGTGCGACAGGATTGCCATCATCGACAATGGCAAGATACTCGCGTGTGACACTCCGGAACGGCTCAAGAAGAGGGTCCAGATGAACACTACGCTGAGCATGGACGTGACCCTGTTGAAGGACACGACAGTGTTCAGGACCTTCGAGGGGGTCGAGAGTTTCACATTCACCGAGGACGGGGAGAAGGGTCTCACGAAGCTCAGGTTCGTGATGAGGGATGAGTCCGGCGTTTCCGATATCATATCCGCTGTTCTCGGCCAAGGGTCGAGGATAGAGTCGTTGCAGAAGACCGAACCGACACTGGAGGACGTGTTCATCAAGATGGTCGGCAAGGGATTGGAATGAGCGACGGCTGGGTCATCAGGAACCTCAGGGCGGTAAAGGGGCGTGCATACCCCCGCATCATCGGCGCGAAGAGGGAGCCCAGCTGGCTCTTCTTCGAGATCGTGCTACCGCTCTTCACCGTGGCTGCGTACGCCTACGTGTACCAGTTCATGGACGCCAGGGCCGAACTCATAGGCTATGTTGTCCTGGGAGGCGCGATGACCGCATTCTGGCTCAACGTGCTGTGGGCCATGGCAGCCCAGTTCTACTGGGAGAAGGAGATCGGCAACCTGCAGCTGTACATGATCGCGCCGATATCGAGGATGTCCATCCTGGCAGGCATGGCCCTCGGGGGGATGTTCTCCACCACTGTCAACGCAGCCTCGACGCTAGTCATAGGCGCGCTGATATTCAACGTCGCATTCCACATATCGAGCCCGTTCATGCTGGTCGCGATATTCCTGGCGACTATGGTCGCCCTGTATGGTATGGGCATGATGTTCGCGTCGCTCTACATGCTCTTCGGCAGGGAGGCACACCATCTGTCGAATCTCATGACGGACCCAGTATACCTTGCGTCAGGTTTCTTCTTCCCTGTGAAGTATCTGGGTGCGTGGGTCGCGGCGGGCGCATCATTCATACCGATCACACTCGGCCTGGACGCGCTCAGGCAGATGTTCTTCACGGGCGCGGCTGAGGATGCGTTCCTATCGTTGGAGGCGGAACTGCTGATCCTGCTGGGACTGTGCGTCGTGTTCCTGATCCTCGCCCACTACTCGCTCAGATACATGGAGTATCTCGGGAAGGCCACGGGGAGGTTGACACTCAGATGGCAGTGATGAACGACCTGCGCACGATGAAGAACGCCGCGTGGCTCGGCTGGCAGATGGAGGCGAACTGGGCTGACCCGTTCCTGTTCGCGACCTACTCGGTAGTGAAACCCATCAGCGCGACGCTCATCCTCGTCTTCATGTTCATGGTCGTCACGGGAGGGGACACGGATAACGCATACTTCTCGTACATGTTCATCGGAAACGCGTTGTACATGTACGTCGCAGAGGTGCTGTTCGGGGTGACATGGGTCATACACGACGATAGGGAGCACTACATGACCCTGAAGCAGGTGTACATCGCCCCGATCAACTTCTACGCCTACATCCTGGGCCGGTCGGCAATCAAGATAATCATCACGACCGCGGGTGTGATCATCACTCTGACATTCGGGGTCCTGGTTCTCGGCGTCGACATATTCCTCGGGGACGTAGACTGGCTGTTGCTCGCGGTATCCGCTGCGCTCGGCATGGGCTGCATATGCGTGTTAGGGTTGGCTCTGGGAGGTATCACTTTCCTGACCGCCCGGCACTCGATTGGGATAAACGAGGGCGTCGCAGGCATATTCTACGTCATGAGCGGCATCATATTCCCGATTACCGCGCTGCCGACATGGGCCCAGTCCATCTCGAAGGTCCTCCCAGTGACATATTGGATGGATTCGATGAGGCGCGCCCTGATGCCCGATGCGATGGCCGAGCTCAGTTCGGCGGCCGCACTCGATATAACCGGTCTCGGTGGTTTCAGCAATCTGTACATCATGATCTACCTCGCGATCTCAGCCGCGATATTCTTCGTGCTGTCCTTGGCCGTGTTCAGGTTCGCCGATGGTGTCGCTCGCAGGAAGGGCAAGATCGACTGGACCACATCGTACTAACCCCTGGGGGGATGGTTAGGTATTTCTACCGATGCCCTCATGGGGTGCCACTCAGACGGATTGCCCGAGTGGGGTAGCTTGGATATCCTAGAAGCCTGCGGAGTTTCAGACCTGGGTTCGAATCCCAGCTCGGGCGCATCCCCATTCTCTGACAAGGCACTTCTATCCGGGATGTGTATTCAGTCTCGATGCTCCCCGAACTCGAGGCGATCCTGCATCGTGTGAGGGCAGACAGGCTCTCGGGTGCGAGCGCCCTGGCAATCGGTGTTTGTGACCCGCTGAGGGGATTGTGTGAGCGTCTCCAAGGCATGTCTACCCAGGGGGACCTGGAAGAGTTCGCCCTGGCTCTCGTAAGAGCGCAGCCCAACATGGGGGGCATATGGAACCTTGCGAACGGCATCCTGCACCGGTCAGCGGACGTCTCATCTGTGGCGTCCTTCTGCGGGTCGATGTCGTTCCACTGCGCGAGCGCCCCAGTCAGGATTGCTGAGGTTGTGGCCTCGGAGGTCGCGGGCAGGAGGATTATCACGACGAGCTCTAGCAGCGCGGTGTTTCACACGCTCGTGAAGTCTTCAGGCGAGCGCGGGACATCGGTCATCATATGCGAGTCGAGACCGATGCGCGAGGGCGTTCTGATGGCCAGGGAGCTCGGGCGCATGGGTGTGAGTGTGACCGTCATCGCCGACGCCGCTCTGGCGCTCTTCTCATCGGATGCATCGGTCGCCATCGCGGGAGCGGACGCGGTAAACAAGAGTGGCATCATCGGGAAGATAGGCCTTGCGCACCTTGCCATGGCTTGCGACTCACGGAACATCCCGTTGCTAGTCCTCGCAGATTCGTCCAAGTTTGCGCCCATCGGCCTGTCGAAAGACCCGAGGGATCCATCAGAGTTGTTGGAATCGGGCACGCCCGGAGTATCGGCTGAGAACCGCTATTTCGAGCATGTGCCGTTCGAACACGTGAGTGCGATATTCTCCGAGAGGGGCCGTCAGTCATCTGAGGATGCCCAGCGTGCTGTCTGGGGCGCGAAAGCCCACCCGAAGCTGGCCCAGGAACCTCAATGACTCTTCTTCATGCACTGCTCGACCTTCGTCATCTCCTCCTTTGTCATCAGCGGGGTCTTCGGCCTGGAGAGGATCTTCTTCACCTCGGCATGCGCTCTCCGGATGAGGTCTCCCTGCTTCCCTGGCCTCATCCTCATCTCGAGAGATGCCTGGGGGATCGCAGAGCCGATGATCTCCTTCCTGAACCTTGAGATAGTGTGCCTCTTTCCAAGGAAATTGCCGTCCATCCCAGCGTCTCTGATGGTCTCGAACGATATCGCCTCTGGGCTCGTGTCGAAGTCCCTTGCGAACTCCCTCGCGACGCGCCATACCCACGCGTCAGCGACCAGCTGCTCGAACGACGCCCCTGTGGCCATGTCTATGCCGCCAAAGCCGGAACCCAAGTCCGAGGGTATCATGGATTGGATCGACATGTGGGGAACACCCTCCCACTCGTTCACCATCGTGTGCGACATGTTCTCGAGACCGACACCTGCGACCATCGTCGGGAGCCCATAGGACCTGCTGAGCTGGCCCGCCCCGGTCCTGATCATTGGGACCTCGAGGGCACCGTAATCAATCGACCCAGTCTTGAGGTCCCCGGGCGAGGAGTCGATGCTGTAGATGAACGGGGCGCCTTTTCTTGCCGCCTGTGATATGACGAGACTCGCCAGGTTCTCAGCATTGACCTGGGCCAAAGTCCCCGAAACGGTCACAGGTGAGGTAAGTCCGGCGACGGACGCTGCCATGGCAACGACTGGAATTCCCGCTCTCGCAAGCTCCACCTGGGCCTCGACAAGCCCCTTCTCGAACGTGAGAGGCGATATGGGGCACTCGACAGCCGAGAATATCGGCTTCTTCGCGAGTCCGTCCTCTCCACCAGTGAAGATGGACGCGAGCTCGACCATCCACCTCGCCTCCTCGATGTCTGTAGCCATCGCCTGGATGTGCTTCGTCGTGAACATGAATGAGGTCTTCAGCTCGACGATCCCTTTGAGGTGCACGGGCTGCTCGAGCGCTCCGACCATGGGCCAGAAGAAGTCCAGCTCAGGGAGTTCATTGACCAGTATGGCGAAATCCCTCAAATCATCCGAACTCGCGGATCGGGACTCGCCTGTGACGAGGTCCTTGACGAAAACACCTTCGCCTCCGTTCGTGACGTGCAGCTTCCCGGATGGAATCGATATGTCGTGTTTGCCATCCCTGGAGGCGAGTGTGACGGGTCTTCTAGCATCCGCAAGGGCGGACTTGACGAGCTCCTCGGGCAGAAGGGTCCTCTTGCCGTTCTTGGATTTCTTCGCGCCCACCCCTTCGACAAGATCACGCACGAGAGGACTGTGGATGACCACACCGACCTCCCCTAGAATCCTCATTGTCGTGTCGTGGATGCGTTCTATCTCCGAACTGTCCAAGAATTCCATCCGTCCCCTTGCCATATGTTCAACTCTCCCAGAACGCGTCCGGAGAAGCCGTCTGTTTTCATCTACTTTATGCCATCATCATGAAAATGCCTGAACGCTGTTCGAACATCGTTTCGGAACCATCAAATAGTCGTGTGAACGGGCATGGCGCGCGTGCCATCGACCCGGCGCAACGTTAATGGCAACTTCTGCGTTCTCAGCTCAGTCCAGATGTGATCTCATGGAGTCCAAGGCGCGTGAGGCGCTGTACCACCTGGTCCTGAGCAGCATGGACCAGTTGCTGGAGAGGGGAGAGTTCGATGGATGGGTCGAAGGCGATATCGAGGTCGCTCCTTTGTTCAGACCCGTGTTCGAGTCCGTGTCTCGTCAGAGGGACACCTTCATCAGGGAGCTGTACCAGATGTTCCCCGCAGAGGTCTTGGACAGGTTCATGGAGAGGCACCCTGGGGTGGATGTGGGGGACAAGACATTGGCGATTGTCCGGATAGGGAAAGAACTGCAGGTCATGAAGGATATCGTCGAGTCTCTATGAGCGCGGTTCTGCGCCATCTCCCGGCCCATCCCTCGTTCTGGGGGTCTATCTGCACGCTCGGGTTACGCAATACGTCCAGATAATCCCAAGTTGGCTCCTGTACGTACGGAAGCGTTATTATTCGGGAAGCGATTTTTAGGCTGAACCGTATGGCTGAGAAGGACGCTGACCCCAAAGTCGGGAAGGGTGCTGAGGCTGCATTCATCAACAAGCCCTATGCAATGCCAGATTGGCTGCAGAGGTACAAGGAGAAGATCAAGACGCCTTCTCAGGCGGTCTCGACCATCAGGCGGGGGGACAAGGTCTTCATCGGTTCAGGCGCTGCCGAGCCCCAGACACTCGTCAAATCACTGATAGACTCCGCTGGCAGGCTCGCCGACACGAGGATCATGCACATCATGACCCTGGGTGTGGCACCGTACACCGAGGAGAAGTTCACCGACCAATTCAGGCACAACGCCTTCTTCATTGGCGCGAACACCAGGAAGGCCGTGGCTGAAGGCAGGGCCGACTACACGCCAGTATTCCTCTCCGAGATACCGGCTCTGTTCAGGACAGGTCAGGCTCCGATTGACGTCGCACTCATCCAAGTCTCGCTGCCAGACCGACATGGGTTCTGCAGTTACGGGGTGTCGACTGATGTGGTCAAGTCTGCGTCAGAGTCTGCGGTCAAGGTCATCGCGGAGATAAACCCGCAGATGCCAAGAGCTCTCGGAGACTGCTTCATCAACATGGAGGACATCGATATCGCGGTCCCCGTCAACGAGCCGCTTCTGTATGCGAAGAGGGACCGAGCAGATGAGGTGGCGAGGAGGATAGGCAAGAACATAGCCGACCTCATCGAGGACGGCTCGACGATGCAGATGGGCATTGGTACGATTCCAGACTCTGTCCTGTACAACCTCATGGACAAGAAGGACCTGGGCGTCCACACTGAGATGTTCTCAGACGGATTGATGGAACTCGCCCAGAAGGGCATCGTCAACAACGCGAAGAAGAGCATCCACCAGGGGAAGACGGTCGCCTCATTCTGCATGGGCAGCAAGGAATTGTATGAATTCGTTGATGACAACCCCTCGATAGAGTTCCATCCGACTGAGTACACCAACGACCCGTTCATAGTGGCGCAGAACGACAAGATGGTCGCCATCAACTCGGCCATCGAGGTTGACCTGACTGGACAGGTGTGCGCAGACTCCCTCGGATCCATGTTCTACTCCGGAATAGGCGGACAGGTGGATTTCGTCAGAGGCTCGGCGAGGTCGAAGGGTGGCAAACCTATCATCGCTATGCCCTCGACTGCGAAGGAAGACACCATATCCCGGATATCGGTCATGTTGCAGGAAGGAGCTGGCGTGGTCACGACCAGGGGTGATGTGCACTACGTAGTGACGGAGTACGGCGCGGCCTATCTGCATGGGAAGAACATACGCGAGAGGGCCATGGCGCTCATCAACATAGCTCATCCCAAGTTCCGGCCCGGGCTCCTCAAGGATGCCAAGAAGCTCAACTACGTGTACGCCGACCAGAAGCCTACACCGGAGACCACGGTGTATCCAGAGGAGTACGAGAGCACGATGGTCGAGAAGGACGGAACGAAACTCCTGGTCAGACCAATCGAGCCGACGGACGAGGAGATGCTCAGCGACATGTTCTACGACCTGAGCGACCAGACGATCATCAACAGGTTCTTCAGCATGCTCAAGTCGATGCCGCACAGGAGGCTCCAGGAGTTCTGCGTCATCGATTACGAGGACGAGATGTCGCTCGTGGTCCTTCACGGGAAGCGCCCGAAGCAGAAGATGGTCGGCGTCGGGAGCTACCACATGAACCCGTCGACGAAGAGGGCCGAGATCGCGTTCCTCGTGGCCGACGATTGGCAGGGCCGAGGGATCGGCACCTACATGATGAAGGAGCTGGTCAAGATCGCGAGAGCGAAGCGCATACGAGGCCTGACGGCCGAAGTGCTCAGGGACAACGTCGCGATGATTGCGCTCATGCACAAGGCCGGCGTGACGCCCCGGTCGTCCATAGTGAATGGCAGCTACCTGTTCACGATGGACCTCCAGGATTGATTATCTAGCCGTAGCGGGATTACCTCCTAGGTCTGGGCATGAAGGTCCTCGGCGGTCATGTGTCGGTCACTGGCGGCGTCAGGAACGCGCCGGAGCGTGCGCGCGCCGTGACCTGCGACTGCATGCAGATATTCTCCAAGAACCAGATGCAGTGGGCATCCAAACCGCTTGACCTCGAGGACGCGGAGCAGTACAAGGTGAACATGGGCGCGCATGGGATCAGGGAGACCGTGATCCACGACTCATACCTGATAAACCTAGGCAGCCCGGACAAGGCGTTGCTCAAGCGGTCCCGGGAGGCCTTCCTAGATGAGGTAGTGCGGGCTAAGCACCTCGGCGTGAGGAATCTGATATTCCACCCGGGCGCGCACATGGGGGCTGGGGAGCAGGTCGGTTTGAAGCGGATCGCGGACTCGCTCAACTGGGTCAGGAAGGAGTCCGGTTCCGGGGATGTCCGTTTCGTCCTCGAGAACACCGCGGGCCAGGGCACGGTGATGGGCCACTCGTTCGAGCAGATCGCGAAGGTGATCGACATGCTCGATGACCAGAGGAACGTGGGCGTCTGCTTCGACACCTGTCACGGCTATGTCGCGGGCTATGATGTCCGGTCGAACGATGGTTATGAGAAGACATTCGAGATCTTCGACGAAGTCTTGGGCGTCGAGATGATGAGTGCAATGCACATCAACGACTCCAGGGGGAAGCAGGGTTCTCATCTGGATAGGCACGAACAGATCGGCAAAGGCTTCCTCGGGCTCGAATGCTTCAAGCATTTCATGAACGATGATCGTTGGGAAGGCATCCCGATGGTCCTAGAGACCCCTGAGGGTGAGAAAGGGTACAAGCAGGAGCTGAAGACGCTCAGGTCGCTTGTCGTTGAGTGAGGCCTTTCAGCTCAAGGCCGACGATCTCGACTACGTCCACATCCCCCGGGGGCATGACGCTCTGTATCTCCTCGATCGGGACCTGCAGCTCATCTGCCAGGAGCTTCGCTAGTGAGTCCTTGTCCTTGCCGCCAGGTCTCATGACCACGTACTTCTTGGACCGGGCCTTGACGGCCGATTCGGGGCCGCACATGACCTTCCGTTCTCTTTCATGCTCAACTTCGCCGACGGCGAGCTTTATGCTGAGCTTGTCCGAGTAGTTCCTCTTGCCCCTGATGACGAACGCGCCCTTTGCCAGATACTCCCCGCTCTGTGGTGTCTTGCTGACCTGTTCTGGGAGCACCCAGTACCCGCTCGCGGACCCTATCTTGGCGTTCCAGGCCTTCGATGTGGCGACCGCGAACTCGCACGCCTCGTGAAGCGTTATGTCAGTCACGCCCTCCCGCATCTTGACGACCACGCTCGGCGCGCCGTGCATATCCGCGTGCGCGTACCTGTCCCCTGCGTCGAGATGCTTCTTCACGAGGGTGTCGTTGCTCTTTGCGTCCTTGCCGCCGATCACGATCACACCCTCGCTGGAGATGAACCATCTGTATCGCTCGAACCAGAACCTCTTGGAAGGCTTGAGGACCTTCCTATCCCGTTTCTCGGCATCCTTGCGCGCCATACCGTCGACGTCGTCCCGGGTTTCATGGAGGACCCTCAGCACTCCCTCCAACTTCCTCCTGGCCTTCTTCGACTCCTCGTAGTACCTTTGGGCGTTCGATTCGACAGTGCCCTTGACATCGAGGGTGATGGTCGAGCTTTCTGCGCGGATGGTCAGAAGAGACCTCCTCGGGTCGTATCCAACGAACCCCGGCGTGTCCTCCAGGCTCAGGTGCCCTTCCACCTTCTTCCGCGCGTCGGAGATGGTCCTGTCGGTCTCGGAGTACCTGGCGAATAGCGCGTCCCCAGTCGCCTGCGCTTCCCTGGCCTCGTCCTGGAGCTTGATCACAGCGGCCTCCTGCTGCATGATCCGCCTCTTGAGCTTGTCGAACTCCTTCGTGTCCTCTTTGGGCTTATCCTTCTTGGTCGCTGGCTTGCGGGATATGTACTCCTCGAGTGCCTCTGAGAACGATCCGAACTCCTGCGTATCGAGGCCCTGGTATGTATTCATCCTGATCGGCACCACGTCCTCAGGCGCTCCGTCCCTGCTCACGAGATATCCCTTGCCGGACGCCGCGGCCTCCGCCATCAAGCCTCTGATCGCCTCCAGGAGAGTCGCCGCCTGGGCCTCTCCCACCTCCGCGGCCTTGATGGCCGGCGGAATCCCTGTCCTCGCGCACAGCTCCTCGCTGTACCTGCCGCCCAGGTTGAGCTTCGTGGCGACGGTCCGCACGAGGTCCGCGTCCGAGGACCGCAGGATCTCGAGGAGCGCTGGCGCGTCGATGGCACTGGGGTCAGGCACCGGCGGCGGGAACGAGAATTCCCTCTTCGCCTTGACGTCCCTGTGCTTCCACGTGTGGCTCGTCAGAGGCTGCACGATCTCGCCGTCCTTGACCAGGATGACGTTCCCGTCCCCGAAGAGCTCCAGGACTAGCTCGAAGGTCTCTTCCTTCTCGAGCGTGAGCACGACTATCCTGTCGAACCCCTGCTGCCTCACACCCGCGATGCGGGCGTTCGTGACCCTCTTCCTGAGCATCATCGCGAAGTCCGAGGGTTGCTGGGGCATGTCGCGTGACTTCTTCGACGCATAGAGCCACTTCCCGACATGGAAGTGCAGGTATTCCTTGCCCTCCCCAGCCCCTCTGATGGACAGGATGAGGTGGTTCCAATGGGGATGGTACACCTTGTCGAGGTGCCAGCCTACCCGTGGCTGGAGTTCCGCGACCACGGCCATCACATCGAAGCTGCTCAGCGCCTCCTTCATGATGTCTGACTGATGTCCAGGTACGGTAATAAATGATGCTACGGCCACTTGCTCGGGGCTGCTGGCGCGCTCAAGCCATCAACAACCTTTTAATACGCAAGGCAAGATGACTTGCGGCCTAGTCAGAGCGCCACTGTGGCTTAGAGGTATAGCGACGCCTTGGTAAGGCGTAGGTCGAGGGTTCGATTCCCTCCAGTGGCTCCACACATTCTTTGCGCGTGAGAAAGGCAGTTGGGGTTTGGGGAAAGGGTTTTCGGGACAGGTTGCGACGCCCTACTTCTTCTTGGTTTCCCTGCCGAGCTCCTCGAACTCCCGCTCGACGTCGGACGGCGGGCCGGGTTCGCGTCCCTCATCGGCTGAATGCCCGGGGTTGTCGCCACCCTTCTTCCGGCCACTCAGCATGAGCCAGACGACCGCCAGCAGGATGATCGCGACGACGAACAGCCCGATCGACAAATACATCAGCATGTCCGCGTAGGCGTTCGTGTCGTCGACCCTCGTGTTCACATCATCGACATCCTGGGTGGTCTGTTCCTCGAGTGCGTCTATCTGCTCCTGGAGATCGGCGATCTCCTGCAGCAGCGACTCGTCCACATCGCCTATCTGTCCTTCGAGGTCGGTCTGCAGCTCGTCCAGCTGGCTCTGCAGGCCATCTATCAAACCCTGCAGCGTCTCGTCGTCTGTGACGAGGTCGTCTATCTGCCCCTGGAGGTCGTCTATCATGTCCTGCAGCTCGTCCGGGGTCACATAGACAGGCGGTTCGTAGGTCACAGCGATGCTCTCGCTCGCGGAGTTCCCAAGCTCGTCCTCGGCTACGACCGTTATGGTGTTGTCGCCTTCGGAGAGGGTCACGACTGCGCTGAACCCTCCGAGTCCGTCCTCGGCCGACACGCCGTTCACCCAGATGCTCGCCGTCGGGTCGTCCACCGTGCCTGTGACGGTGACCCCAGCCTCGGCCACCGTGGCAGCGTCGGCGGGTGAGGATATGTCTATCACGGGCGCGGTCGTGTCGAGCACCACCGTGAGTTCGGTGTACGCATAGTTGCCAACGCCGTCGGTGGCCTCGATTGCGATCACGTTGTCCCCCTCGACGAGCGCTACCGCGTCGGAGAATGTCCCGTCAGGCATCACTGCGACACTGACGCCGTCCACGAGCAGGGTCGCATCATCATCCGTCCAGCCCATGACATCCACGGAGTCGGTCACGGTTGGCGAGTCTACCTCCTGAACCCACAGCTTGCAGTACGTGTCGGATTCGATCATCTTGACGGTCGAGACGTGGACCCCTGCATCGTTGATGGCCCCGATCGTCACGATGTTCAGCCCTTCGTAGAGTGCCACTGTGTCCTGCTCGAAGTAGCCGTCCATGTCAGCTACGACATCGTAGGTGTCCATCTCTGTCATGATCGACACGTCCGAGTATGGGTCAGTATACCCTCTCACGACGACCTCCGTCAGTGCCACGGTCGCGCTGTCAGGTATCGGGTCCGCGGTCACTGGGTCGGCGAACTCTGCCCAGAACTCCTCGAACACGGAGTTGACAGAGAACTCAATGTATTCGTACACCACGTTCCCGTATATGTCCCAGGCCCATATGTCGAGGTAGTGATCTCCCTGGATGAGTGGATAAATCCACTCTATGGTCACGTTGTCGTCATATATGCTGGCGTACCAAGTCAGGTCCCACATGCCGTCCAAGGTCACGTCGAAGTCCCATGGATTCCATCCGGAGTAGAAGTTCGTGTGATCGTTCACATAGAACGACACCTCCAGATCCGTGGATGGTATGGACGAGCCGTCCGCGGGGTACATATCGTCTATCGAGGGCTCTCCGACATCGGTGACCACGATGGTGAACGGGATGCTCACGGAGTCGTCTGCTCCCATGAACCCGAACGTTGCCCATCCGACGAACACCCCCACTCTCTCAGGCACACTATACGATATGTTGAAGTAGTGTGTCCCTGAGTCGGCGAGGGGTTCGAGGTCGATGACCTCGATGTATCCAGGCACTCCGACGAGCACCGTCAGGTAGAAGTAGCCAGGATCTCCCCAGACTTCATAGCCCAGGACCTTGACTAGATACTGTCCATCATCCGGCGACGCCAGCTCCAGAGTCTCTGAAGACCCAGACGCTCCCACATACCAGTACGGTTCGGTCAAGTCCGCCACATAGTCCATGTCCTCGTCGTACCAGAGCCCAAGGTCGATGTCAGGACATCCCCAGTCCTCATAGACGCTGACAATCAGGTTGTGGCTGTCCTCCACCCAGATAGGCATGGTGAACCATGCGTTCGCCAGGTCTGACACGAACGACCCTGTCAGGGTATCCTGGTAGATCTCCATACTGCCGTAATCGAACAGCTCGTACGGACCGTCGCCTCCTCCTATAACCTCGACCGGGTCCGTGACAGTGATGTCATACCATCCTCCTCCCTCGACAATCCCTGTCAGAGGTATGTCCCCAGGCTGCGGGGCATACAGGTCCACGCTCGTTGGCGAGTAGCCGTTGAGCTCTATCAGGGTCGTGTATCCGTACAGGGTGTCCTGAGCGGAGGTGCCTGCCATGACTGGACACCTTGTGAGGATGGCGAACGGCGCTGGCCCGGTCATGTCGATGTACTCACCCAGCGGCGCGGAGAGGACTTCCTTCGCTTCCCCGGTGTTGGTGCCTGTCCCGAACGTGCCGGCACCCATGTAGTTCTCGTCGCTCGACGCGACGGCGACCATGCTGAGGTCGGGCCCGTACGGGTACCAGAACTGGTCCCAGCCTGCCCATTCGGAAGCCAGCACGTGCACGTTCACGTCAGTCGGCAACTCTGCCCACTCCACGGTTGTCACGATCTGTGCGTTGTATGATATCCAATCCGACGGCATGGACCAGAACATCCTCCAGTCGCCGACCTCGAACCTCCAGCCCTTGTCTGCGAGTCCACTGAAGTCGTTGTTGTAGGGCGTGTCGAAGTACGACGGCCCACCGAACTCGAACTCGTAGTCGGCCGCGGGCACATTGATCACGACTGGTATGTTCTGCACCCTGATCCCGTCGTCCACATAGATCGCCGCGCCGTAGGTTCCTACCGGGGCATCTAATGGCACTTCCACCCTGACTATCCAGTCATAGCTGCTCC
>JBFYNF010000092.1:0-3218 GCA_041304525.1 Thermoplasmata archaeon | reverse complement strand
CCACCGACCCGAGGATCTCGAGCACGAATGCGAGGTATGATGACTTTGAGGGCGAGAGGATCGTGGCCAACTCGTTCGAGACATTGGTGCGCACGCGCGAGACCTGGGTCCTGGCAGCGTGCTCTGCCTGGGCGAAATCGGATGGGGTGATCCAGCGTGGGCACGACGCCGTAGGGATGGTCGGAGGCTACGAGCTCATGCGGACCGAGGACACGCTCTCGCTCGGCACAAATGCGGCGGCACAGGCCTTGAGATTGCTGGACTCGAAACCAGCCCCGGCTGGCAAGTTCGTGTGCGTCCTAGACAACAAGATGACTGGGTTACTGGCACACGAGGCTTTCGGTCACGCGTGCGAGGCGGACGCCGTGCTCGCGGGCGCATCCGTGCTTGAGGGAAGGGTGGGCCAGAAGGTCGCCTGCGACGAGGTCACGTTGGCAGACGACCCCTCTATCGAGGCGTCGTTCGGATTCTTCTCCCACGATTGGGAGGGCGTCAAGGCCGATAAGCATGTCCTCATAGAGGACGGTATTCTGAAAGGTTATCTCCACAACCTCGAGTCCAGCAGTAGGATGGGCACTCAGCCGAGCGGTTCATCGAGGGCGCAGACCTACGGCAGCCCGCCGATCATAAGGATGAGCAACACATTCATCGCTCCAGGCGACTGGAAGAAGGATGAACTCTTGGAAGACACCAAGGAGGGTCTCCTGATCCAGGGTAGCCAGTATGGATATGTCGAACCGTCCAAGGGCCAATTCATGTTCAAATGCGACGAGGCCTATGTGATCAGGCATGGTGAGATTGGCGAGAGATACCGGGACGCGTCCCTGTCCGGCGTCATACTCGAGGTACTCAACAACGTGACGGGCGTCGCGGATGATTTCATGGTCGGTGATCCAGGATACTGCGGGAAGGGCGGTCAGTCCGCGCGCACGAGCGACGGCGGTCCCCATCTGCGGGTCGCGGATGTTGTTGTGGGAGGCCTGGTCTGATGGCCGACCTTCAATACCTGTCGGCGCTCGCAGAGCGGGCGGTGTCCATAGCAACGCGCGCGGGTGCGGACAAGTGCGACGTGGTCGCAGCGGACACCAACACGATATCCGTGGACCTGGAGAAAGGATCGGTCAAGCAGGCCAATATCTTCTCAGACCCCGGAGTCGGCGTCCGTGCGTTCGCCAAGGGCGCATCCGGTTTTGCGGTCTGCACGGGGTTCGACGAAGCCGCTGTATCGAGAGCAGCGGCAATGGCCGTGTCCCTGGCGAGGGCCGGGACACCTGACAAGGATTTCAAGGACCTGCCTGTGTCCAGTCAGGTCACGCCCCTCCCAGGGCTGTACGAGCCCAGCGTCGTGGGGATCGGCCCCGAGGAAGTGGTTGCCATGGTCATCGAGATGTCCGACATCGCGGGCGACCACAAGAAGATCACATCGGCCAATTCCAGCGCAGCGGTCTCAGTCTGTCATGTAGCGCTCGCCAACAGCAATGGCTTCTCGTCGGCCCAACGCATGACCTCGGTCGACCTCGTCGTCGAGTCGGTCGCCAGGGACGGGGAGGCGATGTTCTCAGGATACGACGGGACATCGGGCCGGAGGCTAGAGCAGGGCGCGATCGAGCGTGTCAGTGGGAAGGCGCGCGACCAGGCAATCAAAGGCCTTGTGCAGACGAAGCTGGAAACAGGTGACTATGCCATAATCATGGATCCGTTGGCCGCCGGTTTCGTGCTCGGGAATGCGATAGGCGGCGGTTTGAATGCAGACAGCGTGCAGCGGGGGAGAAGCTTCCTCGCGGGGAAGCTGGGACACGTGATCGGGTCGCCTGCTGTCAGCGTGTACGACGACCCCACGATCGAATGGGCGTCGGGGAGCACATCCTTCGACGGCGAGGGCACCCCCGCAGCCAAATCCCTTCTGGTGGACAAGGGTCGTCTAGCATCCTATCTGTACGATTCCTACACTGCAGGCAAGGAGTTGCGCGGCAGCACTGGAAACTCGTCGAGGGGCGGTTCTGTCTGGAGTTACAGACATCCTCCAAGCATATCGACGACCAACCTGGTCGTCTCGCCCGGTGACTCATCTTTCGATGAGATGGTCAGGGAGACGAAGTCGGGTGCATACGTGAGAGCGACCTTCGACTATCCTAACCTCGCGACGGGGGAGTTCTCCGGACTGATGATGGAGAGCTACGTCATCAGGAATGGAGAGTTGGGGCCCGCGATAAGACAGTCTACCATGGGCATAGGGATAGTCGATATGCTGTCGAGGGTGGACATGGTCGGCAAGGACACGCACGAGTACTTCGGGGTCCATACACCGCCGTTCAGGATATCGAGTGCGAGGATCGCCGGCTCAGGCTAGAATGTGTACTTCTGGCCGCAGACGGGGCACACGCCGGTCCTCTTCGCGCAGGCCAGGTGCAGGACGTTCCCGCACCTGCAGCTCATGATGTCGAAACCCTGCTTGATCTTGCCTTGGCAGTGGGCGCACTTGGCGACCTCTGCCGCGCGAGTGACCTTGTATGGCGGGCCAGACTTGAACGCGTTTACGGAGCCGTCGAACTCGAAGCTCTGGGGCGCCCCGTCGAAGTGCCTCCTGCAGGCGATGTTGACTCTGACGGGTATGTCGCCAGCGACGTCTGGGATGACGCGGACCTTGACCAGGACCTCGGTGCCGGGCCTCAGGCTTCCGACTGCCGGGAGATCCACGACCTTGAACTGTCCAGACAGCTCGACGGTGACCTCCTTCGCCAGGACGTTCCCCGTGTTCTTCAGCTTGATGCTGATTTCGCCCTCCGAACCCTCCTGGAGCCCGGACGAGCTGACGTCTCCCACGACCTCGGGGGCATAGGAGTCGATCATGGTCTTGGCCGAATCCAGGGCCTCGGCGACGAACTCGATTGCGGAGTCGTAGTCCTTCTCTCTCTCCAGGTCAGCCAGGGCCAGAAGTCTCTCGGCCTCCGCCGTCGACACACCTATGCGTCTGAGCACCTCGACGGCGCTCTCCGCGGCTATTGAGATGTCGATGAACTTCTTATGGGAGTCCTCGATGCCCAGGATGCGCTGGTCGGCCTCCATGAGCATCTGGAATGCCTCGGACGCGTTCCCTCCGACGGCGGCCTCCTTCGCCTGTTCGATGAGCTCCTCGGCCGGCCTCACGGATGCTCCGGATGCACGGAGCGGCTCGAGCCTCGCCGCCGCGTCGGCTGCGAGGCTGTCGATCTTCTTGG
>JBFYNF010000091.1:0-4345 GCA_041304525.1 Thermoplasmata archaeon | reverse complement strand
AGGTAGGTTGACATGGCGATAGAGCCGAGCGAAAAGATATGGAAGAACGGACAGCTGATACCTTGGAAGGACGCGACGGTCCATGTGCTCACGCACGGACTGCACTACGGGACAGGCGCATTCGAGGGGATCAGGTGCTACAGCACGGACAAGGGGCCTGCCGTGTTCAGGCTCAGGGAGCACATGGTCAGACTACACTCGTCCGCGAAGGCCATCCAGATGAAGATACCCTACACGGTCGAGCAGCTGTGCGAGGCCACGAAAGAGACCATCAGGGCGAACAAGCTCAGCTCGTGTTACATACGCCCCATAGTGTTCTTCGGGGTATCTGGCATCGGTGTCAACCCCATGGGATATCCAGTCGAAACGTTCATAGTGGCATTCCCGTTCGGCGCATACCTGGGCGAGGAGGGTATGAGGAAGGGGATCAGGGTCCACACCGGCTCCTGGCACAGGATTCCGGTCGGCTCGGCCCCTGCGACCGCCAAGATATGCGGGGACTACCTCAACAGCGCGCTGGCCATCATGGAGGCTAAGATGAACGGGTTCGACGAGACCATCATGCTCAACGACCAGCACATGGTCGCCGAAGGCTCGGGCGAGAACATATTCATGATGAAGGACGGAAAGCTCATGACCCCGCCTGCGAACGCGGGGATTCTTCCTGGCATAACGAGGGAATCCGTGATGACGGTCGCAAAGGACCTTGGGTATGAGGTCGTGGAGCGCAACTTCTCCAGGGGAGAGCTGTTCCTCGCGGACGAGCTGTTCTTCACTGGAACAGCAGCGGAGGTCACACCTATAAGAGAAGTGGACCGACGGCAGGTAGGGGACGGCGTCCCAGGCCCTGCCACACTCGCGATACAGAAGACCTACCTCGACGCCGTGAAGGGGAGGGTCCCGAAGTACGCATCTTGGCTCGACCCAGTCGGTTGAGCCCTCTTGGGGCAACCAATAAATACCCTCCCGGACAATACATCGTCTGACGATTGTCATACGAAGGGATGGGCGAGATGGCAGCGTACGATATCGAAGAACTTGTGAGCCAGGCAGAATCAGGAGGGGTGACTCTCGCAGATGTATTCTCTTCCAGACTGTCAGCCGACGACATGGAGAAGATGCAACGCGAACTCAGTCTCCGGATGGCTGAGAACTACAAGACCATCGAGGAGTTCATGACGGACATCGAGGTGCCCAGTCTAGCTGATTTGTCAAACCTGTCAGACACCGACCTCGACGAGATACAGAACGAGATTGTCGCGGCACTGTCTGACGAGAACGTGTGCGCCCGTTGCTGACCTCACGGGGCGCGACCTCATTCCTTCCTCTTGAATATCCTGTTCTCGGCATCGAGCAGCTCGTAGTGAAACCTCGGCGTGCCGACCAGAGATTCGGTCCTCCCGAGCATCAGGTATCCGTTCGGCCTGAGAGATCTATGGAGGTTCATGACCACCTGGTCATGCATCGGACGGGAGAAGTAGATTAACACGTTCCTGCAGACGACTACATCGAAGAATCGGGATCTCGGTTCATCCAGGAGGTTCTCATTGACGAACCTCACCCTGCGCCTGAGCACCTCGGCCACCTCGTACATACCATCCTTCTCAACGAAGTACTCCGTCAGGATGTGCAAGGGGACATTCTTCACCTGTTCTTTCGAATACACGCCCTTCCGGGCGAATGCTAGAGCAGTCTTGGACAGGTCCCCGCCCGTGACCGTCCCGATGATATTCTCGTTGCTGCCAGCACGTCTCAACTCCTGGTCCAGACATATGGCGATAGTGTACAGTTCCTGGCCCGTCGCACATCCAGCGCTCCATATCCTCACGATGCCGCCAGCCCCGACCTTCGACCGGATTACTGGCCTGATCACTTTGCCTGACAATGCCTCGAATGCGCCCTCGTCTCTGAAGAAGTCGGTGACATTGATGGATAGTGCGCTTACGAAGTCTGTCGTCTCCTCCTCACTCGACAGCAGGAGTCGCACATAGTCCGGAAGGTCCTTCGCGCCCGACCGGCCCAGGCGTTTCCGGACGCTCCTCAGCACGAATGTACTGGAATAGCCACTGACATCTAGTCCCCTGGACTTCATCAGGTGTAACCTGATGGATTCTAGCAGCTTCGCCTCTGACTGTTCCATCAGGTGAGTTCCATGTGCGTCTGGTTAGATAGTATCTTGCATGAACGCTGGGGAAGCATCAACGCCATCATCAGACTTGAGAGCAGGGACGACATGTTATTATATGGACCAACCCGATTTTGACCTCCATGCGAAAGCGCACCCGTCCAGCAGAGGCTCCGGAGCGGGCACGCCCTCGCTTGTACTTCGTGCAGGTGGTTTGTTGAGGCTGTCTCTTACCGTCAAACTCGTGGCTGCCATACTAGCTCTGGTCCTCGTGCCCATCGCGGCCGTCAGCATGATATCGCTTGAGGGCCTCAACGACATCAAGGGCGATGTCGAGATACTGTATTCGGAGAACCTGGAAGTGGTCTCGAAGATTGCAGCGGGCTCCAGATCCCTTGCCGGAACCGAGAGCTACTTCCTGCTGTACTACATGAATTACGGGATACCGACTGCAGGCGTCTACTACAATGAGCATGCTGCCCAGCTACTACTGTTCTCCCAATTCCTCAGCGACTTCGAGAACAGCTATTCGTACGAGGTACTTCCCAACATGGAGGAGATCATTACCAGCCAAGGACGTGCCGACCTCCTCGAAGACCAGGCCGAAGTGTTCGCCACCATAGAGTCAGAGTGGGCGTTATACACTGACGACGTCGATGAGATCGTTAGACTGCTGGCTCTGGGCGACCTCGCCTCAGCCGAGGAGGCCATGGTAAATGCGACCGAGCGGATGGGCACGATTAGTATCGGCATGGACAACCTCATTGGCATCTGCACCGAGGGTGCAGCCCTCATGGACACCGTTGCGGAGGACACTATCCAGAAGAGCTTCTTCTGGACGGTGGTAGGGGGATCCGCAGCCGCGGTGGCCATATCCATAGGCGCGTTCCTTATCTCGGTGCTCGTCACCGGCCCGATTGTTCTCGTCTCCAGAGCGGCCAGCAAGATATCCGAAGGCAACTTCACGACACGCCTCGAAATCAAGGCGAGCAAGGACGAGATAGGCGACCTTGTCCGTTCCATGAACATGCTCATCGATGACACATCAAAACCCCTCCAGAAGCTCACGGAGAGCGCACAGGCCATTGCGGACGGGGACTACTCAAAGGACATAGATGTCGAGGCAAAGGGCGACCTCGCGAAGCTGGTCAACAGCTTCAAGAGAATGAGATCTGCGCTGATCAAGCTGACGGAACAGATACAGATCACGTCCAAATCCCTCAGGGAGTCATCCTCGATGCTCGCCGAGACGGCGAAGCACATGACAGACGCTACACAACAGGTCTCATCATCCATGACGCAGACCTCGAAAGGCGCCCAGATACAGGCAGCGAAGGTCGACGAGATGGTGCGGATGCTCGGAGAGCAGACCAAGGCGATCTACGACGTCGTCCAGAGCTCCCAGAACGCGGCGAGAGCGTCCGAGGATGCGAGCGATGTCGCGCAGAGGGGCAGCAGGTCGGCCGAGGATGCGCTCCAGCGTATCAAGAGCCTGCTCAGCAGCGTCGAGCAGACGGCAGAGGCGATGAACGAACTCACCAAGAAGTCGAAGGAGATATCACAGATCGTGATGATCATAAGCAACATCGCCCAGCAGACCAACCTCCTCTCGCTCAACGCGGCCATCGAAGCGGCGAGGGCCGGAGAACACGGTCGCGGGTTCGCCGTGGTCGCGGACGAAGTCAGGAAGCTGGCGGAGGGGTCTAGAAAAGCCGCTGGGCAGATCCAATCGCTCATAGAGTCTGTAGAGAAGGACATTGTGGACAGCACTCACAAGATGGATCAGACCCGGACAAGCGTCGCCGAGGGCACCAAGACCATCGCAGAGTCACTCAAGTCCCTCGAGGACATCGCCGCCACCGTCCAAGAGACGGCTGCCATGGTCCAGGAGATAAGTGCCTCCACACAGGAGCAGAAGGCGCTAACTGAGAGCCTCGCCAGGAGCCTCGACGAGGTGGCTAGCATCGCGAACGAAACCTCGTCCTCCGCCGAGGAGGTGTCCGCATCCTCCGAGGAGGTCGCTGCGGGCATGGAGGAACTGACGGCGTCCGCCCAGGACCTCGCAGACCTTGCTGGCACGCTGAACAAGCTCACAAGGACCCTGTCTACCATGTCGATGCCCGACGCGCTGAAGGCCCGAATCAGGGAAGGCCAGAACGATACCCCGGACGAGAGGGAAGACTGATGGCTGCGGATGTCACAGAGCAATATGTCGTGTTC
>JBFYNF010000090.1:0-6505 GCA_041304525.1 Thermoplasmata archaeon | reverse complement strand
CGTTCCAGGCGGCAGGTGTCAGCGAGAAGTCCGTGATGGGCTTCGATGAGGACATCCTGACTGCGGCTTCCAAGGTCTCCAGGAGGGCGCTCGAGTCCGTCCCTCTGGCCCCTGCGAAGGTCACAAGGTTCGCGCTCGCGTCCACGACCGCGCCATACCTCGAGAAGCTGCTCTCGGGGACGGTCCTGGTCAATGTGGGCATGCCGAGCTCCACGTTCGCATCGGACCACACGACCTCGACCAGGGCAGGCACTGAGGCCTTCGTCTCGGGAATCGAGCACGTTAAGGCGAGTCCGGGTGGTGTCGCCGTCGTGGCCACCGCAGACGCCCCCAGAGCGAGCATGTGGGACCCTATAGAGCATCCGATGGGCGCTGGCGCGGCGGCATTCGTGCTGTCATCGGATAACCTCATAGCCGAGGTCGAGGGGTACGCATCGTTCGCGATGGAGCACTTCGGCGAGCGCTTCAAACCCGCCGGAGACGAGACGCTCCACGACCTGAATGTGAAGAAGTTCTTCGCGTCGTCGTTCACCACCTGCACGACGATGGCCTGTGCTTCCCTCCTGAAGAAGCTGGGAACGAAGCCTGAGGATTATGCGCATGTCGTCATACAGCAACCGGACGCAAAGACCCCAGGGTCGGTCGCGGGCAAGCTCATGTTCAATGACGCGCAGATGGCGTCCGGCCTCGTTTCCGTGAACCTGGGAGACCTCGGGGCTGCCTCGACAACGGTCGGTCTCGTAGCCGCCTTGGACGCGGCGAAGGTCGGGGACAGGATTATAGTGATCTCGTACGGCTCAGGCGCTGGTAGTGATGCCATCAGCCTGAAGGTCGTCTCCGATAGAAAGCCGGTCCCGAGTTTCAAGACCCAGCTAGAGAAGAAGGAGTATATCGACTACATCCAGTATGTGAAGCTCAAAGGAGCTCTCAAGTGAGGTGACATGAATGGCACATGTTTCGGTCCCCATGTATTGGCGCACGATACCCCAGAGGTACAAGATGGTGGGGCAGAAGTGCAAGAAGTGCGGCGCTGTGAACTTCCCGCCCAAGGGCGTCTGCAAGTACTGCAACGCGTCCTCGGAGTTCGATGAGCTTCAGCTGAGCGGCAAGGGTAAGGTGCACACGTTCGTCCTGATAGGAGCAGGCGGTGCGCCTCCGGAGTTCGCGGAGCAGATGAAAGCCGGAGGTTCATACCCCGTCGCCATCGTCGAGCTTGCCGAGGGCCCCAAGGTCATTGGCCAGATGACCGATGTGAACCCCAAGGACGTCAAGATGGGCATGCCCGTCAAGGCCGAGCTCAAGAAGATATACACTGAAGAGGGAGTCATACGGTACGGATTCAAGTTCGCACCCGATCAGGAGGGTAAGTGAGATGACATCGGACAAGATGATGACAATGAAGGAGGCGGTGTCCAAGTTCGTGAAGGACGGGGACTCCATCTACCTAGCGGGATTCACGCACATGATCCCGTTCGCCGCAGGACACGAGATAATAAGGCAGAAGAGGAAGGATTTGACCCTGTTGAGGGCCACCCCGGACATCGTTTATGACCAGATGATTGCCGCCGGTTGCGCCAAGAAGCTGGTATTCAGCTACGCTGGCAATCCTGGCGTTGGCTCCCTGAGATGCTTCAGGCGGTCGCTCGAGAAGAACATCCCGAGACCGCTCGAGATCGAGGAGTACACGCACTTCGGGCTGTCCGGCAGACTGTTCGCAGGCGCGACCAACATGCCGTTCCTGCCGATGAGGACGAACATCGGCTCAGACCTGCCCGCTGAGAACCCACTCATCAAGACAATCAAGAGCCCGTACAGCGACGAGGTCGTGTCAACAGTCCCGCCGCTGAACCCCGACGTGGCAGTCGTCCATGTCCAGCGAGCCGACGTCAGCGGGAACTCGCACATATGGGGAATCATAGGCGAGCAGAAAGATGCGGCGTTCGCGGGCAAGAAGGTCATCGTGAGTTGCGAGGAGATCGTGGACGAGTCAGTCATCAGGTCTGACCCGAACAGGACCCTCATCCCCGATTTCGTCGTCGACGCGGTCGTGCATGAGCCGTGGTGCGCCCACCCGTCCTACACGCAGGGATATTACGACAGGGACAATGAATTCTACATGCAATGGGACGATGTCACGAAGGAGCACGACACCACCATGAAGTACATGGATGAGTGGGTGTTCGGCGTTCAGGACAGGTCCGAATACATGAAGAAGATGCCCTCGTCCAAGATACTGAAACTCACGCCCAAGACCGCTTACAGCACACCTGTCAGCTACGGGAGTGTTTGAGGAGGCTGATGACGATGACAACAGATATCACACCGAGCGAATTGATGGTGATTGTTGCGGCAAGGGAGCTCAAGGACAAGGAGACGGTCCTCGTGGGCGTTGGCATACCGAACCTTGCGGCCAACCTGGCGAAGAAGCTCCAGGCGCCCGGACTGAACATGGTCTACGAGTCTGGCGCTGTCGGGTCCAACCCGACCAGGATGCCGCTCTCGATCGGCGACCCGTGCCTCGTCACTGGCGCGAAGAGCATCTGCACCATGTACGAACAGTTCGCATACTACCTCCAGGGTGGCAGGATAGATGTGGGCTTCCTCGGGGGTGCGCAGATCGACAAGTACGGCAACATCAACTCGACGATCATCGGGACTTACAAAACGCCGAAGGTCAGGCTGCCAGGAAGCGGAGGGGCTTGCGACATCGCCTCGAACGTGGGCAAGATCATCGTGATCACCCCGCACGAGAAGAGGAGGTTCGTCGAGAAGGTGGACTTCAAGTCGAGCCCTGGCTTCGTCGACGGCAAGGAGAACTGGAGCAAGCTCGGCCTGCAGGGCGGCGGACCGTACGCGGTCATAACGAACCTGTGCACCATGAAGTTCGACCCGAAGACCGGCGAGATGATGGTCGTCGCTCTCCAGCCAGGCGTGACCATTGAGAAAGTCCAGGAGAACACTCCATGGAAGCTCAAGGTGGCAGACAAGCTCGAGAGCACGCCCGCGCCGACGGAGAAGGAGCTGACCACGCTCCGTTCCCTCGACCCGACGAAGATATACCTCGGGTGAGGCCATGTCTCCGTTCGATCCTGTCGCTGAGTACAAGGCGAAGACGAAGAAGAGCGCTCAGTGGTCTGAGCACGCCAGGAAGTATCTTCCTGGTGGGGTCACCGGCAACGTGAAATTCTATGGGCCATACCCTGTGTATCTCAAGAAGGCCAAGGGGTCCCACGTGTGGGACTTGGACGGTAACGAATACATCGATTACATGCTCTGCTTCGGCCCGCTGATACTAGGACATGGTGATGCGAGGGTCAACGCCGCGATCAAGAAGCAGATGGAGTCCGACGGCAGCCTGATATTCGGCGCGCCCCACGAGGGCGAAGCGAAGATGGCCGAGAGGCTGTCACGCATCTTCCCGTGCGGGGAGCGCGTCAGGTTCACCAACTCCGGCCTCGAGGCCACGCTACATGCGCTCAGGTTCGCAAGGGGCTTCAAGCAGAAGGGAAAGATCGCCAAGTTCGAAGGGCACTACCACGGATGCTATGATCAGGCCCTGATCAGCCTCACGCCGTCAGCTGATGTCAGGGGTCCGGACTCTGCGCCATGCTCCGTCGGGTCGTCATTCGGGACGTCCCAGGACACTATCGAGGACACTCTGGTACTGCCGTTCAACGACATCCAGAGCACGGAGAAGCTCCTGAGGAAGCACAAGGACGAGCTCGCGGCGGTCATAATGGAGCCAGTCCAGAGAGGGTTCGTCCCCTCCAAGCCAGAGTTCATCAAGGCCGTCAGGGAGATCACTCGCGAGCTGGGCATCGTGCTCATCTTCGACGAGGTCATGTCGGGCTTCAGGATGGAGAAGTTCGGCGGCGCCCAGAACACTTATGGTGTCGACCCGGACATGACCTGCCTGGGCAAGATCATAGGCGGTGGGCTTCCGAGCGGGGCGATCCTAGGAAAAGAGGAGATCATGAGTGTTGTCGACCCGATCACGAGGCCGAAGGACGCAAGGGTCTTCCATGGAGGCACGTTCAACGGGCACCCGACCGTTCTGGCCGCGGGAAACGCGACGCTCGATGTGCTCCAGCTTCCGGAGACATACCCGTACCTGAACAAGATATCCGACAAGCTCAGGAACGGGTTCAACGACCTCTTTGCGAGAAGCGGCTTCGACGCGAGGGCCATCGGGCCTGGCTCGACATTCAACGTGCTCTTCGCGAAGAAGGGGTCCAAGGTGGACCTCAGCGATATCAGGGACTACAGGCATGCGGCCGCGTGCGACTCCGCCCTGAGAGCGCAGTTCGACTACGGCCTCATGGCGAGAGGGATGCACTTCCACCCCGACAAGCCGTTCTACACATGCACGGCACACTCGGAGAAGGATGTCGACGTGACCCTGAAGGCCGCCGAAGACGTACTGAAGAGGATGAAGGCCTGAAGAGAGGTTCTCAGACTTCGACTTCCAGCCTTCCCTCGAAAACCCTAACCGCGGGACCGGTCATGACAGCACGTCCGTCCGGTCCCAGTTCTATTCTCATCATGCCACCCTTGGTCCGCACGTCGACTGGCCCTGGCACCACCCTCTCGAGCATCAATGACACGCACGCACACGCGGTCGCACCCGTGCCGCATGCGAGCGTCTCGTTGAACACTCCTCTTTCGTAAGTCCTGATCGTAATGTCGTGTGGACCTGTGACCTGAACGTAATTGATGTTGACGCTCTTCGGGAACCGGCGCTTGTCAGCGTTCACCTTCTCCCCCACCTTGACGAGCGGTGCCGACTCCAGGGCGTCCGTGAACAAGACAATATGCGGCTCCCCGGTATCAACGATTGACCCGTCCTCCGCCCCTGAAGCGGTGTCCACACGGAAGTGCAGCATGGAGTCTTCAGGGAGACCGGCATCCACAACATACTCCTCGAGGTCCCTCCTGAGGGTTCTCACGGGGCCCATGTCCACCCTGTAGCCATCACCATCCCTGGCGACATGTTTCACGCCATCCCCAGTCAGGACGTCGACTGAGTCCTTGCCCAGCTTCGCCATAAGGTGAGCGGCGACGCATCTCAGGCCGTTCCCGCACATGTCCGCCTCGTTCCCGGCGGGTTCGAACAGCCGCATCGACCCGTCAACGCCGGGCGCGTCTTCGACGAACAGCACGCCATCGGCTCCGACCCAGAAGTTCCTGTTCCACAGGAACCTCGCCATTGCACTCCTGTGGGCATCAGACGTCCTCGAGCCCGATGTTTCGTCCTTGAGGATGAAGTCGTTCCCGCATCCTTGGTACTTCACGAACCTGAAATCGTACTTCATCGTGGTTCGGAACGGACACGAGACATATTATGTTTTCCAGGTGTTCGTGGAACGGTTAAATATCCACGTCCAGAATATCGGTGTGGCACGGATTGGGCCCGCGCCATTGGGTATGCACATGCACGACCTTGTCATCAGGAACGGGACGGTCATAGACGGGACCGGTGCCACTAGGAGGAAGATGGACGTGGCCATAGATGGTACCCGGATTGCGGGCATCTACAAACCCTCCGAAGGCAAGGGAGCAATCACCGTCGACGCCGACGGGATGATTGTGTGCCCAGGGTTTGTGGACATTCACACGCATTCAGACATCTCGCTTCTCAGCTGCCCTCTGGCGGAGAGCAAGATACGGCAGGGCGTCACCACAGAGCTTATGGGGAACTGCGGAGGTTCGGCCGCCCCATTGGTCGGACTCGCGAGGAAGGCGGCCCAGGACCATGCGAAGGAGCTCTGGGTGGACGTCACATGGTCCACATTCGATGAGTACCTGCTGAGGCTAGCGGATGTCAGGACGTCTGTGAACGTGGCATCGCTGGTCGGCGCCGAGACGCTCAGGCTAGGAGTCATCGGGGCCGATGACCGACCGCCGACCGACGATGAGCTTGGCCAGATGAACAAGCTCCTGGCTGACTCCATGATCGAGGGCGCGTTCGGCCTGTCGTCGGGTCTGATATACGCCCCTGGATGCTTTGCGAAGACTGAGGAGCTCATATCTCTTGCGACCACCGCGGCCTCCCTTGGAGGCATGTATGCAAGCCACATAAGGGGTGAGGGGAGGACTCTCGTCGAAGCGGTCATGGAAGCTATCCGGATAGGGCGGGAGTCGGGTTGCAGGGTCCAGGTTTCGCACCATAAGGCCACGGGAGAGAAGAACTGGGGCCTGGTTGAGAAGACCCTGGCCCTCATGGACCAGGCACGCAGGGAGGATGTGGACGTCGCATTCGATGTCTACCCGTACACTGCCTCGTCCACAGCTCTCGATACCATCCTCCCACCTTGGGCGCGCGAGGGGGGCAAGGAGAAGGAGCTGGAGAGGCTTAGGGACCCGCATGCCCGGGAAAGGATGAAGTTCGAGTTCCCCAACAGGGACACCGATTGGGAGAACACCGTCGCCGAAGACGGCTGGACGAACATAGTCATGGTAGGCTTCAAGAACGCTGCGAACAAGGATTTCGAGAACAGATCTGTGC
>JBFYNF010000089.1:0-32957 GCA_041304525.1 Thermoplasmata archaeon | reverse complement strand
GTGTGTAGTGGGTTCTAGCTTCACATCCACGCATACCTCGTCTGAAGGATCGAACTTGATGGCGTTCGTGAGCAGGTTCACGAACAATCTCGTGAGGAGCGTGCTCCCCTCGACATAGCAGGTGGTCGGGGGTCTGTCAACTTTGATGGTGACGTTCCTCTCGGAGTACATCCTCTTGGCGTCCTCGACCGCCTCTGCAACGATGCCGCAGACGTCGGTCGCTTCCCGGCATTCACTATTGCCCAAGGCCTCCACCCTCGACAGGTCACGGACTACCGCCGCGAGCTCGTAGGCGCCTTTGACGTCCTTGGACACGATGCTTAGCGCCCTGAGGTCCTCCGGCGACAGGTTTCTCGAACTCGGAAGCTTGTCGAGGAAGTGCATCGCGGCCGACATGTAGTTCACGATATCGTGGGACAGGAGGTCGTTGAAGAATTCGGACTCCTCCTTCGCCTCTTCCATCTTTGTCCTCAGGAGGTTGCGCTCGGTCGCATCTCTTATGACCATCTGGACGCACCTCTCTGGATGCAGGTCTGCTATCCGGGCGGAGACCTCTCCGATGATCTTCCCGCCCTTCTTCTTGACGAAATCGAACTCCTGGTTCTTGAGGATCCCTTCCTTGTTCACGAGCCAGACACATCTCTCCCAGGCATTCTCGCCATCAATCATGATTGATGAGATGTTCTTCGTTTCCAGGTGGTCCCCGGGCCCATATTCGAGCATGGCCAGTGCCGCCTCGTTCAGCGACTTGATCCTGCCGTCCGTGAAACAGATGATGACTGCGTCTGGGGAGAGGTTCACGAGCGACTTGTAATCCTCCTCTGACCTCTTGAGGTCCTCGGTCCTCTTGCGCACCTGCCTCTCCAGGTCAAGGTTCAGGTTCTGGAGTTCGAGGTTCTTCAGCAGTATCTCTTCGTTGAGCCGGAGAGCGTGTTCAGAAATCGATTCCCTCACGTGGTCGACTGTGAGTCCCAGCTTCTCCAGCCTCGCCCTCTTGCCGACGATGAATCGGCAATCCCTTTCTCCCGTGGCCGCGCAAGTCGTTTCTGCAGCTACGATTTCCTCAGAGCCTTCGCACACGGTACTTCCGAACAAGTGCTTGCCCATTCCTGCGAGGAGACCACAGACGAACGAACACGATGGAGCGGCTTGAATCTCCCCATGACTGATGTATCCGACGGCCTCTATCGAATCTGGACACGTCAGTTCCATGAACATCTCAGAGGGGTCGAAGGATATGACATCGAAGGTCCCCAGTCCATCCATGGCGAACAGGTCGATCATATGGTCCAGGCGCGTCTTTGGATCCATATGTTCGGTTGTGCCGAACTCTCTGTGCGTGTAGCAGTGGAACATCTCGACGCCGGCCCTGTACGTGAGCTCCTTCTCGAAGTGTCCGACATCGCTCTTGAGAATCCTCTTCAGGGCGCATAGTGTGTGAGCAGTGTTGGACAGCACCCGCTGTGAGGTTGATGTCTCCTGCCCAGAATCAGGGCCTGAGTCGGCGGGTATGAATCCCCGACCGTTGTTCTGACCGCTCAGGTGGTTCACCTTGTAGGAAGAGTTTTCGGCTCTAGGATTTCCCGGAGCCGGGTGTGCCCTTGCGTACGACGTGTCAGTGACAACTAGGCTAAATACCTTCCCCGTTACGCTCGCAAGTTCGCGGATTTCGGAGCGATAGGCTAATGAACTCCCTGTATCCGCTCCTTGCTGAGGATGGGGACTGCGACCTTCAACGCCCGGACAGTCTCGGACACGTCATGGACCCTCACGACATCCGCTCCATTCCTCACGGCCAGGACGGCTGCGGCCAACGACCCCTCGACCCGCTCCTCCGGTGGGAGGTCCGTCAACTTCCCGATGAAAGCCTTCCTTGACACCCCGATCACGATGGGCTTTCCGAGCCCCCTGAGTTCCCTCAGCCGTGCGATGATCTCCAGGTTGTGATCGAGCGTCTTCCCGAAGCCTATCCCCGGGTCCACCATGATCTTGCCTGGGCTCACCCCCGCAGCCTCTGCCGCTCCGACCCTGTCCCTGAGGAACGAAGCGACCTCTGCGACCACGTCCTTGTACCTCGGTCGCACCTGCATGGTCCGTGGCTCCCCCTTCATGTGCATGATGATGACGGAGGCGCCGTGCTCCGTGACGACATCTATCATCCGCGGATCCCTGAGACCCGTCACGTCGTTGACTATCGTCGCCCCCGCGAACAGTGCTCTCTCGGCTACCTCGGGTTTGTAGGTGTCTATCGAGACCCTCCCGGGCCTGTGAGCGCTCAACGCTTCGACTACCCCTAAGATCCTCACGGCTTCGGCATCGGCGGGTACAGGCTCCGCGCCCGGCCTCGTGGATTCGCCGCCGACATCGACAAGGTCGGCTCCGGCGGCGAACATCGCTTTACCTCTCAAGATGGCGCGCGAGGAGTCGCCGATGATGCCGTCTCCGGAGAAAGAGTCAGGCGTGATGTTGACTATCCCCATGACCTTCGGCGAATCGAACCTGAGCCTGCAGGTCCCGACCATGACAGAATACGTCATGTTCTTGTCAGCCCGGCGCTTCGAAGAGCCCATGGCCCTCATCTCACGTGATGATGAGGTCATCGACGACCTCGGCTATGTCTCTTATCTCTATGTCCACATTGATTGCCTCGTTCCCGTACCTGAGGTTGGTCACACAGAACGGGCATGATGTGAGCAGGAGATCCGCCACTTCGGAGGCTGACCTCACCCTCCTTGATGCGATTCTCTGCGCTGCTGGCGGGTCGGCTGACCGGACGCCTCCTCCTCCTCCACAACACCTGGCAGACTCCTTGTTCTCTCTCATCTCGACGAAGGTCGCCTCAGGTATCATCCTAATCACCTTCCTCGGGGCGTCGTAGATCTTCAAGTGCCGACCTATGTGGCACGGGTCATGGTAGGTGATTCTCCTCTTCAGAGGTTTGAGCTTCAGGTCCTTCTTGGCCAGGAACTCGACTAGGTGTTCCGTCTCGAAACCGACCTCGACGTGCTTGGGATACTCCTCTCTGAACATCTTGAGGCAACCAGCGCATGTGAATATGAGCTTCTTTACCCCGAGCCTCTTGACGGCCTCCACGTTCGCCTTCATGAGCTCCTTGATGAGCTTCTCGTCCTGCCCCGTCCTCTTCAGTGTGCTGCCGCAACAGACTTCGTCGACGAGCGTGAAATCGACGCCCATCTTCCTGAGGATGGATATCGTGTGCTTGGCGACCTCTGGCATCCTGTACCTGGCGGTGCAACCGACGAAGTAGCCGATCTCAGATGGCTCGACCTGGGCGCCCAGGTCGATCTCTCTCGTCTCGCCGTAAGGGTTCTTCGTCTCTCTGATGTTCTTGACGATCCTCTTGTGGGCGGGAAGAGCGCATCCAGCCTCGACCAGGTCCGCCCTGGTCGCCTCGATGATCTCCACGACCCGTATATTGGACGGGCATCTCCTCTCGCAGTCCTTGCAGGTCGTGCACTGGTACAATCTCTCCACGACGGATGCATCGGCCGGTATCTCGCCCCTGCTCAGCCCGTACGCGAGTATCACTTTGCCCCTGGCGGAGGATGGGTCCCATTGGTTGTCCTCGAAGTACGGGCAGACGCTCTTGCAGAAACCGCACAGCGTGCAGGTCAACATCTCCTTCTCGAGCTTCTTCGTCCGCTCCGCCTTGATGATCTTCTTGCGAGCCATGGGATCCGCCGGATGTGCTTGGTGATGATTCGCTGTGGTCACTGGACAGTTGGCACAGTAATCACAGCGTCCATAATAAACGTCACCCTGGAGCTGGGGCCCAGTTCAGAGATCGCCATGTCGACGGCCTCCTGAAGGCTGCTGACTGGTTCCATGTGGGCCTTCCTTGCGATTGCCGGGTCGAGCTTGGTGACCGCCATCATCTTGCACTTCAGCCCGATCTCCGCCATCTTCGCGGCCTTGTGGTACCCCAGCTTGTATGTGTGTGATATCTTCTCGAGCACGTCCTTGGATGTATTGGCGCTCGCGAGGAGGTTCAGGAAAGTGTCGGGGCCAACGCCCATCCTGCACGCGCTCACGAGTATTATGATGCCCCCGTCCCTGACTGCATACTTCGCGTTGTCGAGAGCTTTCTGTGATTGGTACAGGTCGATATCGTATGGGAATGCGGTGACTGCTACGACGATATCCGCCTTCCTCTTGAGCTTCACGACGAAGACCTTATCCGCCTTCTTGACCGCCGTCCTGAACGACCTCTTGAGGTCCCCAGCGGATGTGTGACATATCCTGTGATGCTTGTCCAGAACGGTCATCACGGAGAATATGCGCTTGTCTTTCAGGGCCTTGGCCATGTCTTCCATGTCCTCGTGTACCGGGTTACCCTTGAGCCTCAGGGCCTGCGCCTCAAGCATAAGGGCCAGCTTGTGGTTCTGTTCAATCGTCTCGTAGGCCGACACCCCGGGAAGGAACGATTTCCTGCCTCCAGTGTAGCCAGCGAAATAATGAGGTTCCACGCTGCTGATGACTATGATCCTGTCGGCGTCCATGACCTTCCTGTTCAGGAGCAACCTCGTGCCGTTCCTAGACGTGCCAACATAGGTCATCTCGCTGGTCTTCGAGTCATGGACAAGGACGTGGTCCTTCACCGTGTCGTAGACCGGGCCGAATATGAATCTGAACTCCTCTTCTGTGGGGGCACGATGCATGCCCGTCGCGATGATGTAGCTCACGTCCTTTCCTCGGAGGTGAGGCATCATGGGCTCGATGACTCTGCCCGTCGGCGTGGGCCTCGTGGCGTCGTTGACCACGACGAGTATGTCTTTGGCCCCCTTGACGAACTCCTCCAGGGTCTGCGACCCCAACGGGTTCTTAAATGCGCTATCGAGCACGGTCTTCTCGTCCAAGGGTGGTAGGTCCTTGGGATGGACGATCTCTCCGATGTTCGCGTCAGGAAGCTCTACGACCTCCTTCCCATCCCCGTACTGGACCTCTATGCGCATGCTGAATACCGGGCTGGAATAGGGGTTCGTCTATTAGTACGTTAAGGTGTGTCACGGCATGACGGCCCATAGACCCAGGCCACCTCAGAAGGCTTAATTATGTTGTACGAATCTGTGGCGTCCATGAAGACCGTCGGCACCCTTGGCGAGCGTGGGGTCATTCGCGTCATCGACGGCATCATAAAGAGCGAGGCGACCGTCGGTATAGGTGACGATTGCGCCGCTATAGACCTCGGGGATAGGTATCTGCTCGTTACCACCGATATGATGGTCACCAAGACTCACATACCGAAGGGGATGGGTCCTTATGATGTCGGCTGGGCGCTGGTCGCAGTCAACCTGAGCGATATAGCCGCCATGGGCGGCAAACCCCTCGGAGTGGTCACCGCGATTGGGATCACCAAGGGCCATCCCATCGAGTTTCTGGAGCAGATGGTCGACGGCATGAACGACTGCGCCATACGGTTCGGAACATCGATTGTCGGTGGAGATACCAAGGAGCACGAGGACCTGATTCTCTGCGGCACGGCCGTCGGTGAGGTCTCGAAGGCGGGCATCCTTCTGAGGAAAGGTGCGAGGCCTGGCGACCTCATTGCTGTGACTGGCGCACTGGGGAAGGCGGGTTCGGGTTTCTACTCGCTCAAGCGCGGCCTCGGCCTCAAGGATGCTGAGGACAGGCTCAAACGCCCGTGGCCGCGGGTCAGGGAGGGCATGGCCTTATCGGCATCGGGTTACGCCACGTCGTGTATGGACATCTCAGACGGTCTGTCCTCATCCATATTCGAACTCTCCAGGAACTCGGGTATGACACACGAGATAGACTATGTCAAGGTCCCGAAGGCCCCCGAGGTGGAGATGGCGTTCCACGACCTTGAGAGACAGAAGGACCTGGTCCTCAACTTCGGAGACGATTTCGAGTTGCTGCTGACGATCAAGCGGGAGCACGAACAGGACCTGCCAGCGCTCTCCGAGAGTATGGGGTGCCCGCTCACCGTCATAGGAAAGGTCACCAGCGGCGAGGAGAATATCCTTGTCGACAACGGCAAGCGGGAAAAGCTGGAGAACCTTGGCTATGAGCACTTCAGGGCGCGGAAGTACTGAGGCGAGCTTCTACACGCTTGAGGGCGGGAAGGTCAGATGCGACCTCTGCCCACATTCTTGTCTGATTCCAGATGGGAGACGCGGGATATGCGGCGTCCGGGAACACAGGGGCGGGAAGCTGTACTCGCTGATCTACGGGCTCGCCTCCTCGATACACCCAGATCCCATCGAGAAGAAACCGCTGTTCCACTTCCTGCCAGGGAGCACATCCATCTCCTTCGGGAGCGTGGGATGCAACTTCTCTTGCCAGCACTGCCAGAACTTCGCGATATCCACGGCTGGACCGGAGGACCTCGGACTCACGAGGATCACGCCGGAGGACGTGGTCGAATACGCGCGTACATCTGGTGCGCGGTCCGTGTCTTGGACATACAATGAACCCATCATATGGCATGAATTCACTACAGCCGCGTCGAAGGCGGCCCACGGTGCCGGACTCAAGACCATCTACGTCACGAACGGTTTCATCCAGGAGACGCCTCTGAAGGGGTTGAAGGGTATCATCGATGCGATGAACATCGATGTCAAGGCCTTCAGAGATGGGTTCTACAAGCAGGTATGCGGGGGACGCCTGGCCCCGGTCTTGAGGACTTGCGAGATAGCGCATGAGCTAGGCATGCATATCGAGCTGACGTACCTGATCATCCCGGGGCACAACGATTCAGAGCAGGAACTGAGGGAGTTCTCCGACTGGGTGTCGGATTCGTTGAGTGCGAAAGTGCCGGTCCATTTCTCCGCGTTCCATCCAGACTACAAGCTCACATCCGCTCCCAGGACACCGACAAGCATTCTCCTCAGGGCGCACGAGCTCGCGAAAGCCGCGGGTCTCGAATTCGTATACCTGGGCAACGTTCCCGTGGGGGACAAGGACGACACTTTCTGCCCGAGGTGCGGGTCACCGGTCATCCGCAGAGAGGGGTTCTATGTGACCCACTCTAATCTGAAGGATGGCAAGTGTGGCAAGTGCGGCGCGGACCTGGGCATCGTCGTCTGATGGAGAGGATTCGTTGGCGTTGTCGGTCAAGGACCTTGTCGTGAAGCTGGACGCCGCATATGAGGTCGCTGAATGGTGGCCCAGGGAGTCGTTGTTCGAGGTTGCGCTAGGGGCCATACTAACCCAACGCACCTCGTGGAGGAACGTCCAAGTGGTCATAGGCAGTCTGAAAACCTCGGGCATGATGAGTCCCGCGGCCATAGTGGAATGCCCGGAAGCCAAGCTGCACGAGGTCTTGCGTCCGTCTGGGTTCTACAGGCAGAAGTCACGGCATGTCCGCGCGTTCTCGTCGCATCTGATGGACAGATACGCTGGGCAGATCGACCGTATGAGATGCCGTCCCCTCGACGAGATCAGGAGTGAGCTGCTCGAGATCGAAGGGATTGGTCCCGAGACTGCGGATACAATCATGTTGTACGCTTTGGGGTTGCCCAGCTTCGTCGTGGACTCCTATTCTTTCAAGTTGCTGGGTCGTCTGGGCATGTACAAGGGCAGGGACTATGCGCGTGTGAAGACCATGGTGGAAGAGGAACTCGGCCTGGATACCAGGCGTCTATCGAACGCGCATGCGGCAATCGTCACACACTGCAAGGAGCGCTGCAGGTCACAGCCACTCTGTGTCAGCTGTCCTCTGAGTGCATGGTGTCCGTCAGAGTCCCATGATGATGACTAGTATGTTGCCGACGACCGCGGTGAACACGAGCGCGATAGTCATGGGGATGATGAACGGCACCTTTGGGGTGACCCATATCCTGTGATGTCCAGCGGAGACGAGTCTGTCGACCTCTTCGGATAGCTGTTCATCTCTTCTGGGTCTGGTGTACATCCTGTGTGCGCCGCCCTCCACCCTCTCCATGAGCCATACTTGTCTAGTCTTGATGTCATCAGCATTCAGTTTGTACCCAACAAGTGCGTATGGGAGGGTGAACTCGCCCGCCGCCAGGTTCCTGGCCGCGAACGCGATGGGGGTGAATGCGACGATGATTGCGGAGTTCACAAGGACCACGAATGCGAATGGGAAGAGTATCTCGGTGAATGAGTTGTCCGCAGCGATGATGGGCAGGGACCCTATGTGGGGATAGAACGGGAACATGATCGAGAGGGCGATGAGCGCCTTCGCATCCGCGCCCCCTCTGACGATGTCCAGCATGTACAAGAGTACCACTAGTATCATCATTATCGGAGCCGTGAGAAGGTGCGCGAAATACCTGTCGTCCACCCAGAGATATGCGAGGTACGCGGTGAGAACGAGGGCGACAGCGTACGAGATAATCGGCAAGAACCTGGACAGCCTCCCCGACTCCTCAGACGGGCCGTAAACATCAGCAAGCACGGCGAGTACAGGGACGAGCACGAGTAGGTATTCCAGGGGCGCATCATCTACAATCACGCGCGCGACGAGCAGGACGATTGCAGCTGCCGACAGTACCATCCAGAATACGTTCCCGACGCGCCTAGTCCTCCAATCGAGAAGCGATGCGTAGCACAGCACCGCCGCTGATGACACCAGCTGCAGGGCCGTGACAGCTTCCTGTGCATCCACGCGACTGGATTATGATGACTGTACTTAAGCCATTCGAGTGGCCGTGTCATCCATCACCTATTCCACTAGCTCCAGCCCGAGGGTTCGCGCTATCTCGACGGCTTCCTCGAACTCGGACGGCAGCAACCTGCGTGATATGTCGGGGTAGTCTCTCGACCTGTGCTCGGGCCTATACTGTGCCATCACGTTGACCTTGACATCCTTCAGATTCGAGGCTATCCACGTAAGCGCTGGCCTCGTGCAGCACTCGACATGCCCTGGCAAGACCAGATGCCTGACGATCATCTCTGCATGGGTCCTCCCAAGGAGGTGGTTCCTGGTCACGATGCGCATGTAATCTGGTGCGTTCGACAATCTCGATGCACAGGCGTCGTTGCCGTACTTTAAGTCCGTGAGATACACATCCACGACTCCTTCCAGCAGAGCCATTGACTCCTTCGTGAGGTACATGTTGGAGTTCCAGACCTGTGGTAAGTTCGCCTCGCATTCTCGCAGGGTCTGGAGGATATATAGGAGGTTCGAGGAGGGGTCTCCACCGACCCAGTTCACATTCCTAGCACCTGTGGTGCATCCTCGGCCAAGTCTGCCAATGCTGACGCTCCCCATCCTTCTCTCGATCATCTGAGCCATGTCCAGTGATGGTATGACCATCCCCGACCTTGGGTTCGTGCTTATGTCCCAGTTCTGACAGTAGACGCACTCGAAGGTGCACCCCGCAAAGAAGACCGTGTACGACGGGATCAGGTCGGGCTCCTCGCCCATGTGCAGGAACTCGTCGGTGACTCGCGCCTCCAGCACGCCGCAATGACCCGCCTCTCCTTCGCTTCTCCTGGCCCTGCACCTCCTCTCACAGATCTCGCATTCTGAGTGGAGTCTTCTGGCAAGCTCGGTCTTGAGTTCGAGCATGTCCACCGCTCCCTCCTCGGACACGCCCCTGAGGACGTCGGCATGGACTCTCCATAGCTCATCCGTGGGTGCTGATATGTCAACGGCCACCTTCGTCGCTTTCGTAGAAAGATACCTGGCGCTCGCTTCACCGTCCAGGATGGAGTAGTATCTGTCAAGGGCGCCTGAACCCATGCCAGTACACTTGTCGACGCAGGGATTTAAATCTTACAGGCGAGTTGGATGATTGATGCGCTCTTCCCGTCTGGACGGCATTCCCGATCTCTGGAAGGCTACTTATGACCTGGTCTCCCAGGTGCCGGCAGGACGCGTGACGACATATGGTGAGGTTGCACGCGCTCTGGGTGACGTGGTTGCCAGCAGGTTCGTAGGGCTTGCGATGAGCAGGAACGACGATATCGTCCGAGTTCCCTGCAGGCGTGTAGTGCAGTCCGATGGAAGGTTGGGCGGTTACACTGGTGGGGGGCCAGAGAAGAAGGGCGCCCTGCTGGAGGCGGAGGGTGTGCAGATTGAGAATGGTAAGGTCGTAGACCTCGATGAGCTGTTGTTCACGGACTTCGTATCGGACCGCCCACTTGAGGCACTGAGGGTGCGCCAGAAGGGGCTCCGACAGCTCGCTAGAGTCCCCAGAGGTAACATCGACATCGACTACGTAGCCGGTTTGGACGTCGCATACTGTGGCGAGCACGCCTTCGCGGTCGTTGCGCTGTTCGATTACGGGTCCGGTGAAATGATTGATCATACAGTCCACGAGGGCGACGCAGCGTTCCCTTACGTGCCGACTTACCTGGCGTTCAGGGAGCTTCCCCTCGTCCTGCCTTTGGTGAAGGCTCTTCCCAAGAAGACTGTGCTGATGTACGATGGGAACGGTCTCCTCCATCCAGAGGGCATGGGGATCGCCACGCACGCAGGCGTGGCCTTCAACATGCCGACCATCGGTGTGGCCAAGAGCCTGCTCTGCGGGATACGGGTTGGGCCGCGAGGTGGAGGCGTCGTGCAGATATCTCTCGGCGGCAGGGTTGTCGGCTTCGAACTCGTCGGTTTGGGAAAGTCACGGCCAGTTTATGTCTCCGTCGGTGACGGGATCGGGCAGAAACAGGCGCTCGATATCGTGAGGAAGTTCTCCAAACACCGTATACCTGAGCCGACGAGGGCGGCCCATATCATCGCCGAGCGGGTGCGACGAAGAACAAGCCACAAATAGCCGCTTCACGGTCATCGTCTCTGATGCGCATACTAGTGTTCGGTGCTGGTTCTCTCGGATGTGCCTTGGGCGGTATCCTGGCACGGAGACACGAGATTATCCTCGTGGGCCGCAGGGAGAACATGGATGCCGTCAAACGCAACGGTCTGCGTCTTTCTGGGGATATCGAGGCAACTCTGAGAGTCGAGACTCATGAGACGGCCGAGGGCCTAGAACCCCCCGACCTGATGATACTGACCACGAAATCGTACCACACCAAACATGTGGTCGACACCCTGATGCCCATGCCGTGGGCCGACACCCCAGTACTGACGCTTCAGAATGGCCTAGGCAACCTGGAGTTGATTCGTACATGGAAAGGTCCCAAGGCCTTTGGCGGGACCACAACGATGGGATCCTCGCTCACGTCCCCTGGAAATGTGAGGATATCCGGCCTTGGCCGGACGGTCATCGGCTCAGACATGGATGCACTAGGGGCCAAGAGGTTGGCCGAAGCGTTCTCGGCCTGCGGGCTCATCGTGGATGTGAAGATGGATATCTCTGGTGAGATATGGGCGAAGGCGATAGTGAATGCCTGCATCAACCCTCTCACTGCTATCCTTCGAGTTCCGAACGGGAAACTCCTTGAGAGCGAGACCATCTCACGCCTGATGTCAGAGCTATGCGACGAGTGCGTCGCAGTCGCAAAGTCAGCGGACGTGGTCCTGCCAGATGTGAGGATGATAGACCGGGTCAGGGCAGTCGCTGAGAATACGGCAGAGAATAGGTCGAGCATGCTCAGGGACGTCGAGCTTGGCCGCAGGACTGAGATTGCGCAGATGAACGGCATGATTTGCAGGATAGGTTCTCACCACGGCGTCCATAGTCCTTTGAACAGGGCGATGGCTGCCATGGTCGAGGCACTGGTGCCAGGTGTCCTGGAGAAAGGTTAATATCGTAACATGCTACTCTTCAGGGCCGTGATAAGATGGTAGATGTGAAGGAGCTGGCAGCCAACGCCAAGGTCCTCAGGAAGAAGGGCCTGAGCGTCCGGGAGATAGCTGACGAGTTGCACCTTTCGATAGACACTGTCAATTACCTGATAGAATACGGGGCGGAGGGCCTCCCCCCATCAGACGTGAAGATTGGCTGGAGGTCGATCGGTGTCTCAGGGTACCGCATCGGTCTGATGTCCGAACTCATGTCGGACATCGCGCTTGAGGAACTCTCCAAGAGGGAGCAGCTGGCCGATGTGGTCATGGGTGTATCCATAAACGGGGTCCCGTTCGCCTGCAAGATCTCTGAGCTTCTCGGCGTGGATTTCGGAGTGTACAGGCCACACTCGGAGGCAGAGACCGGTGGTGCATTCAGCTCCAACTTCGCCTCAACTGGCGACAAGAAGAAGATCATAATCGTTGATGATGTCCTGAGCACAGGCGCGACAATCAAGGGTGCGATATCGGACATCCGCGAGGCGGGCGGGGAACCTGTCTTGGTGCTGGTCATAGTCAACAAGAGCAGCATGAACGAGGTCGACGGAGTGCCATTGAGGGGCCTGATAAGGGCGCGGTCCCTCGGCGGAACGATACTTGGGGGAGCCGTCAAGAAGGGTTTCCCGTACGACTGATCAGAACCTCTTCGCCGACTCCCTGAGGGCCTCGATTACGGGCATGGGCTTGCCGAGCATGAGCCGCTCCAGAGCCCCGCCTCCCGTGCTGCAGTACGAGAATTTGTCCATGAGTCCCAGCTTGTTCGCAGCGGCGCTAGAGTGCCCTCCCCCGATGACGGAGAACGCCCCTGATTCCACAATGGCGTTGAACACTGCCTTCGTGCCTTCTGCGAACATCTCCCTCTCGAAGACTCCAGGAGGTCCGGACAGGAAGACCGTGCTCGACTTCATGATCGTCTCGCTGAACCGTGCTATCGTGTCGGCTCCGATGTCCAGGGCCGCTGCATCTGCAGGTAGGGCGCCAATGGCGTATTCCTTCCTCTCCCCATCTTCCTCGACGGCTGCGTCCGAAGGCAGCATGATCTTCTCCTCATGCTCTGCCCAGAGTCTTTTCGCCTGTCCCACGGCCTCGTCGGTCATGTCCTTCTTTATCAGCTCCTCGGTCCTGGAACCGACCTTCTTCCCCAGACACCATAGGAAACCGTATCCCGCGAGCCCAGCAATCAGGATGTGGTCGACAGAATCCTTCTTGGCAAGCTTCTCGATAGCCGCAAGCGCGTCCGAGAGTTTCTTGCCGCCGAATATGTATGTCGAAGGTCTCCTGGGCGCCTGGAAGACCTCCGAGAGGGTCGTAATCTCCCTCTCGAGCAACCGTCCGGCGGCTGATGGCAGTACTGCCGTGAATCCGACGAGTGATGCGTGCGACCTGTGCGACGATGCGAACGCATCGTTGATGTAGAGGTCGAACCTGGGCGCCAACGTCTTGACGAGTTCCGATTGGGCGTGTTCATCCGGGCTCCTGCTCGCCTGCTCCTCCCCGAAGTACCTCACGTTCTTCATGAGGACACACTCCCCCTCAGCCAGTCCGTTTATGGCTTTGAGTGCATGCGACCCGAATATATCGTCAACGTACCTGACCTTCCTCCCGAGATACCTGCTCAGGTAGTTCGCATGCTCGTTGAGCGGTATGAAGTCGTAATCGCCAGGTCTCCCCTGGTGCGCTAGGACGACAACCTTGCCTCCCCGGTCCACGATCTCTCTAATCGTGGGCACCGATGAGAGTATCTTGGACCCGTCTTCGAGCGCTAGGGTCTTCTCGTCGACCGGAGAGTTGATGTCAACTCTCAGGAGCACCTTCTTGCCTCGCAGGTCAAAGTCATCCAAAGTGTGGAACCCCATCCGGCCTACCCCCTCGAACCTATCGCCCGATGCACTTCCCCTGCCGTTGTACGCGCGCGCCGGCCCGTGCCGACGCGTGGAAGTCTTGGTCTTCTTCGTCAACGCCGATGCCTCCGCATACCCGGCAGCCACTGGGCGCCAGATGCGGGATATCTCCGATGTACCGGATTGAACGTACGATATAAAGCATTGACGTCGCTATCAATCGAAGGAAGGGGATAGAAAGTATTTAGATGCGGAATTTGCATTGGTAAGGAAAGATGGGCGCACACAGGATTTTCGACCTTATGCCCAGTCTACGGATGTGTTTCGTTTGAAGGCGATTGCGATAGATAAGTTGCTCGTGAAAGACATCATGAGCCCCCCGGGTCTGACGGCTAACAAGGGAGAGACGGTCTCAGAGGTGCTCTCCAAGATGAGGAAGGGCAAGGTGCGCGAGATTCCAGTACTCGATGGGGATAAACCCCTCGGACTGGTGAGTCACAAGGTCCTTCTGTCTCGCAGGAATGTTACTTTGAGCGCGAAGGTCGAGCACATAATGATCCCGGCCCCTAAACTCGAAGAGGATATGACTGTCCTCCACGCCGCGGAAGAGATGCTGTCGTCAGGAGTCAGAGGCGCCCCGGTCGTCAGGAATCACAAGATGATTGGGTTCCTTTCCCGGACGGACATCGTCAAGATGCTCCCGAATGTCGACGAGTTGAGGCAGAAGAGGGTCTCGGACATCATGAGCAGGAACCCCCACGCAGTCAATGAGGAGGAGTCCGTCAGGAAGGCCCAGATTGTTATGATGGGCCTGGGTGAAATGACTCTTCCAGTCGTGGACAAGAGTAACAGGCTCATCGGAGCCATAGGGATGACCGAGGTGATGGAGGTCATCTGGAACCCGAAGGCGTCGAAGCCCCCGGGCGAGATCATGGGCTCCGACAGGGGACCGATCGATGTCAGGGTCGGCGGTGTGATGAACAGCTCCCCGACATACGTAGCTCCCACGGACACCCTTGAGAAGGCCGTCTCGGTCATTCTTGCCAAGAAGCTGTCAACCCTGTTCGTCACGGAGGGGGGAAAGCTCGTTGGCGTTCTCTCTCAGGTCGACCTCATGGAGCAAGTGATAAGCCTGCTCCCGAGAGAGGGGGTCTATGTCCAAATCACTGGCCTTGAAGTCGGCGATCCAGAGGTGTACGATGTCCTGTACGAGATAATCGGCAAGTCGATGAAGAGGATCGACAGGATACTGCCTCCGAGAGTGTTCTCGATGCACGCGAGCGTGTACCACCACGAGGGTCTGAAGAGCAAGTACAGCCTTAGCGCAAGGCTGACCACTTCCAAGAACATGTACTATGTCAAGACCGTCGACTGGGATCTCTACAAGGCGACTGACTCGCTCCTCGACATGCTCGAGAACAATGTCAAGAGGGACCACGAGAAGCAACTGGACCTGGTGAAGAAGCGGAAGCCCAATCTATAGGTCCCAGTACTCGGACGCGTTCCTCATACATCTCTCGACAGTGCCTCGTCCGAGGCAGCTGTTATCGACGATGTCTGTGAATTCCAGAGGGATCTCTACGGACTCCATGGCACCGACGACGCCTGCGACGACCTCGGAGAGGGCTGGTATGTCGTATCCGCCCTCGAGCATGAAAGTGGTCCTGCCATGGCATTTCGCGTTCGCGAACGCCAGCAACTCTCTCGCCTGCCTCACATGACCGTCCGAAGAGAGGCTCAGGGACGCAAGCGGGTCTCTGTAATGATTGTCCACACCGATGCTCACGAGTATCGCGTCAGGTTCGAACTGCTCCAAGACTGGCATGGCCAAGCTACGATATGCCAAGTCGAACGTTGAGTCGCCGCAGCCGGATGCCAGGGGCATGTTCAGGTTGAATCCTTGGCCGTCCCCCTTTCCGATGAAATCGAGTGAGCCGGTGCCCGGAAATATGCCTGTCTGGTGGGTTGAGATGTATAGGACAGTCGGGTCCGCTGCGAAGATCTGTTCGGTGCCGTTGCCGTGATGAACATCCATGTCCACAATCGCGATTCGCCTGTCTCCGTGCCCCTGCAGGTACTTTGCCGCAATAGCTATGTTGTTGAAGTAGCAGAATCCCATGCCATAATTGGGCCCCGAATGATGCCCCGGTGGTCGGGTCAAGGCGAAAGTCGGCTTTCCGTGTTCCTTCGAGAACATGACCGCGTCGATGGCGCACTCAGCTGAGAGCGCAGCAATCCCGTAGGTCTCGTGGTGGACCCTGGTGTCCATCGTGAGGTTGCATTCCCCACAGGTCTCGATGAAATTGATGTAGTCCTCCTCGTGGACGAGTCTGAGATGTTCCTTATGTCCGGTCTTCGACGAGTGCACGTCCCTCCAAAGGTCGTGCGCTTTGAGCTTCTGAACGATGCCCCTCAGCCTCTCGGGGGACTCAGGATGGAACGGGTCCTGAACATGCCCGTAGAACTCCTCGTTGAAGAATATGGCCACGTTACTCCCTTAACCTGATTTCCGTAGATAATAGTTGTTGCCAGCCTTGCTAGGTCTCGCAAGGTTCATATGAGCTCTATGTGACTCCGGGACGATGCTATGGCAGAGACCGACATACTCTACGTGGGCCGCCCGGGGAAGAGGAACACTGATGATGTGATTGCGGCGGTGGTCAAGCGGCTGGGTAAGGGAGGAATCGACAACGTGGTCGTAGCTAGTAGAACCGGGAGTACTGCCAGGAAGATGCTCCGGGCAATTGGTGAAAGGCCCGTCAAAGTGATTGCGGTCACCTCCCACTGCGGCTTCGAGAAGGAGGGGGAATGTGAGATGTCTCAGGGTGTGCTGGATGGGCTTTCCCGGAATGGCGTGACCGTTGTACGTGCGTCACATGTCCTTTCGGGCGTGGAACGCTCCCTTACCAGGAAATTCGGAGGCGCCTCCAGAGTCGAGGCGATAGCTGAGGCCATAAGATCCTTGTTCGGACAGGGCATGAAGGTCAGCATTGAGGTGACCGTGATGGCTGCGGATAGTGGCGCGATTCCGGTCGGCGATGTGGAGGTGATTGCGGTCGGGGGCACCGGAACGGGTGCCGATACCGCCTGTGTTGTCAGGCCAGCACATTCGAACGCCTTCTTCAACTTCGAGGTGAGGGAGATAATTGCGATGCCGAGACAGAGGGGGACCGGAGGCCGAAAGTAACTTAACGCCAGAATGCCAGTCTCTATGCTGGTGTTCGCGTGGGCATCGAACAATTGCTCCTGATCCTTGTCGCCATCATCCTCGTCGCGTTGATATTCTACGTGAGTTCAGCGCTCGTGGCCAGCGAATGGTCCGTAGATGTGCCGTTCGCGTTGAGGCTGTTGCTGGTATCCGTAATCGCGGTCCTGGTGATACCTTTCGTGAGGGACATCACGAACGAGGTGGAGATCGGGGAACTCGGGCTCCTCTTCGCGTTCGTCATCCTGATATTCGTTATACGCTTCATGCTGGTGGACGAGCTCCCAGTCTCCGATGACTGGCTGGCATCCATCGTGATTGCGTTGCTGGGTGTTGTGATGATATTCGCGGTCCAGGAGCTTGCCGACAGGTTTTTCGACACGAGGATGCTCTCGCTCTTCTAGATCTCTCGGAACTCCTTCGTGCAGGGGGTCAGGACCTGGCATCCTCTCTTCGTCACGAGGATGTCATCCTCTATTCGAACCCCTCCGAAGCCATTTACGTATACCCCTGGCTCGACAGTGAGAGTCATCCCCTCCTTGAGAGTCATGTCCCTCGCGGGCGAGATAGCTCCGGGGTCGTGCACGGACACGCCAATCCCGTGACCGGTGCCGTGTATGAAGCATCCTTTGAATCTGCTGCCGTCGATGATCCGTCTGGCCGCCATATCCACATCCTTTCCTTGGACCCCCGCATGTATAGCTTCGATTGCTGCGAGCTGCGCCTCCAGCACCACGTCATACATCTCCTTCTGCTTCTTGTCTGCAGGTCCACATGTAAACGTCCTTGTGATGTCGGAAACATATCGCCTATAGTTCGCCCCGAAGTCGAACAGTGCGAGTTGGCCGCGCTTGAGTTTCCTGGCCCCAGGGTGGTAGTGAGGCTCCGCGCTCTTGGATCCGAATGCCACGCCGGCCACGAAGGCCGGGCCTGTCGCCCCAAGCCTCATCATCTTGTAGTTGAGCTCGGCAGCAGCTTCGGTCTCCGTCATCCCCTCGGTCACAAGATCAGGTATCATCTCGGCTACCGAGGATCCGATTGTGCAAGCCTTCTTGATTAGCAATATCTCGTCTGGCTGCTTGATGACACGGGCGCTCTCGAGGTCCGCGGACACATCCACGAGTTTCGCGCGGCCGGCAGCCTTCTTGATCTTCAGATAGTTCGTGTGTGTTATCTCTCGTGAATTCACGCCTATCCTGCTCATCCCTTTCAACCTTCGGGCTAGAATGGCGTGTCTGTGCTCTGAGCTCTCGAAGACGGTGGTGCGCACTCCGGCGGACCTTGAGCTGAGTTCCTCGAGCTCCGAGCTGAGCACCTCGGTCCTTTTTGGCTGGATGATTGCGATGCCACCCTCGAAAAGGCCGTTCTGGATTCCGGTCGCATAGAAGAAACTATTGTCGAGGTTGGGTTCGGTTCCGTTCATGAGCACGATAGCATCCACATCGGCTTTCGTGGACTTGAATATCCATCTCTCCTTGGTAGGCACGGAATCACTGGCCTCGAATATGTCTTGCCGTATAAAGAGGTTGACGAGGTCAGATGCCAACCCATGTCTGGCCGGTGATCTTCTTGATTGCGGATATGGCGGACAAGGCAGCGAGGTAGCTCGTCTTCGGGTTCCTCGGGGAGGGGACGTTCCTGGTGACGACGTCGAGCTCACCGAACTTCCCTTTAGCTTTCAGGTTGTGCTCGTTTGTCTTGACCTGCGGATCGCACACGATCCGTATCATGGTCTTCTCGAAGCCTATCCCTGCCAAGGATATGGTTGCGGCGACATTGATGTTCTGAGGGAAGTGCTTGACAGCCTCCCTCGCGGAGCCATGGAATATCTCAGTCCGAACTCTGATATCTGCTGGGACGATCCCTTTCGACTCCAGATAGGTGCTCGGACCGAATGCCGACGGGGGCTTCGTCGTTGTGAGTGTGACTTCGTCCATCCCCTCAAGACTCGCTGCGGAGAGTGCGTCGATTCCGCCGATGGCACCGCTCGGGATGAATATCTTAGCGGCTTTCCGTTTGGCGAGCCGGAATGCGTCACTTTGGAACTCTTCGTCCTGGAACACGCCCACACTCATGACCAGGATGTCCACGCCGGCCGAAAGGGCCAACGGAACATAGTATCGTGCTGCATCCTGGCTCGCAGCTTCCACCACGAGTCGTATCTCAGGAAGGACGGGGACGATGTCAGGTATATACTTGACCTTCTTTGTCCGTTCCTGGAGTCTGGCGGCACATTCCTGGGACCGGTCAGTGAGGTATGTCGTATCGATTTCTGGCATCTCATCGACGGCTCTGGCGATTGTTGTCCCTATCGCGCCACAGCCAATGACGCAAATCTTCACGAGGGAGCCACAGACACAATCGGTATAAAAGCTTTGAGCGGCAACGAGACCACTCTCGCCAGTGCGATTTGGCGCTCGGAACACCCTCGCCCTTTTTAATGGAGGAAGCTGCTCCTACTTGCCAGATGAGCACGCTGCTGGACTATCTCCTCAAGGCGGCCCGGTCTCGGGTGGTTTCGGGGCTAGACTACGTAGAGCTCCGCGCTGACGACACTGTTCAGACCTCCATCGAACTCCGCGAGTCGTCGATAGAGAGCGTCACTCGGAAGTTTGAATGTGGGCACTCAGCGAGGGTCTTGAAATCGGGAAGGTGGGGGTTCGCGGTCTCGGACGGGATGAACACCGTCTCTGAGACGATCACCGAAGCCATGAAGGCTGCACGCGCACTGTCGCAAAGGGCAGTCTCGGACACGCGCCTACACGAGATCACTCCAGTCAAGATGGATATCCGGTCGAAGGCGGAAACCCCGTTGAATGAGGTCGACCTTGCCGAGAAGGTGTCGTATCTCACTTCGATTTGCAGGAACACAACGAAGTCTGACCGTCGTATGACTACCACGAAAGCAAGTTACTCGGACATCACCGGGGACAGGGTCCTCGTCACGAGCGAGGGGACCGAGGTCAGACAATCGTTGTCACACGCCTATCTGAAGACCGGCGCCTCTGGGAAAGCTTCTGGACAACTGGTGTCAGCCAGAGATGAGATCGGCACGGTGACGCGAGGATGGGAACGATTCACCGACGAAGACTCTGGCGACAAGATTGTTGAGCGGTTGGCCAGGAAGATGAGGCTGCAGATGGACGGGGTCCCGTGCAGGCGTGGCACGCATCCCTGCGTCGTCTCTCCTAAGGTGTCAGGGATGCTTGCCCATGAAGCTCTCGGGCACCTGTCAGAGGCGGATCTCTTCGCCGCAGGAGCGTTCAACGGCCTCGAGGGTTCCAGGGTGGCCTCAGAGGCAGTGACGATGGTCGATTCTCCATGGATCGAGGATGGGTTCGGGAACGTCACAGCCGACGATGAAGGGGTCGTGCCCAAGACAGTCACCCTGATAGACAAGGGCATTCTTGGAGTGCAGATGACCAACAGGGAATGGGCTGCGCGTCTGGGGATCGAGCCGACTGGGAATGCCAGGGCCGAGAGCTACAGGGTCCCCCCTTTGATTCGGATGAGGAACACCTACTTCGAACGGGGGGATATGTCCCTGGATGAACTGCTGGAGAACAAGAAATTCGGATACTACTGCGTGGATATCCGCGGCGGGCAGGCGGAGTCGAATTCCAGCTTCCAGGTGAGCATTCAGGAGTGCTACGAGATCGTCAGGGGTGAATTGGGGAGGCCGGTGAGGAGCCTAGCAATCAGCGGCGTGGCAACGAAGTCACTCCCGTTGATTGACGGTGTTGGCAAGGACTTCGATTTCGAATCCAGTTATTGTGGGAAGCTGCTCCAGGCGATGCCTACGAGCGATGGCGGACCGCACATGAGCTTCAAGAAGGGCGGAGTAGTGTTCGGGGGGTTTGCCTGATGTCGAAGGCGTGCGCCACAGAACCTGCTGTATTGGACGTACTGGATGCAGTTAGCGCATCCGCAAGAAGGCAGAAGGTCTCAGAATTCGATGCATATGCCGTCTGCAAGAGGACTCGGAGAGTGACCATCGAAAGGGAGTCGGTCTCAGGTGCAGATTCGATTTTGGCGACAGGTCTTCATGTGCGCGTCTGCGTGGACGGGAAGGTCGGAGGCGCATTCTGCAACGAATTCGACCTTAAGGGGACTGCCAAGTGCATCGAGCAGGCGGTGAAGATTGCGAACCTGATGGAATCCGATAGGAACTGGAGCGGTTTTCCATCCCGAAGCAAGGAATATCCATCTGTGCCCGGACTGTACGACAAGTCTGTGGTCTCCCTCGATGTCCCAATCATGAGCTTGATGGCCGAGGAGATGGTCGACAGTGCTCGTTCTGTTTCGAAAGCCGTGTCGGCTCCATACGGTGCCATCGAATCGGTTGAGATGACTGTGGGAGTGATGAACTCGTCCGGGGTGCGATCCGTCATGTCTGAGACGGAACTGGAAGCGCTGATTTGCTGCGTCGCGGGGTCGGGCGAATCGATATCGCCAGACTGCGAGGAGTCAGGTAAGTCGCGTAGCTGCGACCTCCGGGTCGACAAGATCGGTGAGCGCGCAGGCTGGATTGCAGAGAAGAGCACTCATATCCTGGATGCGAAAACGGAGGAATGCGACGTCGTGTTCTCCCCGATGTCACTCGGTGCAGGGGATGCTGGCCTTCTCAACGTGGTCCTGAGGGAGGCGCTCTCAGGCCAGAACATCCATCAGGGGATATCCTTCCTGGCTGGCAAGCAGGGAGACCACATCTGGTCAGAGCATGTCACCATCAACGACAACCCACTCCTTTCTGGCAGATGTGGGTCGAGGCCATTCGATGATGAAGGCATCGCAGCCCAGAGGACCCGGCTCGTGAACAAGGGTACTCTTGAGGGCTATGTATGGGACAGCTACCACGGCTACATCTCCGGAGAGGGGTCGACAGGCAACGCGATTCGAAACTTGTCATCAGGCACGGTCGTTGCGGCGCCATTATGCCTGCAGTTCATGCCCGAGAGAGGCAGTATGAAATCGCTCATAGAATCCTTGGATCATGGCTACCTCGTATGGGGGTGCCAGGGATCTCACACGAGCAACACGGAGACTGGCGGCTTCTCATTCGTCGCGAGCCCAGGTCTGTTGATTGAGAACGGGGAGGTCGTGGGTGGCGTTCGTGGCGCTATGGTTTCGGGCAACGTCACAGATATGATGAAGAATGTCGAACGGGTTGGGGCGGATGTTGTGGATTTCGGGAGCGCGCTTATGCCCAGCATCCTGTTCAGGAACGTGAAGATAACCACAGGCTGAATGGGGATGTACGGTGAAGTCGCTGAGAGCGATCTGAAACGCAAGGCAGCTGCCATAAACAGGATTCTCACTAAGATCTACGGTGAGAAATCGGCGTGCTCGGATGAGGACCCCATCGATACGCTCGTTGAGACGATACTTTCCCAGAACACGACCGACTTGAACTCACACAGATCCTTCTTAGCACTCAAGAGCGCGTACAGCGACTGGAACAATCTGCTGGGGGAGGATCCGTCTGTCGTGGCGAAGGTCATCAGGTCGGGTGGTCTCCCGGACATCAAAGCGAGGAGAATCATCGGTGCGCTCGAGTTCATCAAGCGTGAGCGTGGGGCGATCGAGCTGGACTTCCTGAGGGACATGTCCACTTCGGAGGCGGACCGGTGGCTCGCCCGGATCAAAGGCGTCGGACCGAAGACAAGGTCGATAGTCCTCCTCTTCTCCCTGGGTATGCCGGCGTTCCCAGTGGACACACACGTCCACCGGGTGACTAGGAGGCTCGGGCTGATTGGTCCCAAGGTCTCAAGGGAAGACGCCCAGGAGGTCCTGGGAGCCCTCGTCCCAGCTAGCCAGTACTACAACTTCCACATCAACTTGATTGAGCATGGGAGGTCGGTTTGCCGGGCGCGCAGACCCGAGTGCGATGCATGCATCGTGTCAAGGGCGTGTGACTACTTCTCCGAGGTCTCAAAGGCACAGTCTTGATATATCCTCGAATCGTCATTAGCCATGCATGAGATACAGGCTGCTGGAGCATACTGCGGACGCCATGGTCGAGGCCTATGGAAACACCCTCGGCGAGAGATTCGCGAACGCGGCCTACGCGCTCTTCGACCAGATGACCGATGTGACCAAGGTCTCACCCACTGGAGAGGTCAAGCTGGAGCTCGAGGCGGATGGACGCGAGCAGTTGCTAGTCGATTTCCTGCAGGAGCTCCTGTTCCTTCACGACGTCGAGAACCTGGTGTTCGGAGAGTTCGAGGTCGATACCGATGGCACGAAACTCGTCGCCAGTGTGCGAGGGGAGCTCTTCGACGAGGAGAAGCACCCTAAGAGGTCTGTCGTGAAGGGAGTGACATACCATCGGCTGGAGTTCGACGATTCGAGGAAGGCCGTGACCGTCCTGTTCGACGTGTGAGGTATTGGCTTGAAGGCTTCAGCGAAGGCCCATCCGATCCAGGGCCTGATAAAGTACCATGGCCTCAGAGACGAGGTCCTGAGATTGCCGTTTCACGATTCGATATCCGTCGCCACCTCGCCCACAGTGTCGCATACGACGATTGAATTCGGCGACTTCGACGAGGACCGCGCTCAGCTGGATTCGAGGGAGCTTCAGGGGAGAGAGCTGGAGCGGGTAGTATCGGTGGTGGACGAAGTAAGGCGCAGAGCCGAGTCGAAGGCTAGATTCCGCATGATGTCGACGAACAACTTCCCTTCGAACGTGGGACTTGGTTCATCTGCTTCGGGATTCGCCGCTCTGGCGCTTGCAAGCAGCGAGGCGCTCGGCCTGTGCCTGACTCTCGAGCAGGTCTCCGTGATAGCTCGGAGAGGGGCGGGGTCGGCCACTCGCTCGGTGACAGGTGGTTTCTCACGCTGGAAAGCTGGCCACGACGATGAGGAATCGTATTCGTACCAGATCGCGTCAGAGGAGTTCGAGATGGGGATAGTGGTGGCCCTGGTCCCGGCGTTCAAGTACACCGAGAGCGCCCACAGGGCCGTCCTCGGCTCGCCATTCTTCCACTCGCGTCTCGCCTATGTCCATGGCGCGCTCGCGGAGATGGAGAGCGCGATCAAGAAGAAGGACATCGACCGGATCGGCATCCTGGCTGAGCGCGACTCTCTCATTCTGCACGGGATAACGATGACGGGCTTGGACGAGATGATACTCTGGCGCCCGGACACCGTCAAGATCATCCTCGAGGTCAGGAAGATGAGGGGGGAGGGTCTGCCCGCGTATTTCTCAATAGACACGGGCGCGACAGTCTACGTCAACACGCATCCTTCGCGCACTGATGAGGTCGAACAGAGGATTCGGGCACTGGGCATCGAAACGATGAAGTGCGGCGTCGGGGGAAGTTCAAGCATAGTCCGGGAGCATCTCTTCTAGTCACTTGCTATTGGCACCCTGCAGGTCGATGGCCTCGCCGAGCGAGATCTCGCCCACAGCCACTCTGACCGCAAGTCCCTTCGAGACTGTGAGCCGCCCGTTGCTCTCGAGCCTGCTGAGCCTCTGGATGTTCCTCAACTCGCCGTCGCACGGCTGTATCCTCTGCTTCTTCATGGGCTGGTATCCTGGAGTCATCGCAATCTCCACCGCAGCGTCCTCGTCCGGTGTCTCCGAGTCCGTGGTGGTGTTGCTCTCGTCGACTATCTCCAGCCTGTGCCCGCGGTCCCACAGCCTGTTGAATATCCTGTTCCTGTTGGTCCTGTCACCGTTGCCTATCCTGACGAGCAAGTTCGTGCACGGATACGCCTTCACGATGCGGTCGATGATGTCGCTGACGCCTTCTGGAGAAGGTGCGATCGTGCGTGTCAGGACGGCGCCATCTCCTATAGCCGCCACGCCGGGCCGGTGTCCCGGGTCTACTCCTATGCACAGGCTCTCGACAGAAGCGTCCCCGGAGAGTAGCTTCAACGCCCTGGACACAGCCACATCCGGGTCAGGGTCAGTCACAACATCGTCGAAGCATACCCTGACCTTCTCCTTCTCAGTCGAGATCACGACCCCGACATGGGCCGGGACTGCGTCATCGAAGTCTAGTGAGACATGTTCGAGTCCCCTCTCTCTGAGCACCTCGAGCATCTCAAAATACGTCCTCGGGTCCTCAGTCAGGAGCCCTATCCGTTTCATCTGATGGTGATTTGTGCATGTCGGGATAAATAGGTTTTCATCAGCCGCTTTTCCCGAACCTGCTGAACACCGACTTCCTCTTCGTCCCCTTACCATACTCCCCGAGTGATTCCCCGAGCTTCTTCATCATGCTCCTCTGCTCGGCCGTGAGCTTCACGGGCGTGACCACGGTGACCTTCACGAATTGGTCCCCTGTCCCATACCCTCTCAGGTCTGGCATCCCCTTTCCCTTCAGCCTGAGCACTGTCCCGGTCTGCGTCCCCGCGGGGACGGTCACCCTCGCGGTGCTGTCTATGGTCGGCACGTCGACATCCGCCCCGAGGGCGGCCTGCGCGAACGTAACTGGGGCCTCGACCCATAGGTCCCGCCCATCCCTGTCAAAGACAGGGTGGTCCTCGATGTGGACGACGATGTACAGGTCCCCTGACGGTCCGCCGTTGGGACCCGCCTCTCCCGCTCCCCTGATCCTGAGCCGCATGCCCTCCTCGGCGCCCTTGGGGATGGACACCTGGAGTGTCGAGGTCGTCTGTACCGATCCAGCGCCGCTGCAGTCTGGACATGTCTTCGTGATTTGCTTGCCGCCGCCTCTGCAGGTGGGACAAGCTGAGATTGTGACGAACGATGTGTAACCGCGCTTCTGTCCCCTCTGGACCTGACCGCTACCCTTGCATGTGGGACAAGTCTTCATGTCTCCTGACTTCGCCCCCATGCCGCCGCATGTCTTGCAGGACACGCTGTGGGGAACCCTGATGTCCTTCTCGACGCCGGCAGCCGCATCCTCGAGGGTGACCTCTATGTCATACCTGAGGGACCTCCCCTCCTGCGGACCGGATCTCCTCTGTCCCCCGCCGAAGAACTGGTCGAAAATACTTCCTCCGAACCCCTCGAAGTTGCCGAATATGTCGCTTATGTCTCCGTAGTGGGTGAAGTCGGACCAGTCAAACCCGCCGCCCTTGAAAGTGCTCTGGACGCCCTCGTGCCCGAACTGATCGTATCTCTGCTTCTTCTCGTCATCCGCGAGGACCTCGTAGGCCTCCGAGAGATCCTTGAACTTCTCTTCTGCCTCCTTGGTCTTCTCCTTGTTCATGTCCGGATGGTACTTCATGGCCAGCTTTCTGTAGGCTTTCTTGATGTCGTCCTTAGATGCGGTCCTCGGGACCCCTAGCGTGTCGTAGTAGTCTCTTTTCGCGGCCATCTGAAGTCTCCCGGTGACATGCGCTGCTCGTTCAGCTCAGCACGAGTAACGGGTAAAGGATGAAAGAGGTTTCGGAACACCGTCACTTCTTGTCGTCATCGACGATCTTGTATTCGGCATCCACGAAGCCGTCCTCGCCACCGGATGGGCCCTGGGCCTCGTCCTGGCTTGGCGGGGGTGCCTGTTGGGCCTGCTGCGACGCCTGCTGCTGCTGGGCCGCTTCGTAGACCCTCTTGCCGACCTCCAAGAGTGCCTTCTCGAGCTCGTCGAGCTTCTGCTTGATCAGTGCGAGGTCGTCGGAAGGCACCGCGGCCTTCAGCTCCTCGGCAAGCTTCGTGAGCTTCTCCTTGAGGTCCGGGGCGATCTTGTCGCCCATCTCCTCGATGATGTGAGCGACCTCGTATGCCCTCTGCTCCGCGCGGTTCTTCAGCTCGGCCTTTTCCTTCCTCTTGCGGTCCTCGTCCGCGAACTTCTCGGCGTCCTTCACCATGCGCTCGACATCGTCCTTCCCGAGCTTCGTGGTCGCGGTGATGGTGATCTTCTGCTCCTTGCCAGTGCCGAGGTCCTTCGCCTTCACGTCTATGATGCCGTTGGCGTCTATGTCGAACGTGACCTCTACCTGGGGGAGGCCCCTGGGGGCCGGCGCTATGCCGATGAGGTGGAACCTGCCCAGGGTGACGTTGTCAGAGGCCATCGGCCTCTCTCCCTGGAGCACGTGTATCTCGACGCTGGTCTGACCATCCGTGGCCGTAGTGAATATCTCGCTCTTCCTCGTGGGGATCGTCGTGTTCCTCTCGATGAGCTTGTGGAACACGCTCCCCATCGTCTCTACGCCCAGTGAGAGCGGTGTGACGTCGAGCAGCAGGATGTCCTTCACGCTGCCCTCTATGATCCCTCCCTGAATCGCGGCGCCCATGGCCACGCACTCCATCGGGTCCACTCCGCGCACGATCTTGGGACCTACGATGCCCTCTACGAACCGTTGCACGATTGGCATCCTGGTCGGTCCTCCGACCAGGATGACCTTGTCTATGTTCTCAGAGGACAGCTTCCCGTCTTGGATTGCCTGCATCGTGGGGCCCCTGCAGCGTTCGACCACTGGCTTGACGAGTTCCTCGAGCTTCGCCCTCGTCAGCTTCATGGCCAGGTGCCTCGGGCCCGATGCGTCCGCGCTCACGTAGGGCAGGTTGATCTCTGTTTCGAGTGTCGAGGACAGCTCTATCTTGGCCTTCTCGACCGCCTCCCTGACGCGCTGGACCGCCATCTTGTCCTTCGAGATGTCTATGCCTGTGTCGGCCTTGAACTCCTTTGAAACGTACTCCACGAGCAGATTGTCCATGTCAGTGCCGCCCAGCTGCGTGTCGCCGCTGGTGGATATGACCTCGAACACGCCCTGGCCGAACTCCATGATGGTTACATCCAGCGTCCCGCCTCCCAGGTCGAATACGAGTATCTTATGCTCGCTCTCCGACTTGTCGAGGCCGTACGCCAGAGCGGCTGCCGTGGGTTCGTTAATGATCCTGACGACCTCGAGCCCGGCGATGGTCCCTGCGTCCTTGGTCGCCTGCCTCTGGTTGTCGTTGAAGTATGCGGGCACCGTGATGACCGCCTTCTCGACCTTGGAGCCCAGGTACGCCTCCGCGTCCCTCTTGATCTTCTGGAGTATGAACGCTGACACCTGCTGTGGTGTGTACTCCTTGCCGTGGACCTGGACCTTGTGGTCCGTGCCCATCTTTCTCTTGATCGCCATCACGGTCCCCTCTGGGTTGGAAACCGCCTGGCGCCTCGCCGGCTCTCCCACGAGCATCTGTCCGTCCTTCGTGAACGCGACATACGACGGGAACGCCTTGCCTCCCAGGCTCGTCCCCTCTGCACTCGGTACTATCGTAGGCCTGCCGCCCTCCACGACCGCGGCCGCTGAGTTGCTCGTGCCGAGGTCGATGCCGATGATCTTTCCCTTAGATTCTGCCATTGCTCATTCACCTCTCTCTTCCGATTGTGATTCCTGAGTATCGTGAGTATCTTCTGTGTCCTCTGTCTTCACGTTTTTGGAGACCTTGACCTTGGCGGGGCGTATGACCTTGGGCCCGAACGCGTACCCTTTCTGGTACACCTCGAGTATCCTTCCGTCGTCCATGCCCTCTCGCTCCTCGCGCATGATGGCTTCATGTTCGAACGGATCGAACCGCGCGTCGGTTTTGATTTCCCTCAGCCCCTGTCTCTGGAGCGTCTGTAGGAGTTGTCTGTGTATACCTTCGAGCCCTTTTCTGAGCGGTTCGGGGTATTCGTTCTTCTCCGCATCTTCGAGGGCTTTGTCGAATGTGTCCATGAGTGCGAGGAGGTCGCGCACGACGCCCTCCGCACCTGCCTTGGCCTTCTCGGCTCCTTCTCTGAGGACCCGTTTCTTGTAGTTTTCGAACTCCGCCTGGAGGCGCTTCAGGTCGTCCGTGAGTTCTTCGATCCTTCGGTCCCTCTCTGCAATCGGATCGGACGGAGCTGCCTCCTTCATCTCCTGTTCGTTGTCGGGCATGTCGAGCTCGCCCGCGTCCTCGTCAGCCATCGGTGGTAGCCTCCAGCGGGTTCACGGGCGTGTTGAGCCCGTGTTTCGAACTTGAAAGGATTTGGGAAAGGGGTTTGGGGATGGACTTCAGTCCATGTCTCCCATGTCGCCTGGGCCAGGTCCCTGTGGGCCCTTCGGGCTGCCGCCCTTCGACGCTATCACATCATCGATCCTGAGGATCATGACGGCCGCGTCCGTGGCGGAGCTGATGGCCTGCCTGCCGACCCTTATCGGCTCGAGGACCCTCTCCTTCTTCATGTCGGTGATCTTGCCCGTGAAGACATTGACACCAGCGGTCTTCCTTCCCGCCTTGTGCGCTTGCCTCAGCTCAATCAGGATATCGATCGGGTCCAGACCAGCATTCTCAGCCAGCGCTGTCGGTATGACCTCGAGTGCGGACGCGAACGCGTCTATGGCGATCTGCTCCCTGCCGCCGACTGATGCCGCGAAGTCCCTCAGCCTGAGAGCTAGCTCGGTCGCTGCGGAGCCGCCGCCCGTGACGAGCTTTCCGTCCTCGAAGGCGACTGCGACAACGCTGATGGCGTCGTTCAGTGACCTGTCGATCTCGTCCACGACATGCTCGGTGCCGCCCCTGATCAGTATGGAGACGGCCTTCGGGTTCTTGCAGCCGGTGACGAATGTCATCCTGTCGTCCGCGATCTTCTTCTCCTCGACGAGGTTCGCCACGCCGAGGTCATCAGCCTTGAGGTCGTCCAGCTTCGTGACTAGGTTGGCGCCGGTGGCCTTCGCGAGCTTCTCCATGTCGCTCTTCTTGACCCTGCGCACGGCGTACACGCCTGCCTTGGACAGGTAGTGCTGTGCGAGGTCGTCGATGCCCTTCTGGCAGAACAACACGGTCGCTCCGGACTTCTTCACGGTGTCGACCATCTTCTTGAGCATGTTCTCCTCTTCCTCGAGGAACGCATGCAGCTGGCTCGGGTCCGTGATCTCAATCTTGGCGTCTATCTCGGTCTTCTTGACCTCGAGCGCCGAATCGACGAGGGCGATCTTGGCCTTCTCGACCTTCTTCGGCATCGCTGGGTGCACTGCTTCCTTGTCGACTATGATGCCTGAGATCATCGTCGTGTCATCCATCGATCCGCCCTGCTTCTTGACAATCTGGATGTTGTCGTCGTCGACTGTCCATGTTCCGTCTCCCTTCTTCTCGGCAACGGCGGTAACGGCATCGACAGCTACCTTGGCCAGGAGCTCCCTGGACGCGGCGACGCTCTTCGATATCATCGAGGTCTTCGCAATGTCCATGAGCGTCTCCTTGTCGCTCGGGGACACCTTGATCGCGACCTCCTCGAGATACTCCTTCGCCTTGTTGGCTGCGAGCCTGTAACCTCCCGATATGACGGTCGGGTGGATATTCTGCTCGATGAGTCCCTCGGCCTTCTTCAGCAGCTCACCGGCGAGGATTACCGCAGTCGTCGTCCCGTCGCCGCACTCCTCGTCCTGGGTTTTGGCGACCTCGACGATCATCTTGGCTGCCGGGTGCTCTACATCTATCTCCTTCAGTATGGTGACGCCATCGTTGGTGATCACCACATCGCCCATGCTGTCGACGAGCATCTTGTCCATGCCCCTCGGGCCCAACGTGCTCCTGACGGCATCGGCTATGGCCCTGGCTGCAGCGATGTTGTTGAACTGCGCGCCCTTGCCCTTGTCTCTCTTGGTTCCTTCTTTCAGTATATAAATCGGTGTTTGGCCTATCATTTCATGCCTCCCTACTCTACCTGGGTTGACCAGTCTAGCGCCCTTCCGTTTGCGCGGTAGGGTCTCGTATATGTTAGTGCTTCTATATAAGCGTTATCATATCCCGATACGGCACTCGCACTATGAAAATCGAGGACCGGAACAGCCCCGTCCCTGATGCACGGATATATCTACGTCCTAGTCTTTCTGCGCCCCCTTGTCATGAGAGCAATACCTCATCTGTCCCTGAAAGGCCGCAACTTTCTCCGCCGCGCGTACCCGCGCGAGAAGTTGGACGACATCATCGCCCGAATCTCGGCGGACCACGAGATGCTCTACGTCTCGGACGAGGACGGGATAGAGAGGAACAAGCCCCAACTCGACATCGCACGTGAGATATGCGACGAGATGCCCACGATGTACGAGGCGGGCATACGCTTCGGACAGAATGTCATCGATGTCATCATCGCGGGGGCGGAGAAGGCCGTCGTCGGGACAGCGACGCTCACGAGCCTCGACGAGCTGAGAGGAGCATTTAAGTTGTCCGAGAACATTATACTCAAAGCGGACTACCGGGATGGGATCCTCGGTTCTGACCCATTGATTGGTGGCAGAGCCTTCCTCGACCTATCGCGGGACGTGCTGGACATAGGGATACAGGAGATCGTCGTCCCGCGCGCACTGGCGGAAGAAGCGTCGAGGGCCAAGAGAGACCTTGGGTTCACGCTCGGAGTGTTCGCACCGTTGGCCGAAGAGTCTAGGATGGCGGACCTCGGCATCGACTACATCATAACGGAAGACCTCGGGAGCATCGACGGAGATGAGTGAGCTTCAGAAGAGCATAGCGGTTCTCTATAAGAGCAAGGGGAGGGAGGAGCTGACCGAGAAGGAATTCGTCTTCTCGGCATCGATGGACCTCAGATGGTTCTCACCGAAAGAGGCCCAGAAGCTGATGGAGGCCGGCCTCACAGGCGGTTTCCTCGAGCGCAGGAACGGCAGCCTCGTCCCAACCTTCGACTACTCAGGAGTGACGGTGCCGGTCGACTACAGACCGCCGAAGGCGGCCCTCGAAGAGGGCGCGAAGAGGACCACGGATCTGTTCACCGAGATTGTCGAGAGGATTGTGAGGGCCAGGTCGGTGCCCAAGCGAGAGGTCGTGTCCAGAGTCAACAAGGAGCAGGAGATGCTCGGCATCGACATCGAGCCGGCGGCGCTCCTCGTCGCATCATCCTACGGTCTCCAGATAGAATTGGGGCACCTTCAGCGCGCTGAGTCAGCGGTGCTGAGTAGAGACATCGCGAGATGACCAGGCCAGCCGCTACTTCTTGATCTTGATCAGGTCGGCCAGCGTGAGCGGGCGCGGTCCCGACTCCTTGGCCATCTGTATCGGGACGACCTTCTCCTTCAGTATGATGCCGAGCTCCTTCTGCAGTTTGGATATTAGCCTCTCGTCGGGCCTCATGTCGCCAGTCTCAATCTTGCTGAGGACCGTCACCCTCTCGTTGATCCTCATGGCTAGGTCCTTCTGACTCAGTCCGAGCTTCTGCCTCGCGTCTCGTATCCTGTTCGCGAAGTCGTCGGCTAGCTCCTCTGTCTCCCCCGCGACGTAAATGTCCCGGGGCTTGCCACGCTTCTCCCGGACCTCCAACCTCTGAGTGATAATCGGTTTTGGTCCCTCGGGCTTGGCGGCCTCTTTCCGCGCCTCCGTGCCGAATTTTGCACATTCGGCGCATACTTCAAGATGCACGCCCTCGATAGTCACTTTCTTGCAGAAAGTGACGTCTTTCCCGCACATCTCGCAAATCATGAAAACACCGTCACTGAGTGGAACCAGCAAAGGATAAATAGAGTATTTAACCTTATTACGTTCGAAGCTCGGAACACATACTGGAATGGGGTGCAAAGCATTGTCACAGGACCAATCCGCTGAGATGTTCGATGAAATACAGAGGAGGATCTCGGTTCTCGAGGAGAGGAACCTGGAACTCGTCGAGGAAGCCCGCCGTTCCGAGGGCGAGAAGAGGTTCGTCGAGGGGGAGCTCATCAGGCTTCAGAAGGAGCTGAAGAGGCTCAAGGCCGAACTTGAGAGGTTGAAGACCCCACCCCTGATAATCGGACAGATAAAGGACATACTCGCAGACGGGAGGGTCGTCGTGAAGAGTTCGACGGGCCCCGACTTCGTCGTCAGCACTTCGGATTACGTCTCACCAGAACTCTTAGTCTCGGGCGCGCGCGTGGCGCTCAACAAGCAGACGCTCGCGGTCATGGGTGTCCTCCCGCCGTCCCTCGACCCTGTGGTCGTCGGCGCCGAGATCATCACCAAGCCCGATACGACTTACGATGAGATAGGAGGGCTCCAGGAGCAGATTGTCGAGATCCGCGAGGCGGTCGAGGACCCACTGCTGAGGCCCGAACTGTACAAGAAGGTCGGGATCGACCCGCCGAAGGGTGTGCTTCTCGTAGGGCCTCCCGGCACTGGTAAGACGTTGCTGGCGAAGGCGGTCGCGAAGCAGACCAACGCGACTTTCATCAGGTTCGTCGGTTCAGAGCTTGTACAGAAGTACATCGGAGAGGGCGCGAGGCTCGTGAGCGTCGCTGTCCCGACGACGGCCTTCTCCGCCCCCGCGATGATGACATCGATGACATTCTGTCCGAAGCGTATGCCCGCCTC
>JBFYNF010000088.1:0-13997 GCA_041304525.1 Thermoplasmata archaeon | reverse complement strand
CCCCATGCCCGTCACTATGGGTATCTGGACATACTTGTTCGCGTCGTCTCTGAAATCGGACGGTATGATCCCTATGGTGAGGCCGCCCTCGCTCCTAGCGCCCTTGCACACGGCTTCCATGACCCCTCCTAGCCCGCCACACACGACAGCAGCCCCCCGCTTGGCGATCTCCTTTCCGACCTCCTCGGCGAGCTGGTATGTCTTCCTGTCCGGTCTGCTAGCTCCTATGACGCCTATGATGCTGAAGGTCATCTCTCTAGGGTCATCGCCTCCATCCGACTTAAATTCAATCCAGCATCCTGGCCCTCCATCGACATGTTTATTAGCTCATCGGGTCGATATTGCCGATGTTATCGGAGGCTCCCCCAAAATGCCAACAGATATCAGAGGCAGAGTAGAGGAAGACAGGGGCATATTGAAGAAGATCCAGACTTTCATACCTGGATTCAGAGGCTACAGGCTGAAGGAGGACCTGAGGGACGCGGACAGGATGCTGCGCTCCCAACTGGCCCAGAAGCTCAGCCTGGAGAGGCGAGGCCTCGAGGAATGCAGGGGCCTGCTCGTCCAGAGCTACGGCTCCAAGGAGCTGGACCTCATTGGCGGCCTCATCAACAATTTCAAGAAGGTCGAGGGCGCCGTCACGCACGCGGAGATGGGCTACTCCGGCTTCGCAGCGGACATACAGATCAAGGAGGAGGAGCTCGACAAGCTCTACGAGTTCGACGCGAGCATGCTGGACCACATGGTGGCCATACACGCGAGCATCGACTCCCTCAAGAACGGATTGATGGCCGCCGATGAAACAGCCAGCTACAAGGACATCATGAACATCAAGGCGAGGATCACGGACTTCGAGGACAAGTTCAACAGACGCATGCTCGTGATACAGGGTACGGAGGTGTGATGACATGAGTGTGATAGGTGCGGCGACTTTCAAGTGGGAGGATGTGGACAAGCGTGGCAACATCATGTTCCGCATACCCAGGAACATACGGTTCAACGATAACATCGTCGTGCGCGAGGACGAGACTGCCGTGTTCTTCAGGGACGGCAAGGCGCTCGCGTACATCGACAGACCGGACAGATACGCCCTCAGCTCGCTGAACGCCCCCATCGTGGGCGCCATCGTCAAGTTCCTGTCGGGCGTGCAACAGCAGGCAGAGGTCGTGTACCTCCAGAAGCGCCCGTTCGACGGCAAGTTCGGCAGCAAGCAGCCGTACCCGTTCAGGGACAAGGAGTTCGGCATGGTCAACTTGCGGGTGTTCGGCGAGTTCAGGTACAAGGTCGCGTCCCCGGCGAACTTCGTGAACCAGTTCGTCGGTACCTTCAACTACGCCACGAGCGCGGAGGTCGAGGAGAGGATCAAAGAGCAGATGATCATACTCATCTACGACTCCGTCGGTGACATGAAGAACGAGGGCATGGGCGTCGCGGACCTCGCGGCCAACCTCACCAGCATCGAGCAGGTCGTGCTGTCCAGGACGAAGGACCACTTCGACCTGTATGGCATATCAATCGAGAAGATATCCGGCCTGTACATCTCGATGCCAGAGGAGGTCCAGAAGGCTGTGGACACCCGCTCGTCGATGCAGATACTCGGCACCAACTACGTCCAGTACCAATCCGGACAGGCCATGCGCGAGGCGGCCCAGAACCCGGCGGGCGGCGCGGCCGCTGCGGGCGTTGGCGTCGGCGCGGGCATAGGCATGGGCTGGACGATGATGGACTCGATGAGGCAGACGACGCCGCCACCTGTGGGCACCGCCCAGACCGCGGCTGCTGCGATGGTGGTCTGTCTCAAGTGCAATACGCAGAACCCCGCGACGAACAAGTTCTGTTCGTCCTGCGGTGGCAAGCTGGGCCAGGCGACCGTGCCATGTCCTAAGTGCAAGGCGCAGGTCCCCGAGGGGACCAAGTTCTGCCCTGAGTGCGGAGCGCCCATGGCTTCGACGAAGAAGTGCGCGTCATGCGGTGTCGAGGTGCCAGCGAGCTCGAAGTTCTGCCCGGAGTGCGGCAAGCAAGCCTGAGATCTCAGACGTAAGTACACGATGGGGTGGGAAACCTGGCCAGCATCAAGTGTCCGAAGTGCGCGGCTCCAGTCACATTCGACGCGGAGACGAAGTTTGTCAAGTGCTCGTACTGCAACTCCCAGGTGTTCATCGACCGGAGCGGCGCGGGGTTCTACTACGCCGCGCCTTTCATGGTCGATGAGACGAACGCCGTGGGCGTGTTCAGGAGATGGGCCGCGGGGTCTACCAAGGCCAAGGATCTGGACAGGCTGGCGCAGATCGCGGGAGTGAAGAAGAAGTACTTCCCCGTGTACATGTTCAAGAGGGACGTGAACGGCAAGGAGCAGGTCATCGTGGAGCCCGCAGGCTCGACGACCCTGCCCGGCCTACACAGCCTCAAGGTGCCAGCCACAGATCTGAAGATATTCGACGGGTCGTTCGACGTCGGCGGGGCGGAGCTCATCAAGCCTGACATCGAGATGACATCCTATAACGAGCAGCTGCCCGGGAAGCCGAAGGAGCAGGCGCTCGTGTTCTTTCCCATATGGAAGCTGGACTACGTCTTCAACCAGAAGCGCTACGAGGTCGTCATTGACGCGTCCGCAGGCGAGGTCTTCTCAGCGGAGTTCCCGGTGCGGAGTTCAGGCGCCTACATGGCTGTCGCGGGGCTGGGTTTCGTCGCATTCCTCGCCGAGGGCCTGCTAGCCGCGGTGTCCCTCCCGTTGGCGCTTGCTCTGATGGGCGTGACGGTTGTAGGTGTGTTCGTGACTGCGTTGTACGTCGCGCGGAGGATGTGAGACCATGACCGGGATATCCATCGGCTTGAACTGCCCCGCGTGTGGAGGCGCGATATCTGTCGTCGAGGGTGAGGACACCATCCCTTGCCAATACTGCGGTTCGATGCTGTTCATCGAGGGTGACAAGGGTGTGTCCACAATCGCGTTCAAGAGCAAGGTCCTGCGCCCGAATGCCGTGGCCGCGGCGCAGGCCTGGTGGGCCAGGGGTTTCAAGGCAAGAGACCTGAAGAGGGTCGGTCAGGTCACTGAGGTTTACCCCATCTACCTCCCATTCTGGCGCGCCATCACTAGGGTGGCGGGCTGGGTCTGTGGATACGAGGAGCGCAGACACACCGACAAGAACGGCAAGGTCACGGTCGAGCGCATACCGAAGGAGGTCATGGTGCTCCAGGACTACAACTTCTCCGAGATTGCGTGCGACCCAGGAGACCTGGGCATACAGACGCTCAAGAACTTCACGGGCGAGACCAGCTTCGCCGATTTCGAGATGATACCGACATTCGAGGCGACGACCAGCAAGGACGACGCAGTCGTCCATGCCAAGAACGACTCCTTGTCGAGGGCCAGGTCAAGCGCGAGAGTGCCCCATGTGACGTTCGAGCGGCTCCATGTGATCCCCAAACGCCTGTCGATGGTCTACTATCCTGTATGGGTCGTCCGGTACAAGTATCGGGACAGGATGTACATGACGGGTGTGGACGGCGTCACGGGCCAAGTCATGTCTGGTAGGGCGCCCGGTGACCCGGTGTTCCAGAGCCTGGCGGTGACCGCCGGCGTCTCTCTTGGAGGCATAATCGCGGCCGCAGGACTCATGTTCTCCGATGGGAGCGCCGAGATTGCGATCGGAGGACTGGTGGCCGGCGTCGCGATCCTCTATGTGCTCTACAGATTCTTCAGGCACGGGTCCGAGATCGTGGAGGGCGAGTTCAAGGATAGGAAGGGCTCGTCCAAGCAGGCTCTCAAGGACATCGGGAGCATCGCCAAGCAGATCCAGGGAGGGATGAGATGAGGGTCGTTCAGGTCAAGTGCCCTTCGTGCAACACACCTATCTACTCGAAGGAACGCGACAGGCTGTTCTATTGCGACAAGTGCAACACGCTTCATGTTCGCGACGGCGGCACGGACAAAGTCGAGTTTGAGATTGCAGAGTTCAACAAGTCTGCCCAGGGCGAGAAGGTGTATATGCCCTTCTGGAGGATGTACAGCTCGTTCGTGATCAAGTCCAAGAGCGTGGAGGGCGGCCAGCTGTTCAGATTGGCGAACTGGCTCAAGAGCGGGGGCGACACGGGCAGCCTCTTCATCTACCTCCCGGCGACGGACATGGACACTAACGCGCTGAAGTACTGGTCCACGACCTTCACGGCGACGCCTCCAAGATACGCCACACGGCTGAACTTCGGCGGTGTCAGGCGGCTCCCGGCTTCGATGACCAAGGACGAGGCTACGCAGATGGCGGACTTCGTCGTGGTGACGATGGAGGCGGAGAAACCTGGAGTCCTGCAGAGGCTGGACTACTCGCTGACAGTGAACGATGCGAAAGTGGTCTACCTGCCGTTCGTGTACGCGCAGAGCGGGATGGTCCCCGCCCTGTGAACAAACTACTTCTTCCCACCATCTTTCTTCTTTGCTAGGAAGGCGGCTATGATGTCGCCGTGGTCGAAGGCCATCTGAGGGATGTTCTCAACAGAGACCCATTCGGCTGAACTCGCATCGTCTCCTGCTTTGAGCGCTCCACCAATCGGCCGGAGCTCGTAGACCGCGGTGACGAAGTGCCCGCGCGGATCCCTGCCAGGGGCTGAGTACAGGCCGACGAGCCCAACGACATTGGTCCGTAGCCCTGTCTCCTCGAGGACTTCCCTCACGACGCAGTCCTCCAGTCTCTCGCCGTAGTTCACGAACCCTCCGGGTAGCGCATGGGACCCCTTGAACGGGTCGTTCCTCCTCCTTATGAGGACGATCCTCCCGTCCTTGAACACGATGCCGTCGGTCGTGACTGAAGGTTTCCTCCAGTGGTTATCGAACTGGCTCTGGAGCGAGGAGACCCTGTTGTCGTATTCGGTCAGGATGTCCTCCCCTAGGGGCGTGAGCATGGTCTCGCCGCCCTTCTTGCCGCCCCTGGACGATGTGACGATGTCCCCGCCAGCGTTCTCGCCTATCCTGTGCAGGATCCCCCAGGCGTGCCTGTAGGACATGCCCATCTCCTTTGCGGCCTCAGAGATCGACTTGGTCTCTCTGATCCTGCGCAGTAGGTGAGCCCTGCCATCGCTGAGAATGAACTCCCCGTCCCTGACGAGCCACATCTTGAGCCTGAGATCGTACATCTCTCGCACGTGGCGTATCAGTCAGGTCATGTGAAATACCTTTTGCAGGTATGGAGGGTCCTGAGGCTATCTGAGCATTGGCATCTTGAGCTTCCTAGCCTTTGCGACTCTGATGGCTTCCGGGTACCCCGCATCTGCATGCCTGACCACGCCCGTCCCCGGGTCGGTCGTCAGGACGCGCTGGATCTTCTCCTCGGCCTCCTTGGTGCCATCTGCCACGACCAGGAGCCCAGCATGAGTGGAGTATCCGATTCCGACTCCTCCGCCGTTGTGTATCGCTATGAGGTCCGCGCCCCCGGATGCGTTCACGAGGGCGTTCAGGAGGGGCCAGTCTGCGATGGCGTCGCTGCCATCCATCATGCCCTCGGTCTCCCGGTTCGGCGATGCGACCGAACCGCAGTCCAAGTGGTCTCTCGTGATTACGATGGGGCCGGACAGCTCCCCCGAGCCCACCATGTCGTTGATGATCTTACCGAATCTGGCCCTCTCGCCGTAACCTAACCAGCAGACCCTCGCTGGGAGCCCCTCGAAGGGGACCTTCTCCTCCGCAAGCTTGATCCAGTTCACGAGCTGTCTGTTATCCTTGAACTCCTTCATCACGACCTTGTCCGTCTTGAGGATGTCATCAGGGTCACCGGACACCGCTATCCATCTGAATGGTCCCCTGCCCTCACAGAACATGGGCCTGATGTAGAGAGGGACGAACCCTTTGAAGTCGAATGCGTCGTTCACGCCGACGCGCTGGGCCTGTGCCCTGATGTTGTTCCCGTAGTCGAACACCACCGCCCCTTCTCTGAGGAATCCGAGCATGGCTCTCACATGTTCGCCGATGCTGTCCAGGGCCCTCTTCTTGTACTGTTCGGGGTCGGCTTTCCTCAGCTTAGCGGCCTCCTCCACCGTCAGCCCCTTGGGAATGTACCCTCCGAGCTCGTCATGAGCGGAGGTCTGGTCCGTGACGACGTCAGGTATGATGTCCCTCGAGAGCAGCATCGGATGCGTCTCCGCGCAGTTCCCGACCAGGCCTATGGATAGAGGCCTCTTGTCCTCCTTCGCTTCAAGGGCTGTCCGGAGTGCCTCGTCCAGATCGTCGCATATTGTGTCGCAGTACCCTACACTCGCTCTGCGTTCGATCCTCTTCCGGTCCGCCTCGACCGCGAGGCATACGCCCCCGTTCATGGTCACAGAGAGCGGCTGCGCCCCACCCATGCCACCGAGGCCCCCCGTGAGCACGAGCCTGCCCTTCAGAGTGCCCTTGAAATGCTTCTTGGCACACGCTGCGAAGGTCTCGTAAGTACCTTGGATTATCCCCTGTGTGCCGATGTACGCCCAGCCACCAGCGGTCATCTGGCCGTACATGATGAGCCCCTTGGCCTCGAGCTTGTAGAACTCCTCCCAGGTGGACCACCGGGGTACAAGGTGAGAGTTTGCTGTGAGGACTCTCGGCGAGGTCCTCATCGTCCTGAAGACCGCGACGGGTTTGCCCGATTGGACCAGCATCGTCTCGTCGTCCTCGAGACGCTTGAGGGTTTCGACTATGGCGTCGTAGCACTCCCAGTTCCTGGCGGCCTTTCCAGTACCGCCGTATATGATGAGTTCTTCAGGCTTCTCGGCGTTCTCGAGGTTGTTCTGGAGCATCCTCAGTATCGCTTCCTGCCTCCAACCCTTGCACACGAGTTCCTTGCCTCTGCGAGCCTTCACGTTCCTCATCTTGGTCGGTCACTAAGGCGCCTATCCTGATATTAGGTTTTTTGACGTGACCCAGAGGGAGGAGCCTTTATCATGGGGTCGGTACATGACCACGATGTAATGTTCGACATTCCCACCGTGCTCTCGGCCGACGAGATACTGGACAAGGCCTTCAAGCGTGCCTCCAAGATAGAACACATAGGGGTCACGAGGCTCGAGACCGTGAGGGAGATCAACATCGCGAAGCTGAAGTCCTCGAGCGACACCATCGTCACCACGATGGGCAAGTACGTGAAGGCCTTCCCCAGTATTGGCAAGCTCAACCCGTTCTACTCCGAACTCATAGACATGGCGGTGGGTACGGACAAGGTCAGGAAATCCTTGGGTGCGATAGACTGGTCGAGGGGACAAGTGGCCAAGATATCCAAGCAGGCCGTGAGGGACATCGCCGTCGCCGAGAGGATCAACTGGATAGATGAGATCAGGAGGGCGGCGTACGGGCGCATATCATCGGTCGTGAAGCAGGTGTCGAAAGAACTCGACTTCCTGGCGGTCGCCCGGAACAAGATACGCAAGTTCCCGACGGTGTCCCCTGATGACCCAACCATCGTCATCGCGGGCGCGCCTAACGTGGGCAAGAGCCAGCTCATAGGTCGCATATCCACCGCTAAGCCCCGCGTGGCCGTGTACCCGTTCACCACCCAGGAGATATCCGTGGGTATGTTCGAGCGGAAGTACCTCAGATACCAGGTCATCGACACGCCAGGGCTGCTGGACCGACCTTTTGACCAGAGGAACGCCATCGAGCTCAGGGCGATATTGGCCTTGAGACACCTGGCGGACGCAATCGTCTTCGTGATCGACCCGTCGGAAACATGCGGATACCGAATGCCTGAGCAGGAGCACCTGCTGAAAGAGATAGAGACTGAGTTCAAAGGAATCCCGATCTTCTCGGTCGAGAACAAGGTGGACATCGTGTCCAGCGGGTCCGACAGGCGGAAGATATCTGCCGAGACGGGCCAAGGGATCGAGGAGCTGGTCGACGAGATCGTCGCCCTGATGCGAAAAATGGAGAAAGAGGCCGCTCAGGTGTGAGAGCCTCCCTCTTAGAAGTGGTTGCGTCACGCTTTGAATCTTACGTTCACGCGTGACCCTTCGGATGCGCCCAGGCGGTCCAGGTCTGACTTGGACATCCATATCTCAGCGGGCTTCACGGATTCTGTGGGCTTGACCTGAACGTCGGCCCTCTTGTCCATGTGGACCACGTGCGCCGACTGTCCAGATTGCAAGCCATGTTGCCTCATCAGCTCTTCGTGGAGCAACACGACGCCCGCCGCGAGGTCCGATGCGGCCCTTGCTCGCAACCTTCTTGTGGACGCATAGGCGCCTGATAGCGCCTCGTTCTCGCGTCTGAGCTCCTGCGAGACCGTCTTCCTCAGCTCCTCGGTGGTCGTTCCCTCCGATGGTCTGACCTTCTCCGCTATCTTGCGGGCGGTCTCGTCGCTCGCGCCGGCCTTCCGTATGGACTCCTCCAGCTTCCGCCGGTCGAACTCCTGCAGCTCGCCAGAACGCTTCCTTATCCTCGCCGTCTCCTCACCTCCCCGTGTATTCTATTCTCGCTCATCCGTCTTAAGTGTTTGCGCTGTTAACGCGGTCGGGCGTTGCCGTCTCAGTCTAGCAACGCTTATAGTGGCGCGAGGTGATTCGCCGTCGGGATAGCACCTAACCACTCCGCTCAGAGATTGATGTTAAGTCCTTCTTCTGGGTGGGCGGTAGCATGGGGGAGCGCAACACGGTAGGCGTTGTCTGCAGCGAATCAATGCAGGAGTACTTTTCATCGCTCCAGCGCGAGGTCGATGCATGTTACGAGGTGGTCAAGCGCGCACGTTCTAGAGGCTGCGATCCCGAGCTGGGCGTGGAGGTCCCTCAGGCCTCGGATCTGGCTGCGAGGGTGGAGAAGCTGTTGTATGAGTGGGAGGTCGAAGGAGTCGCCGACCGCATACGGGAGCTTGGGAGGGACCACAACAGGGAAGAGGTCTCTCTGGTCATCGCGAAGGAGTATGCGAAGATGCCCGCGAAGACCGTCGAGTTCGCAATCGAGAGGGCCGTAAGGGTAGGTTTGGCCGTGCTCACCGAGGGCATACTGGTCGCGCCTCTGGAAGGAATCGCGAGTGTATCGTTGAACAAGAACACGGACGGCTCCAATTATCTGACAGTGTTCTTCGCCGGCCCCATCAGATCCGCGGGCGGCACGGGACAGGCCATGAGCGTGCTCATAGCTGACGTTGTCCGCCGTGAACTGGGCATAGGCAGATATCTCCCTAGCACGGGGGAGGTGCAGAGGCTGAAGGAGGAGATACCGCTCTACAAGTCATGCCAGCACCTGCAGTACACCCCCACGAACGAGGAGATTGATCTCATCGCCCGGAACGTGCCCATATGCGTGGACGGCGAAGGGACCGAGGACGATGAGATCCAGGGCTTCAGGGACCTTCCCAGGGTCGCTACGAACAAGGTGCGTGGGGGCGCGTGTCTCGTGATAGCCGAGGGTCTGTGCCTCAAGGCTCCCAAGGTCCAGAAGCACGTGAAGCGCCTGGGCATTGACGGCTGGGAGTTCATAGACGAGTACCTCGACCTCAAGAAGAAGGGCGTGGAGGACGGGGGGCCGGAGATCACCCCGAGCTACAAGTTCCTCAAGGACCTCATCGCGGGCAGGCCCGTCCTGTCATATCCTTCGAGAGTGGGTGGGTTCAGGCTGAGGTACGGCCGGACCAGGGCCACAGGCCTCGCGGCCCTCGCCTTGAACCCTGCCACGATGATGATCCTGGACGACTTCGTCGCCATAGGGACCCAGATCAAGATTGAGCGTCCCGGCAAGGCCGGAGCGATGACTCCGTGCGGTTCCATTGAAGGGCCGATAGTGCTCTTGGAGAACGGCGATGTGGTCCAGATCGACACCCCGGCGGAAGCGCTGGCTGTCAAAGGCAAGGTCAAGGAGATCATCGATGTGGGTGAGATACTCATACCGTTCGGCGAGTTCGCGGAGAACAACCATCTCCTGATGCCTGCTGGATACTCGCTCGAGTGGCACCGGGAGGAGCTCCTGGCAAGGTGTGGCTCGCTCCCGGAGGACTGGGAGGCGCCCTCGTTCGAGCGTGCGGTCGAGATGAGCCACGAGCTCAGACTCCCGCTCCACCCCAGGTTCAATCTGTTCTGGTACGACCTCTCCCCAGATGATGTGCTCCAGCTGAGGAATAGGCTTTCTGCAGCGAGGCTCGAGAAGGACTCCCTGTACATCCAGGAGGATCAGGAGTTGAAGACCCTCCTAGAGCGGCTTGGCGTGCCTCACAGGGTCCAGGACGGTTCGTATGTGGTCGAGGCGTGCAAGGACCAGCTCTTGCTCTGCCTTGGCCTCGAACCATCCGGTGGAGGAGTGAAGTGCAACGAGAATGTCCCGCCAGAGGGCGCGAAGAGCCTGGAGATTGTGTCTGCTCTCTCCGGCGTCGAGGTGCGCGCACGCGCCGTGACCAGGATCGGTGCGAGGGTCGCGCGTCCAGAGAAGGCTAGGGAGAGGAGGATGAAACCTCCGCCACATTGCCTGTTTCCCGTGGGCTTCGCAGGAGGGCCGCAGAGGCTGATCAGCGCGGCATCGGCATCCGGGGAGGTCAGGATAGAGCTGGGTGAGCGTTTGTGCCCTGTATGCGGTTCCAAAGGCTTCATGCCGAAGTGCAGATGTGGCTCCCATACAAAGCCGACCGGGACATCCAGCCTCCAGGGCCTGCCGCTCTCCGACATGTTCGAGAAAGCCTTGACCTTCCTGGGAGAGAAGCACGCCCCCGAGGTGAAGGGCGTCCAGGGCATGATATCGAAGGACAAGACCCCTGAGCCGCTCGAGAAGGGCATATTGAGGGCCAGGTACGACCTGTTCGTGTTCAAAGATGGCACCATAAGAGTCGATGCGACGGACGTCCCACTTACGCACTTCAGGCCGTCCGAGGTGGGGATCGATATCGAGGCCGCGAAGAGACTGGGATATGGGACGGATCATGAGGGCAAGGAGCTGACCGACCCTGACCAGCTGCTAGAGCTCAAGGTCCAGGACATCGTGGTCCCCGACTCGTGCGTCGACTACATCATCAACACGACGAGGTTCGTGGACGACCTCCTGCAGGACTTCTACGGGCTCGAGCCGTTCTATGCCGTGGTCACGAAGCAGGACCTCGTGGGGCACCTGGTCGTCGGCCTTGCACCTCACACCTCCGGAGGCGTCCTGGCCAGGATAGTGGGCTTCACGGCGGCGCATGTAGGTTACGCGCATCCGTTCTTCCACGCTGCCAAGAGGAGGAACTGCGACGGGGACGAGGACTCTATCATCATGCTCATGGACTGCCTCCTGAACTTCTCGAGGTCGTTCCTGCCGGAGAAGAGGGGAGGCCTCATGGACGCCCCTCTCGTGCTGACGACCAGACTCGACCCGAATGAGATAGACAAGGAAGCGCACAACATGGACGTGTCCTATGTCTACGGCCTCGATTTCTACAAGGCCACTCAGCGGTACGCGCACCCGAAGGAGGTGGAGTCCATGATGGACCTGATAGGGGGAAGGATCGGCACTGTGCTCCAGTATGAGGGCATGGGCTTCACGCACGAGGTCTCGGACATATCCGAGGGACCGGTCATGTCCGCCTACACATCGTTGGAGTCGATGGACGATAAGCTTGACGCGCAGATGTCCCTCGGCGTCAGGATCCGTGCGGTGGATGTCAATGACGTCGCCCACAGGGTCATCACGAGGCACCTGCTCCCGGACATCCAGGGAAGCCTGAAGAGGTTCACTGGACAACAGCTGAGGTGCCCCAAGTGCAACTTGAAGTATCGCAGGATACCCCTGAGGGGCGTGTGCTACTGCGGCAACAAACTCACCCTCACGGTCCACGAGGCAGGTGTCAGCAAATACCTGGAGAAGGCGAAGGCCATCGGCGTGACATATGGCGTGCCAGCCTACACGCTCCAGAGGATAGCGTTGCTCGAGAGCGCGATAAACTCGTTGTTCCAGTCCGACAAAGTGAAGAACTCGAAGCTCGACGAGTTCCTGTGAGGCTCATTCCTCGAGCTTGGATATCTGCTCCCTGAGGTTCTCGAAGTGCTCCTCGAGCATCTTCAGACCCTTTATCAGGAGGTCCTTGGCCGTGAGCCCGCCGTCCGTCTCGAACCTGAAGTGCAGCTTCGTCGGGTCCCCTTCGACCTTGATCACGCCGGCCTCGCAGACCTCCATGCACGCACCGCACAGGTTGCATCTCTCCGGGTGCTTCACGACGATCTTCTTGTCCTCCTTCGCGAGGACGTCCTTAGGGCAGACATCGACGCAGCTGGCCCCGAGGTCGCACTTGTCGTGCTTGATCGTAATCTTGGCGGCGTACTTGTAGCCAGCGCCGAGCGCGGCCTGCCACTTGGCGTGCTGCCTCCCGGTCCCGAGCTCTGCCGTGGCGTACACGAGCAGGGCCTGGTCGTCCGCGAGCTTGACGATCGGTATGAGGTCGTCCTTGACCCTGAACTTCTCGCTCCCGATGGGTTCCAGGTCGCCAGAGTACACGGTGCACGGGCCCTTCTTGTTGAGCGAGTACATGATCGTGCAGCTCGGGCATCCCTCGCCGTTGCAGCTGCACTTGGACCTGAAGACGAAAGTGTCCAGGTCGGTCGGGACCGGGATGAGTGACAGCCTGTGCGAGAGTATCTCGTCGAATAGAGGCGTGATGCTCTCGTACGCCTGGCCGCCCTCGTCCATGATCGGTCCCAGGTGGAACTCGACGTTGTCTATGGCCATCTTGGGCACATCGGACGTGACTGTCCTCCTGAGCGCGTTCACGAACGTCGGGTTCGTGTCTGTGATTACGAGCTGAGCCTTCGTAGGCGTCATCTCGACTATGTCGATCTTCATCTGATATCCCTACACTCTTCGGCCCCTTCTGCCGCCCTTCTTCTTGGTGCCGTCGTGCGGTACAGGGGTGACGTCCTCGATCCTGCCAATCCTGAGCCCTGCCCTCGCGAGGCCCCTGATCGCGGCCTGAGCGCCTGGGCCAGGCGATGCGGACCTGTTGCCTCCGGGCGCGCGCACCTTGACATGGATGCTGTCTATGCCCTTTTCCTTGGCAATCTCAGCGACCTTCTCCGCGGCCTTCATCGCCGCGTACGGGGACGCCTCGTCCTTGGCCGCCTTCACGACCATGCCACCAGTTGCCTTCGTGATGGTCTCGGCCCCGGTGATGTCCGTGACCGTGATGATGATGTTGTTGTAACTTGCGTACACGTGAGCTATACCCCATTTGCCCATGCAATCATCCCTCCTGATCCGGAGCCTCGGGGACCTCGGTTTCGGCCTCCTTCTCCTCCTTCAGCTCCGTCTTGATGATCTTGGCCAGCTTAGGCTTGGCGACCTTGATCTCGTTCTTCTCCTCGGGCTTTGTGGCCTCCGCGGCCTCCTTGATCTTCTGGAGGTCCTCCGGCTTGGGCCTTACAGGGTGCATCTCGTTGGATATGGGCGACGTGACGTGGTACTCTATCTGGTCTTCCTCGCCCCTCTTGACCATGTAGCCAGGTATGGTGACTTTCCTGCCTGATATGGCTGCGTGACCGTGGACGATGAACTGCCTCGCCTGGTTGGGCGTGAATGCGAGACCTTTGCGGTATATGACCGTCTGGAACCGTCTCTGGAGCACCGCCTCGGTGTTGAGCAGGAGCACATCATTGAGGGTCGACCCCTCGGACGGAAGGAGAGCGAGCTTCGCGCAGCGCTGGAGGAGTTCCTTCGTCTCCACCTCTGCCTGCTTGTCGCCAGTCCTTACGCGCGCCTGGAGGTCTCTGCTCTGAGCTCTGAGTGTCCTGATGAACGACTGGGCCCTCCACAGCTCCCTCTTGTTCTTGAGCCCGTACTTCATGAGGAGTTCGTTCTCCGCCTTGATCCTCTCGCCCTCCCACGGGTGGGACGGCTTCTCGTACTTCCTTCTGGAGAACTTGGGGTCGCCCATCGCTCACACTACTCCTTCTTCTCCGGCGGCGCGGCCTCTCCGGCCTGGGCCGGCCCCTCCTTTCTCCTCATGACTCCCATGGTCATGCCGGTCCTCCCGTTGGACCTCGACCTCTGGCCGCGGACCTTCTGGCCAGTCTCGTGTCTGATGCCCTTGTAG
>JBFYNF010000087.1:0-17398 GCA_041304525.1 Thermoplasmata archaeon | reverse complement strand
AGAATCATGAACCTGATCACGAACTTCAGGGCGAAGAACGCCTTGCCGTAGCTTGACCTAGCGAGGACGAGCAGCAGAAGGATGAAACACAGGAGTACGACACGGTACAGGAGTTCGGCGAGGTTGAATGCGAGGACGCTTAACAACACGACCGCGAGCAGCTTCACGCGAGGGTCGAGCCTGTGGAGGAAGGTATCCTTCTCGGAATACAGGTCCAGGAACCCGGTCACGGGTCGTCACCCCTTGTCAGTTCGAAGACCAGCTCCTGCGGCGTGAGGATGTCATTCGATACGCCGATCTGAGATAGTCTATGGGCAAGCTGTGTGACCGGAGGCGGCAGCAATTTGCTGCGCTTGAGCAGACCTAGGTCCGAGAACGCCCCCCGCGTGTCCGAGTCAAGGACGATCCGCCCATCCATCATGACCACGACCCTGTTGGCATGCTCGGCGACGAGTTTCATCTCGTGCGTGATCAGCACTATGGTCGTGCCTTCGTCGTTCAACTTCCGTATGATGACCATCAACTCGTCTGCTTCGCGAGCGTCCAGCCCAGTGGTCGGTTCGTCCAAGACCAGCACCTGAGGCTCCATGGCGATGACTGACGCGATGGACACTCTCCGACGGAGCCCGAGGGTGAGCGACAGCGGAGGACGCTCCCTGACATCGGATAGGTTCATGACCTCGATCGCTCGGTCCGCGCGCCTCCTTACCTCCTGTCCCTCCAAGCCAATGTTCGCTGGACCGAAAGACACCTCATCGTAGACGGTTCGGCAGAACAACTGGTGATCTGGGTTCTGGAACACGTACCCGACGATGCGGGCGAGCTCGGCCACCGTCCTCGTGGAAGCTTGTACGCCCATCACCAGCACCTGCCCCCCTGTCGGCCTCAGGAGACCGTTCAAGTGCTTCGCCAGCGTTGTCTTCCCTGAGCCATTGCCACCGACGACCGCAAGGTACTCCCCCTCGTCAATCACGAGTGTGACGCCTTTGAGTGCTTCCACACCGGACTCATATGTGAACTTGGCATCGCGAAGGAATATCACACGGTCTTCGCTATCCGCATCTGGGCGCGGAATCAGGGACTCGCCCCCTTGGAGTGGCGGTGAGTGTTGATGGCTATTTCGGCGAAGGCCTCATCGACGGTCAGGAACCGCAACGGCGCCGCCTTTCTGCGGGCGTTGATTAGTGACGCGACCTCTGCCATCTGAGGGGGGGAGATGCCGGCAGTCCTGAGCGCCCCAGGGTCCGTGAGCATATCGCGCGGGGGACCTGATGCGGTCACGCGCCCGTCTGCCATGAGCACGAACCTGTCCGAGTATTCGGCGAGGGCCTCAGCGTCGCGTTCCATGACGATGACGGTCATCCCGTGCTTCGCCTTCAGGTCGCTCAAGATCGAGTACAGTTCGGTCCTGCCCATCGGATCCAGCGCATACGCGGGCTCGTCAAGGACCAACATGGAAGGCTTCATCGAGAGCGCGGCTGCGATTGCGAGCCTCTGCTTCTGACCGCCTGAGAGCGTGAATGGCGACCGGTCGTTGAGGCCTTTGAGTCCGACGAGGGCAAGCGCCCATTCGACCCTCTCGGCGATCTCGTCCCGTGGCACCGCGAGGTTCTCCGGCCCGAACGCCACCTCCTCCTCCGCACTCATGCAGAAGAGCTGACTCTCTGGTTCCTGGAACACCATTCCGACAAGGGTCGAGAGCTGTGAGACCGTATATTTCGAGGCGGGATGCTCGAACACCTCCACCGATCCCTCGAACTCGCCCTTGATGGACTTGGGCACAAGCCCGTTCGCCAGGAGGGAGAGAGTAGTCTTGCCGGCTCCGTTCGGTCCCAAGACCGTCACGAACTCACCCTGACGCACTTCCAGGGACGGGATGTCCAGCGCCCACTCTGACATCCCCGGATACCTGAACCTGACATCCTTCAATGTGAGCGCCTGCATCCGTTATCCTGGCCTCGGCGCTCAATCGGATGGTTCTCTATTAAACCTTCGTGGGAGGCGGCCCGGCCCGAGGGAAAACGATGTCAGCTGGGATAGAAAAGAGCCTCTTTGCCCTTGCGCACCACCCTGACCCGCCCCTTCTTGGACAGGGATGCGATGGCCTTCGTGGCCTGCTCCGTCGGCAGCCTGCTGCCCCTTATGAGCTGGCCCCTCGTCGAACCGTTCGGTCTCAGGGTGTTTATAATCCTCTGCTCCGCCTCGTCCTCCGACTCCGCCGAGAGCACTTTGACTTGCTTCCTCACGGGCGGCGCAGGCGGTGGCACCAGCTTGTATATCTCGACCTGGTCCCTCTTCTCCGTCATGGTGCTGCCAGCCGAGATGAGCCTCCCGAGACAGAGCGTGACCTGATCCTCAGAATATCCCGTCAGGGACATGATGTCCTGGAGCGACTTGCCCTGCTCATCCAGGAGCGACAACACCTCGCCGTCGATCAGGTTCTCAGGGCGCTTATCCTTCACGACCGAGAGCCGGTCCAGATGGGTCTTGAGGAAGTCCTTGCTTAGTTCCTTGAACCGATCCATATCTTCGTCGAGCAGGCGCTCGAGTTCCTCGACGTCGAGTCCGAGCTCGCGCCATCTGTCCAGTTTGGCCCGGTACAGTTTCTTCTTGAGCTCTGTGGCCTTCTGATCGACGATTGGCGTGACGTGGTTCCTCTTACCGTCGCCAGTGTCCTCGACGTCGGTCCTGGTCGTGACGCTGTACCTGACACTCGAGCCCCTGAGGGCGTGGTGAACATCCTCGAGCTTGTCGAACAGCCGCTCGTCGTCTCCGAGGTCCATTTCGAAATCGAAGTCGCCGACCAGAGGCGTGGCGCCTATCTGCCTCATGCGCTCCACCACCTCCTTTGGAGATTCGCCCTCGCTGCTCAGTTCAACCTTGATGAAGGTCTTGATCATCGTTACTCCCTTGGCTGGCGGCGTCATAGTCCTCGGGGTTCTTTATTGTTATTGATTCGGGAGCGCATGCAGCTCCAGGGCACGTGAGAGCTTAATATACTGGTCACTCGGATGACACTGGCGCATGCCTTCCGACGCCTCTATGAGATTCGTAATGAGCATGTTCGCCAAGCACTATCGAGAGGTATCCCTATCGATGCCCGACCGGTTCGCGAGGCGCGAGTTCGGGTTCATGTTCTTCGACAGGAGTTTCGTGATGAGGCATCTCTCGTTCCCTACGAGGGCGTCACTCAAGAAGTACCTCGTGGAGCAAGTGCCTGCGCACGCGTACTATTCGTGTGCGTACTACGAGAAACCGGATGCGCCCACGATGTCCGAGAAGAAGTGGCTCGGTGCGGACCTCATATTCGACCTCGACGCGGACCATGTCGAGGGCACGAAAGGGCTGTCATACGAGAAGATGTTGGAACGCGTCAAGGAGGAGGTCGTCCGGCTCATCGATGAGTTCCTCCTCAGGGACCTCGGCTTCGATGAGGACGGCCTCAAGGTGGCATTCTCAGGAGGAAGGGGGTACCACGTGCACATCAACGACCCGCGAGTGATGAGGCTTTCGAGCCACGAGAGACGGGAGATCGTGGATTACGTCACCGGAACAGATCTGGACATCGACTGGGTATTCCCATCCACCGCCTTCGAAGCCCGGAAGTTCAAGGACAGGGTCGGCATGGAGTACCGCAGGACGATGCCCAGGTTGGAGGACGGCGGGTGGAGGAGCAGGATCAGGAGGGGGATAGACGACCTCCTCGCTGAGCTCGAAGCGCTCGATGAGGCCGAGGCGGTCAGGAGGATCTCCGAGGCGCTCACATCCCCGGACAAGGAGACCGGCGAGAAGACCGTCGAGGGGATGTATTCCGACCTGTTCAAAGGCACCGACGGGAAGAGGGGCGTGGACCGGATGCGCTCGGACAGCACATTCGAGGTCTTCTCACAAAAGAGGTACGGGGATGCGTTCATGAGACTCGTGGACATGCGCGTCAAGGGCCGGATGAAGGGCGAGACGGACGAGCCCGTGACCTCGGACATCAAGAGACTGATCAGGCTGCCGAGTTCGCTTCATGGCAAGACTGGGTTCAAGGTCATACCGATGAAGAGAGACGACCTCGACGAGTTCGACCCGTTCGTGTCGGCCGTGTCCGATTCGTTCGGGGCAGATGAGGTCTCGGTCATATGCGAGAAGGCCGTAGATGTGAAGTTGAAAGACGAGGTCTTCTCGTTGGACGAGGGCAGGAACGATGTGCCCGAATTCGTTGCCGTTTACCTCCTGTGCCGAAAGCTGGCGTCTTTTGATTCCAAATGAGAAAACTATTAATTCAGTCGGGGGCATCTTAAGCCGCAATGCCACTGTCGAAGAAGGTGCTGGAGGACTCCGTCCGGCTGGGGAGCATCCGCAGGATCAAGACGATGTTGTACATTGTGCAGGTCGTCATGTTGGTCGCACTCGCTTTCTTCCTAGTGTTCGTGATCGGGGACGCGACAGTGACGCCGAACCTCTACCTTCCGCTGGATCAGTTCATCGCGGTCATGGTCCTGCTCCTGCTCGTGGTCTGTGTCGAGTGTTCATTCTTCAGGATGATGGAGATAAGGTTCGCCCGGAGCTCCAGCGCGAGGCATCTGATGGCCAAGAACTCCATAACCAGGTCGATACTTCTCGCACTGATCAGCGCCGTCGTGACCATCATTCTGATGGTGCAGCCGATTCTCGCAGTCGTTGAGGACGCCTCCCAGAGGACCGTGACGACGTCCAGCTCTGAGGACTTCACTTTCTGGTCCAGGGACCCTCTCGCGCTCCAGAGGGTGTCGGAATTGCGCGCGTCATCCTCTCAGACGATCGAGGTCTACCTGGTAGAGGATTCCGTGTACCAACAATATGATGGCGAGATAGGCGACATGTTCTTCATGAGGCTCAACAGGGACGATTACGAGCTCGTTGATACCTTGACGATCCCGGTCCCGATCCTGGACCATGCGCTCGTGCACGTGGTCATCAACGACTTATCGTCCCCCGGGGCGTCCGTGACGGTCGACATCGTCAAGGACACCTCTGAGACCATCACAGGCATCGTGTCTGTTCTCTCCCTCGCATTCGTCGTTACGAACATCGCTTGGATCGCGTACCTCATCCCGATCGAGAGGAAGTACTCCCAAGGCTCGATCTACAAGTGAGCGTCCCTCATCCAAGCGCGCAGCAGACATTCTTCTTTCTGATCGTGTAGCCGAGGGCCGATGCCGCCCTGACAGTCTCGGTCGATGGCAGAACTATTCCATCCAGGCCAGCGAAGACCGCTTCGGGCTCCCATGCCCGGTCGCGCCTCGAGCGCATGCAGCCCAACAGGAGACGCGTGTGCGGCAGGATGGACCTCGCGCTCCTGATGACCGATACTATGTCCTTCCCGTTCGGAGGTGGACATGATTCGTACGCGGTGCCCTTGGTGGGTATGAACGATATGAGGACCAGAGTCGCGGGTGATATCGGTTCGAGCATCCTCAGAGCGGACATCTCGCCTCCAAGCAATCCGCCCCTGATGCCTATGCAGAGGTGCGGTGCAACGACAGGTGCTCCGGAATCCATGAGACCTTTGACGACAGCTACATAGTCCTTCGCCTTGGCATCGATGCCAAGGACCTCCTTTACAGTCTCATCATCGCCGTAGATGTCGACAGAGAACGCATCGATGCCAGAGTCCACCAAGTCCCCCAACCCTTCTGGCGGGGTCAGGCCGATGTGGGCGTTGATCCTCAGCGTAGTCGTGGCCTTGATCTCCTTGATGGCGGGGACGAACCTCTCAAGACGCACTCTGCCCGTTCCATCGGAGCCACCGCTCAGGAGGAAACCCTCACCGCCGGCTTTGGACAGAGCGCGCGCGAACGAAAGCAGCTCTTCGGGGTCGGTCGCGGGGACCATACCCTCAAGGTATCTGCCTGAGCAGTGCTTGCATCTCAGGGAGCATGATCGGTCCGTCGTGGACACCGACGGGAACTGCTTTCCAGGGTAGTAACAGTCGAGGACCCTGTTCATGGCACATATCCAGTGCCAGGGCAGGTAATGAACGTTGCGAGCATGCGCGGACCGGCCAGGCAAAAGCTTTATCTGAGGCCCCTTCTCTAGGGCCCCTGCTGGTCAGCATGAAAGCGTTCGAAGTCAAGGGACAATACCGACTATCTCCGCGCGAGTGGCAACCGTTCGCGATAGAGGTTGCATCGCTGGACGAGAAGGCAGCCTTGGAGAAGTCGCTCGCGCTCATTGGAAGCAGACACAAGGTGAAGCGCAAGTTCGTGAAGATAGAGGGTGTGAAATCAATCAAACTCGAAGAGGTCACCGACCACGCGGTCAAGTACCTGTTGGAGGCAAAGAAGTGACCGATGAAACCGCCCTGAGGGAGAACATGATGAGGCTTGAGACGGCCAAAGCACAGCTAGAGGGCTTGTCCAAGCAACAGGAGCTCATCCAACTCGCGATCGAGGAGCACGTCAAAGCGAGGGAGACGGTCAAGAGCCTCGCCAAGAGCGCACCTGGGGACGAGCTGATGATCCCGGTCGGGGCGGATTCATACATATATGCCAAGGCCACGGACAGAAAGGAAGTGGTCATAGGCGTCGGCTCCGATGTATCCATACAGAGGAACGCGGAGGAGGCGGAGAAGATACTCGACACGAGGGTCGAGGAACTCGCCCAGGCGTTCCAGAAGGTGGCAGAGATGGCTGCGCAGACCGAAGGGACCATCCAGGAGCTGTCTGAGAGGGTCCAGAAGCAGTACGAGCAGGTTCAGTCGGGCCAGATGGCCTGAGGTCTCGACATGTTCAAAGCTCTCAGGGAGAAGTTCTCAGCGGCATCGAGCGCGGTCAAGAGCCGATCCATCGAGGACATCTCTGAGGTCGCTGGCGAAACCGGAAGGCGCCTGAGGGAGAGTGTTCTCGAGGATGTCCTTCACGATCTTCAGATGGGGCTGCTCGAAGCAGATGTGGCCCTACCGGTCGCAGAGGAGCTCACGCAGAAGGTCCGCGAGTCCCTCGCAGGAAAGAGGATCGACAAGAACTTCAAGATAGACGAGGCCATCCAGCTCGCCTTCAGGGCGGCGGTGAAACAGGTCCTCGATGAGCAGAAGTTCTCCCTGAAGGACGCGATCGATTCGAAGAACTCCACCTATGTCATCATGTTCGTCGGGATAAACGGCACGGGCAAGACGACAGTAATAGCCAAGCTCGCCGACAGACTGCAGAAGAACGGTTACACGGTCGTGCTCGCAGCGGCCGACACATTCAGGGCGGGTGCAATCGAGCAGCTCACGATACATGCCGACAGACTCGGATGTAAGATCATCAAGCATCAGGCGGGAGGCGACCCTGCAGCCGTGGCCTACGACGCAGTCGAACACGCAAAGGCCAGGAAGAAGGGCGTTGTCCTGATAGACACGGCCGGCAGGATGCAGACCAACACGAACCTCATGGACGAGATGAAGAAGATCAAGAAGGTGGCGAAACCGGACCTCGTGGTCTTCGTCGGGGACTCGCTCGCTGGCTCTGATGCCGTTGAGCAGGCCCGCAGGTTCCATGAAGCCGTTGGGATAGACGCGGTCGTACTGACGAAGATAGACGCCGACGCGAAGGGCGGCGCCGCGCTCTCGATCGCCAAGACGGTCGGCAGACCCATCGCCTATGTCAGCTACGGCCAGGAGTACGACGAATTCGGGAGATTCGACTCCGACTGGATGGTCTCGCGCATCTTCGGGGACAGGCAGAAAGGGAACGCGAAGGACTTCTAAGCGTGCCTGACACCGTCGCCCGCGAACAGAAGGGCGTAGACCTTCGTGTCTCCCACCAGATTGTCGATTATGCAGTACTCGTTAGCGTCATGTGCGACACTCGCTACGCTTGCCCACACGACCGCGTCGATGCCCGCTCGCCTGAACGGCGCAGCGCATGTCCCGCCGCCGATGCCTGTTGGCTTGGCGACGACGTCCCTCGTGAGCGCGATCGACTCGGACAGCCTCCGGACAACATCCGAATCGAGCGGCGTCCTCGGAGCGGCATCGGCCCTCTGAAGGAACGACATAGTGATCTGGGCACCTGCGGTTCGAGCGGTCTCATCGGCGACCGCCCTCAGGTCCGCCATGATCTCGTCCAGTGGATAATCTGGAAGGACCCTGAAATCGAACGCGAACCGCTGTCTGCCTGGCACAGTGTTCACGTTCGGGCCGTTGGATTCGCATTTCGTCGGCTCGAACGTGCTGTACGGCGGGTCGAAAAGGCTGTCGCGGGCGGCGTACTTCTCTCTCAGTCTCGAGACGGCGGCGAGCATGAACTTGGCGGCGACCTCGAGTGCGTTCACACCCTTGTCCGGGGTGCTAGCATGGGTCTGCTTCCCCATGACCTCGACATCTATCCACGCGATGCTCTTCTCCACGACCTCCAGTTCCGAGCCGTCGAGTGATCCGTGGTCCGGCACGACGACCAGATCTCCCTTCTTGAACAGACCTTTGCTAATCAGGAAATCGATGCCGTGGACATTGCCGTGCTCCTCGTCCGCCACCATCACCAGGCCGATATCCAGCTCCGGCACGATGCCTGACCTCACGAGCGTGGCCAGTCCGCACAACGACGCCATCAGCTCTTGGCCGTTGTCCTCCGATCCGCGTCCATATATCCGTCCATCCTTAACGGTCGGCTCGTATGGCGGCGTTGCCCATGCGGACAGGTCGCCCTCGGGGACTGTATCCATGTGAGAGACGACCCAGAGCCGCTTCGCGGTTCTTCCCTTGACACGTATGAGTATGTTCGGTCTCTTGCCCGACGGGACGTTCGGGTCCGATGATTCGAGGACCTCGATATCCGTCAGGCCGAGCCGCTTCGCCAATGCGACGATGTGTATCGCTCGGTCGTGTTCGCCCTCGCCTCCGCTCTCTGGGCCGACGGCTTTCACACGCAGCAACGAGCAGAAGTCCTCGACCATCCTGTCCCGTTGAGATTCCACGGCATCCATTAGCTCGGTCGCGTCCAATCTGATCAATCCTGTCCCGGTGCGTCGCGTATATGCGCGCCGTGCTAAGTGTCTTCCGGGGCTCACTTCTCGACGAGCATCGCAACGGCGTTCCCGCCGCCCAGGCAAAGAGTGGCCAAGCCCCTCTTCGCGCCCCGGGCGTCCATGGCGTAGATGAGCGTCGTGAGGACCCTCGCGCCGCTACAGCCAATCGGGTGGCCCAGAGCTACCGCGCCACCGTTGACATTGAACTTGTCGTCCGGGATCTTGAGCGTCCTCTGGACGGCTATCGATGCCGTGGAGAAGGCCTCGTTGTGCTCGAACAGGTCGATGTCCCCAATCGTGACGGAGTTGCGCTCCATGAGCTTCTTTGCTGCGTCGATTGGGGCCTCCATCAACAGTTCGGGCTTCGTCCCCGTCGTGACATAGTCCACAATCCTGACGAGCGGGTTGATGCCTTTCGCACGTGCGAGCTCTGAGTCCATCACTACGAGGGCGGATGCGCCATCGTTGATGCTAGACGAGTTGCCTGCCGTGAGTATTCCATCGTTCCTGAAGACCGGCTTGAGCTTGGCCAGCGATTCGAGGTTCGTGTCCTCTCTCGGACCCTCGTCGGTCACGAACTTCACCGGCCCCTTCTTGGACGGTATATCGACAGGCACTATCTCCTTGTCGAACGCCCCCGACTTGATTGCGGCCAAGGCGCGCTGGTGGCTCCTGAACGAGAACGCATCCGCGTCCTTCCTCGTAACATTGTGCCTCTGAGCGACTATCTCGCCCGTGTTGCCCATGTGGAAGTTGTTGAAGACGTCCCAGAGGCCGTCCCTGACCATGGAATCCACCATCTGGGAGTCGAACATCTTGTATCCGAACCTCGCCTTCTCAAGGAGATATGGGGCGCTTGACATGTTCTCCATGCCCCCGGCGACGACGACCTTCTCCTTCCCTGCGAGGATCGCATCCGAAGCCAGCATGACGGCCTTCATGCCCGAGCCGCAGACCTTGTTTATCGTGAGCGCGGACACAGTATCGGGTAGTCCGCCCCACAGCGCAGCCTGCCTCGCAGGGTTCTGGCCGAGCCCTGCGGGGAGCACGTTCCCCATTATGCATTCCTCGACATCCCCTAGCGGGATGCCGGCCCTCCTGATCGCCTCACTCACGACGATCGCACCGAGCTTGGTCGCAGGCATGTCCTTGAGACCGCCACCGAACTTGCCGACAGCCGTCCTTGTGGCGCTCACGATCACAGGTTGACCCATCACAAATCACACCCATAGCACCCCGTCGACCGGGGTGCTGGACTCTGTCGCGATGATTCCCCTGAGCGTATTTATAATTTGTTGATGTTACCCCTCGACAATCGCCGTAATGGCTTGTGGAGATGGCGCCTGGACGAAACAGGGGGTTCATACCATCCCGGAGATACCGAACGGATTACTGGCTCGATGACCGCTGCGGATGCGGGCGCACGCGCCCCACAGACCTTGCACCTGTAGCCCTGACCGGAGCCCATGGACCCCATGCGCTTCCCGCACGCGTTGCACTCGGGGTTGGCCGTCTTGCGTGCATGCGACGACAGGCTCACCACTTGCAGCTTCTCTACGTTCAATGATCTCGGGGAGGACCTGACGGACCCGTATGCAACAACCTTATCCCCTGGGAGGAGCGCGCGGGCGGCGTCCCTCATCCCCCGAGACTGCTCGTAGAAGGCGGCGTCTATCTCAACATCGTCCTTGAGCCTCACGATCACGTGGCCGCCAGGGATTGTCGTGGGAGGAGAGGACACCGTCCCGTTGACCTTCGCCGAGTCACCCGGCCCGAGTTCGCTCACCCTGCGACGCATCATGTGGTCCTCGGTCCCTTGATTCGACATATACATGAGCCATTTATGCGGACGTTCCCCGCGGATCATATCCTTCGCGGACATCAGCTCACGCGGGGAATCTCCTCTGATGCCGAACAGGACGGGGCACGGCGAGCCAGGAGCGATGGCTATGTGACCGTTCTCGGGGTCGTAGTTGTTGAAGGTCCTGCGGGTCTCTCGATCCATCTCGATGACGCTCTCTGGGTCGATGACCCTGGGCGTACCGACCTTGTCGGGGGACCTGTAGGCAATCACTTCCCAGGTCCTGTCCCGAGGCCTCCAGGCCATGGCGGCGGAGGCGCCTATGACGCCACGTCCACCTTTGAACTTGCGCCAATGTATGCCGCGAGTCGCCAACTCGGATTCCACGTCCTTCAACGGGACGACTTCGCGGACCGCCCGCCAGTACAAGGTCGGCGAGGGGCGAACGATGCCTGATACGACACCGGGGTTCGTCGTATGGCACTCGAACCGGGCGTGCCTCTCCACCACCGCAGAAGCCCTGTCGAGCAACTCCATGGGGTCGACCGGGCGGCCTGACTTGTACCACTTGATGTCTCCATGCCCGAGGTGCCCGCAAGGCCTACCACGCCCTTCACCATGGCCCAAGGGGAGGCATACCGCTGCATTGCCCCGCGTCTTCCAGGGGACATTGGGGTTGAGGCGGACGAGCCTTGGCCACCCGAGCAGGTCCAAGTCGGCGAGTTCCTCGAGCACCAGTGTGGTCAGATACGTGGTGCACATGCCGTCCGGCGAGTCGGTGTCATCGAACGCGAGCATCGTGGCGGGCACGGAGAAGTCCAACGCGGCCTGCCCTGAAAAGCTTGTTGTCATCCGACGAGCGCAAGGGCGCTGACATCGAGCATGAGAGTCATGGTGGCTCGGTCAAGGATGGGCGTGCAATCTACGAGCACGTTTCCTTCCAGAGGTGCCACGCCTTCATCCAGCAACATCATGATGCTACACTCTCCACCCGGATCACGTAGTCTGAGGACGCCGGTGGCGCCTGGCTCGGATATGCCCTCGATGGAGATCCTGTCCCCCTCGAACAGGTACCACGCAGCGCTGAGCAGGTCGACTGTCAGTATCTGCTCTGATTGATGAATGATGCGCACGTCGCTGTATCGACAGTACACAACGGGGACGCCGTCATCGAACACGCACTCACCTGAAATCCTCAGCTGATCCCCGATGGACACTGCGTCACTTGGAGGAGGTCCTGCACCTGCGGTGCAGACGACCTTCACCGTCGGTTCTCCCGACTCGTCCGCAATCACAATCACCTCGGACCCGGAGTCGTAAGTCTTGAGAGATGCTAGGACCCCGGACACCGTGAGGGCTGAATCGTCATCCAGTCTCCATAGCTCCGATACTGTCACCGAGGGCGGGAGAGACGAGGATGCGAGCAGGACCATCGAGGACAGAAGGCCGATTACGAGAATCGCACATATTCTTTCATCGAGAATGCGCATGATGACGGCCAGCCGATTCTGAGGAGATATCCCGAGCGGTTGCATGCAGCCTTCTTAGAGAATCATTTTAAGAGGAGTTCGGGTTATCGGTCCCAAGGGTGAATCGGTTGCCGAAGGGATTCATGACAGAGTACAGATTGGAGCTGAGCGGCATGTTCGTGGTGCTCTTCAGCTTCGTGACTATCATCGGGGTTGTAGGAGTGTTCCTCGAGGACGACCTCCCATCCTACCTCGCACCCTTGAAGGACCTGACGGAGCCCATCGGCTCGTGGGCATCCTGGTTGTTCGTAATCGGCCCCCTTGGCCTCGTAGTGGGGATATGGTGGCTGTATGACTACGTCAAGAAAACGAAGAAACTCAAGGAGCTGACCAAGACCCCGAGCAAGGCCAAGTTCGTGAGGAACCTGGACGACATCGAATATCTGGCGTGGTCCTTGCCGCAGAGGTTCGAAGACGAGGTATTACAGAAGAAGAAGGATTTTGGCATCTAGTGCGAGAGGGCCCCCTACGTTTCCAATGGACGCTCGGGAGTGTCTCCGCCTTCTCGGACAGTATCCTGTAGGAATTCTGCGCCAGCGGCCAAGAGCCAATTCCTGACCTTGTCTGCATCGACAGGATTACACCAGATGTCGGCTCGTAGTTGATCGTTTTCGATGTGATGAGATACTTCCGCTACGTTGTGTAACTTAGACATAAGACTATAGCTAGCATCAGTCAAAGGAAGAAGAATCTCAAATCCTTGAGTGTGACCTTGAACGTCTGAGATACGATCTCTAATCAGATTCAATCCATATCCAGATACGGATGATGACATCACGATCTCTCTCGGACTCACTAGTGTTCGAACCAGGCGCTCTACGTGGAGAGATCTCTCAGATGATATCTTGTCCACTTTCGTCCCGACCACGAGCATGTGTCCGTTCCCCACACGTGGGAGCAAGATGTCGAGAGACGTCCACAGCTTCGTCCTTATCGAGTCATCATCTTCACTCGCATCGTATGTAAGGAGGATGAGGTCAGCGAAGAACACTTCTTCTAGAGTCGATTTGAAAGCGTCTATGAAATCTGGAGGAAGATCTTTGATGAAACCTACAGTATCGATTGCCAGTACCTTCCCCTTCACCCCCTTCACCCGTCTCGTGGTTGTGGAGAGAGATGAGAACAGCTGAGAGCTCACTTCTACTTCAGAGGAGCACAGAGCATTCATCAATGCAGACTTCCCGGCATTAGTGTAGCCTGCCAGAGACACTAACGTGAAACCCTCCTCGTGCCTCCTTATCCTCTTCACTTCTCTGTTCTTAGACACTTCTTCCAGTCTGGATTCTATCTTTTTCATGTGCGTCTTCGCATGTTCGTAGTATACGTCTGTGGCATATGCGCCACCAGCGAGGAAACCCGGCCTCTCACCACTCTTCGCTTTGTGAACCCATTCTCTCAGGAATGGCTGTTCGTATCTCAATCTGGCTAGCTGCACCTGTGCGATGGCTTCAGGAGTATACGCATGTTCCGAGAAGATCTTGAGTATGACCCCGGGTCTATCTACGCATTCCTTCTGAAACTTCATTTCGAGAAAGTGGTGTTGAGATGGTTTGAGCTGGTCGTTCACTACAATCATGTCCGGATCAATCGTCTTAACTTCTTCTGATATCTCTTCGATCTTCCCCGGACCGAAGTAGCTCGTAGGATGTGGGATCTTCTTCTGCACGAACTGTTTGACTACCTTGATCTGTAACGTATCCAACAAGGAGATGATTTCTCCAACGTCGGTCGACCGTGAAATCACTACTGCCTTCATTCAATCAACTTCAGTATAGGCATTCATTAGCAATTATGGGTTCCGTTGACGGTTTTCGACAAGAAACAGGGGTTGCATGAGCGCATATTCCGATGGAACTATGCCCCAGCAGATGATTGCCCGCAGCCTGCAACAGGCTCCACACGAAATGAAGGGGGGCCCCATGCGCAATGCACGCATCTGCGGAGTGAATGTAGATGGATCGAAGCACTCGAAAACGGTTATTGCTGGCTAATGCGAATCCCGAAAATTCCAGGCCTGCGGAAAAAATGGATTTCTCGGATAATATTAACGCTTAAGTACGGTGCCTGTCATTCCCTAATTCCCACCGTTTCAAGTGGATTCCGAGAGCGGCTTCCACAGGAAGCGCCGGGGAGGGGAAAGGCCTTTTCGCCTTGCGGGGAGTGCTAGATGCAAGATACCATCTTCCAACAATATATCAGAACGAAGTCCGTCTTCAAAGGCGACAGGGATGTGCTCAGACCATCGTACATACCCGACGTGCTGCCCCACCGGGAGGAACAGATCAACCAGCTCGCGTCGGTGCTGGTTTCCGCGCTCGAGGGTCAACGCCCTTCAAACGTGCTTCTGTTCGGGAAGACCGGCACAGGCAAGACGGCCACGATTAAGTACATAGGCAAAGAAATCGAGCGCGCGCGCTCCGATATACGCAACGTCAATTTCCTATACATGAACTGCGAAATCGTGGACACGCAATACGGCGTGCTCCAGAACATAGGAAACATGTTCATCGAAGACTTCGACCAGAGAATCCCGTTCACGGGCTGGAGCACCGAGCGGGTCTACAACATACTCAGGGAGAAGATCGACGAGGAGCGACGGGTCATCGTCATCGCCCTGGACGAGATCGACAAGCTGGTCTCGAAGAGCGGGGACGATGTCCTCTACCATCTCTGCAGGATCAACGATGACCTGAAGAACGCAAAGGTCAGCGTGATCGGCATATCTAACGATCTGAAGTTCACTGAGTTCCTGGACCCACGGGTGAAGAGTTCCCTCAGCGAGGAGAAGATGGTGTTCCCGCCGTACAACGCGGAGCAGCTGAGGGACATTCTTGGTCAGCGCGCTGCCCTGGCGTTCGAGAACAAATCGCTCGAACCATCCGTCATACCGCTTTGCGCCGCTCTCGCCGCGCAGGAGCACGGGGATGCCAGGAGGGCGCTGGATCTTCTCAGGGTAGCCGCGGAGATAGCCGAGAGGAACCACATGCCTGTGGTGAATGACTCAGATGTGGTCAAGGCGAAGAACAAGATTGAGCTGGACTGCGTCACTGAAGCCATCAGAACGCTCCCACTGCAGTCGAAGATGATACTCATGGGCGTGCTCCTGACTGAGGAACGCGGGCTGGGCAAGCTGACCACCGGCGACCTATACGAGACATACAAGGAGCTGTGCGGATGCACCACCACTACGGTCCTGACCCAGCGGAGGGTGACCGACTTGGTCTCCGAACTGGACATGCTCGGACTGGTGCATGCGCGGGTCAAGTCCTTCGGGAGGGGTGGTAGGACGAAGGAAATCGAATTGAGCGTCCCGTCCATGGAGGCGAAGAGGGTCATCGAGGAGGACGAGACACTGGGGCAGCTGAAGAACTACAAGCTCAGGTTCCAGACCACACTCATGTGATCAGCCCGTATTGCCAGGCGCCTGCGGCGGCTCTGGAGGCTGTTGCGCCACAGGCTCGGCTTCCGGCGGAGGAGGTACCATCCTCTGCTCCGCCTCGTACTCGCGCATCGCCGCCTCGCGTTTCCTCGCAATCTTCTTCCTGATCTTGAATGTGACGACCACATCGATCAGGATGGGCCCTATGACGATGAACGCGAGGCTGATCCACAGGTTCCTGACGCTGTTCTCAGGTGCGTCGCTCCCGAGGGAATCGGTGAACCAGAGCTTCAGCAGGCCGAACCAAGGTATCTCACCTCTGGCCTTGCCCACGATCCACGAGACCTTCACTGGCGTACTCCTTTGCGACAGGGACTGATCCACGTTGTCGTTGTGGTCGCCCTTCGTGATGAATCCACTCTCCACCACGAGCCGGCCCGTGTCTATCGTCACCGTCTCGGACTGGAAGCCGACGTCGAATATTCTCAGAACGCTGGTCAGATGGTCCCATGTGTCTGATGGGTCTGATGTGGACCATTTGCTGTCGTCTATGTCTCTAAGCGACTCGGCCCTGAAGCTGTTCCCGTCGGCGTTCGCCTCGAGGTATATGATTGCCCGGTGGATGATCGGGGTGCCAATCTCGTTCCCGTTGACTTTGTAGATGATGACGTCCCCATAGTCATCGTACGTACGATGCCCCGAGGCATAACCATCCATATACGTCTCGACATCAGAGTCGGAATCGACGGATTTGACAAGAACAAGGTCGCCAGTGTCGATGACGCCTACGTAGCTCACATTGTCTTCGCTGTGCATCATGCTGTCGGATTCGACCACGACGAGCGGAGGCCAGAGGCCCGTGTAAGCGTACATCGCGAGCAGGATGCTCGCGACGAAGATGAGTGCGATGCCGGCATCACGTAGGAACAGCAGGGCTGGCGTGAGCTTCTTCTTGGTGTCCCGACTGCCCGTCTCGCTAGACACGACGCAGACAGCGAAGGATAGGTATAAAATGAATATGGTATTGCGCAATGACTGCCACGCCATCCCGACACCGTTTGGTGGAATCTTGAATACTCGAAACGCCATCCTATCTCAGGCTGGCGGTCTAGCATGCTGAAGGTCACGTTCGTATGCGTACACAACTCATGTAGGAGTCAGATGGCGGAAGCCTTCGCAAAGCAACTTGCATCTGATGTCATCGAACCAGGTAGCGGCGGTACATCCTTGGCAGATGAAATAGACCCGATGGCTGTTCTCGTGATGTCGGAGAAGGGCATCGACATGACGGGGGCGAGGCCGAAGTTGGCTACGGAGCAAATGCTCAGCGCCTCGGACCTGATAGTGCATATGGGCTGCGGTTCGGAGGCGACGTGCCCGTTCGTGCCCGGCGTGCCGTCGGAGAACTGGGGCGTTGACGACCCAAAAGGGGGAGACATCGATGCCTACAGACGGGTTAGGGATATCGTCGAGGGCAAGGTTCGTGAGTTGGCGGACAGGGCTCGGGCTGGGCGAATATCATCAGAGACAATAGAATTGAGAATGGAAGGAGTTTGACCTGGGTCCTACGGCTGCCGCTCCCGCTCAGTTGCAGGTGCAGTTGGCTGCGGGGCAGTCGCTGACTACATCGTAGTCGTACGAGTAGTTGTAGTCATAGTTGAACTCGTGGGGCGTCTGCGTCGTCTCGCCGCCGAACATCCACTGCCACAT
>JBFYNF010000086.1:0-7655 GCA_041304525.1 Thermoplasmata archaeon | reverse complement strand
TGCAGGTGCAGTTGGCTGCGGGGCAGTCGCTGACTACATCGTAGTCGTACGAGTAGTTGTAGTCATAGTTGAACTCGTGGGGCGTCTGCGTCGTCTCGCCGCCGAACATCCACTGCCACATGTGCTGCCACATGTTCTTGTGTCCGTCGCCGTCGGCCGTGCCCATCCCCTTCTTCGAGTCCGTGTCCGAGCTCGAGGAAGCGGTCAGGGCGCCGCTAGCTGCCGCGACCCCGGCGAAGCCGAGGACCGCGACGACTCCCACGATCGCGACTATCATCGTTGCCTTCATCTTTGTTCACCTCTTCTTTTCGGGCGCTAGGGGCAGGGGGGAGATCCCTTCCGCCCTTCGCGCCTCTTGAGTCTACCTTCGGTGAAAGGGTATTTGGAGCTATGCTGAAAAGTGCCCTGAACGTTCTCACTTTCCTGAAAAGTGACCTCTCAGGGCCTCTGACGCTCAGGTCTTGACCTTCCCTTGCCCGAGACCCGCAAACGGGCCTGTTATTCGAGGGGAACTAATGCACGACCTTCTTGGCGCTGAGCATCCCCGCGATAGAGTTCTGACCCCTGCACCACACTGATGAGGACCCTTCCCGGGGGAGGAGCGGCCCCCAAAGGTTTATGTAAGACATTCCGTTTGCTTGGAACACCAGGCTCCCGTAGTGTAGTCCGGCCAATCATTCGAGCCTCTCGCGGTGCTCCTTTGGAGCACCAGGGAAAGCTCGATACCCGGGTTCAAATCCCGGCGGGAGCACCAACCCTTTTCGTCGACAGGGGATGCCATCCCTACTGTGTCAGCCGCATCGAGGATATGCCCCTGAGGGGCCTCGAAGGGACAGGACTACGAGAGGAGTACAGTTCTAATATCGAGAATGTCATTCAGACGCGAGGGGGCCAGTAGGGCCTGACGGCTCGGCCCCCGATGGGGGGTTTGATGATGAGAGCGTCACTTGTGAAGGTGTGTATGTGCGCGCTCCTTGCGGGCCTGCTAGTCGCGCCCGGACTGGTCGCGGCGAAGCACCCGGGCAAGGGAGGGGACATTCTAACGCCAACGGCATGGACCTATGCCCTTTTCGTGAGCGGGGACAACGACCTCGAGAGATACTGGGAGGAGTACAGCCTTCCGGCGCTGTTGAACATACCTGCCAGCACTGGCGTGAACATCGTGGCAGTCATGGACAGGATGAGCACCGAGGGAACCGAGCTAATCGAGATCTCGGGCGGTGGTTGGAGCGTCGTCGCGACCTACCCGGAGATGAACTTCGGCGATGGGGCGACATTCCAGTGGTTCATAACCGAGATCAACACGCTGTATCCGGCCGACAACCTCGCGGTCAGCGCATGGGACCACGGATACGCCTGGAGGTACTTCAGCAACGACCAGACATCGGTCGACAGGATCACAATGCCTGAGATGAGGGCCGCGATTATCGGAGCTGGTGTGTACATAGATGTGCTCGCCTTCGATTGCTGCAACATGGCATCCGTGGAGGTTGTCTACGAGGCGTCGCTCACGAACCTCGTCGGATACCTGGTCGGCTCCGAGGAGACCATACCGATGAACGGCTTCCCTTACGACCTGATGCTCACGCCTTTGGCCCTGGAACCGGCAAAGACCCCGGCCCAGGTATCCGTGGACATGGTCGCTGGCTGGGCGCAATACTATGACCCGCTCAGCTGGGCCACGACGGTCAATCTCGCTGCGATAGACGTCGCCGCGATAGGCGCAGGAGCCGCGACACTGCAGACATGGAGCGCCATCGTGCATGCGGACCTTGGCGTGTACTACAGAGCCTACAAGAACCTCCTGAAGGAAGCATACGTCGCATGGGCTACGTACTACCATGTGGACCTCGCGGATCTGGGTGAGGCGGTCGTTGCGGATGTCACCATCGATGACGCCGCGCTGACGACCGCATCAGCCGACGTGGTCGCCCTGATAGACGGCGCAGTGCTCGCGGTCGAGAGCGGCCCGGGAGCTGAGGAGTCCCGTGGGCTCACGCTGTGGTGGGGTGTCAGGGGCGATTGGAGAACCTACTCTTTGGCCTATGCGGACGTGTCATACGCGATGGACATGGGCTGGTGGGCGTTCCTGGACGAATACAACTGAACGACGGCACACGATGCCGCGTCATTGAGGAACGAAACCCTGACAAACCTCTTCTAGCCGATTCTTGGTCGTTACTGACGCACCTATCTGACGGGCATTCTTTAATAGCGTAAGCGACATTCGAAGACGCGGGGTACTCAGCATAGTACCCAATCTGAGGGGGAGTCATATTGGAGATTAGGCGTGGTAGCCTTGTGGTGTGTACGGTCCTCGCCTTCGTTCTTCTCTTGCCCGGCGTCTCATTGGGCAAGGGCCTCGGCGCCGGAGCCGCGACCGAGTCGGACGGGACCTGGACGATTGCGCTCTATGTAGATGCGGATTGCAGCCTCGAGATGTATTGGGAAGACCCGAGCCTCCCGTACCTTCTGAACATCCCGGCCAGCGACGGACTCAACATCGTGGCCATAGTCGATTGGCTCAGCGAGGACGGGGTCGAGCGAGTCGAGATATCCGGCGGGTCTTGCGAGACCGTCGAGACCTACCCAGAGATGAACTTCGGGGACGGCGCGACGTTCCAGTGGTTCCTGACAGAGGTGAACACATACTACCCAGCTGACCATCTGGTGGTCATCCCGTGGGACCATGGCAGCGCATGGAGAGGTTTCTGTTGGGACGACACCTCTGACGGCGACTGCATAACGCTCCAGGAGATGGAGGACGCTATAGTCGGTGCCGGGGTGTACATCGACATCCTTGCGTTCGACGCATGCTCTTGCTCGAGCATAGAGATGGCCTACCAGGCCGCACAGACAGGGCTCGTCGAGCTGCTGGTGGCATCTGAGGAGCTGGTGGCTGGGGACGGATTCCCATACGACCTGATGTTCACCCCGGTCGCGCTCGACCCGTCGAGGACGCCGGACCAGGTGGCCGTCGACATGGTCGACGGATGGATAGAGGCGTATGAGCCGCTCCCGTGGGCATGGTACTGCACATTGGGCGTCATAGATGTGATGGAGATCGCGAACGGGTTGGGAGTACTGACGGACTGGGTCGCGCAGATGACCGAGGGTCTCTCAGATTACACGTACAACTATAGAATCGCACTGAGGGACAGCTACTACGTCTCGTGCGGATCTCACTACCAGGTCGATATGGTGGACCTCGCTAGGCATCTCATGGACGACCCTGAACTTGCAGATGACACCGAGCTCATGGACGCCACGCAGGCCATGATGGACCTGATCGAAGGCGCGGTAAAGTACGTGTACAACACGGACACGACCGCAGCCTGTGGAGGAGTCTCCATATACTGGGGTTCGCACAACGATGCCTGGAGGATCCATTACGAAGAGTACTGCACCGTCTCGTTTGCCGACGACAGCGGATGGGGAGAGTTCCTGGTCATGTACAACCTGTTGACCTGCGGTTGGATGCGAATCAGCAAGTGACGGGCTGAGGGCTGAACCTGCGTGCAGGTTCGCAGGTCGCAAAGACGGCATTGCAGTGGGAATCAGCGGCGGCTTGATAATCCGAGCGACGGCGCTGAAGTGGATATGAACCGGATAGACCGCACGCCCTTGACCCTCCGGATCTTCCCGAGGATCTCCCTAAGGACCGTGTTCGAGCCCCGCGCTATGAAGACCTCCATGCACTGACCCTTCTCGAGGTGCAGGTGCAGCATCATCTGGATCTCCTCATATCTGTGCTGCAGCACAGAGAGTTCGCCCCGCGGGCCCAGCTCGTCGTATACCATCGTGATTACGACTTGGTTCTCCCCCTCTGAGTCCTCCCACTCATCCTCGTCCACGACCGACCGCATCGCCTCCCTGACCGAATCGGACCTGGTCCTGAACCCCTTCGATGACGAGACCTCGTCGAATCGCTTGAGTAGATCCTGGGGCACCGATATGCTGACTATCGTCATTGCATCCGCTCCTAGAGGATGTGGAGGCGGGCCGACATTAATAAGGTTGGTCCGATTTGTTAATAAGTCGGCGTCAATCAGAGCCGATGGATCTTCTTCAGCAGCCCCTCCGCATTGGCGACCAAAGCAGTCCTGACCTCGTCCGGGGTCATTCCCGCACCCATCGCCACCTTGTTCGCGAACTCCATGGTGCTCAGATCCGACGGTGAGTGCGTGTCCGTGTTTACGAGCAATTTCGCGCCCTTGAGCCTTGCGAGATGGGCGACGTGGCCATTGGTGAGCGAGTGACCCTTCCTGCATGAAACCTCGAGGTAGACCCCATTGTCTGCCGCGAGCTGGACATCTTCTTCCGATATCATCCCCGGATGGGCTAATATGTCGATTTCTGGGTTCATGACGGCCGCGTGATCTGTCCCGGGCTCGACGGGCTCCACGGGCGTCTCCCCGTGAACAATCACGATCTCAGCGCCCTTCTTCCTGGCGAGCGAGACCGCCTCATCGATGTACCTGACAGGCACATGAGTCAACTCGACCCCGGGGATTGCCTGGATGCCCCAGCTGTCAGCCTTCTCGCAGTCCCTTGCCAGCGACTGGACGATCCATTCGATGTTCGAGAACGATGCGTGGTCTGTCAGCGCTATCGCTGCGTGGTCCGAGACGGCAGCCCTCCTGATCAGCTCCATGGGGAGGAGCTCGCCATCGCTCAGCACTGTGTGCGTGTGGAAATCGCATCTCTTCGCCGTCATTTCCTTCTGCCCTCCAGTTCATTCTTGATATCATCCATCGTGATGCCCTCGTCGTACAGCAGGACCAACAGATGATACAGCAGGTCCGAGGCTTCGTACACGATCTCTTTCCGCTCCTTGTCCTTGGCGGCGATGATGACCTCTGAACTCTCCTCTCCGATCTTCTTCAGCAGCAAGTTCCTGTTGTTCATGAGCTTGCATGTGTAACTCGACTCGCATTGGGTGGCCTTGCGCTCCTCGAAGACATCCCACAGCTCTGCGAACACATCCCTCTGATGAATCGGGTCCTTTGCGAAGCACGAGTATGTGCCAGTGTGGCACGCGACCCCAGTCTGTTCGACCCGTGCGAGCATGGCGTCGCCGTCGCAGTCAGTGAGCAACTCAATCGCCTTCTGGAAGTTGCCTGAGGTCTCGCCCTTCTTCCAGATCGCGTTCCTTGATCTGCTCCAGTAGTGCATGTATCCAGTCGTCTTTGTCAGCGACAACGCCTCGTCGTTCATGTACGCCAGCATGAGCACGTTGTTGTTCCTCACGTCCTGGACTATGACAGGCATGAGGTCTTGGTTACCTGATGCGTTCAAGAGCCCCACCTCACTGGTACGCCCTTGGCCTCGAGTGCCTTCTTCACATCCGCGACCGTGTACTGGCCGAAGTGGAAGATCGATGCGGCCAGGGCCGCGTCTGCTTCGCCGTCCGTCAGAACCTCCACGATATGGTCTAGCGTCCCACATCCGCCGGAGGCTATCACAGGGACGCTCACTGACCTGACGACCGCCTTCGTCAGTCCTATGTCATACCCACTCTTCATGCCGTCCGAATCCATGCTCGTAAGGAGTATCTCCCCTGCACCAAGCTCGACCGCGGCCTTCGCCCACTCGATGGCGTCCAGGCCCGTGGGTCTCGTGCCGGAATGCGTGTAGACTTCCCATGAGTCGCCTGACCTCTTCGCGTCAATCGCGAGCACGACGCACTGGCTCCCGAAAGCGTTTGCGCATTTGGAGATCAACGATGGGTCGAGCACGGCTGCGGTGTTGATCGATGTCTTGTCCGCGCCGACATTGAGCGTCTTCCTGACATCCTCGAATGTGCGTATGCCACCTCCGACCGTGAGTGGCACGAACAGCTGCTCAGCGGTCTTCCGCACAGCCTCGTGCATCGTTCTGACGCCCGCCACAGAGGCGTTCACGTCCAGGAACACTATTTCGTCGGCCCCCTGAGCCTGATACTCCACGGCCAATGTCGGGGGGTCGCCCACCTGCCTTAGGTCCCTGAAGCACACCCCCTTCACGACGGCGCCGTCCTTGACATCGAGGCACGGGATGACCCTCTTCGTGAGCGTCATCTGCCTGACCCCCAGACCACGCTTGACTTCGTTGAGACGACGGACGAGGTCGGTTCCATTGCGACCTTGAGCGCGAGTCCGAGCGCCTTGAATGTGGCTTCCACAATGTGGTGACCGTCCTTGCCCCTCACGACCACTGTATGCACTGTCGCCCTCAGTTCCATCGCGAATGACCTGAGGAAGTGCTCGTACATGATGTCCGGGACCTCCAGGTGCGCGTACGGCCTGTCAATGAGGTCCACCGTGACCTGGACGAGGGCTTCGTCCATAGGGACAGTCGCGCTGGCAATCCTCTTGATCGTCCCCTCACCCATAGCCTGCCTATATGCCCGACCGAGGGTTATGGCGACATCCTCGATAAGGTGGTGAGCGAGGTCTCCTCGGGCGGAGATGTCCAAGTCCACGCCCGAGTACCTCGAGAGCGTCTCGACCATGTGTCTGAGGAACTCGTCGGATATCTCGACCCTGGTTTCCCCCGAACCGTCGAGTCTGAGCCTCACCTCGACCCTCGTCTCCTTCGTTTCCCTGACCAGTTCCGTCTCCCTTGCAGTCAACACGATCACCTGAACTCTCTGACGGCCTTCCTGAAATCTATACTACCAGTGTATATCGACATCCCCAACACGACGGAATCCGCACCCATGCCTCTGACGAGCTCGAGGTCGGCAAACGTGGTGATCCCGCCAGAGACTATGACGGGTTTGTGAGTGAGGCCGATGAGCCCTTTCACCAGGCTTGGGTTGATGCCCTGCAGTCTGCCCTCGACCTCGACGTTGGTGAAGAGGAAGCCCCAGATGTCGAACTGCTCGAGGTCCTTGACCACGGGTACGGTCTCTTTCCCCGAGCTCTCCTGCCAGCCCTTTATCAGAACCTGGTCAGAGGCGGAATCTATGGCCACGACGACGTCCCCCGGATACTTCGACGTGAGCTCTTTGACGAAGTCCCGGTCCTGGATTGCACGGGTCCCAACGATTACGCGCTCACAGCCTATCTCGAACAGCCTCTGGACCTTCTCCTCCGTCCTGATGCCACCGCCCACCTGGACTGGGATCGCGAGGTCCCCGATGATCATCTCTATGAGCGACTCGTTGTCGCCCGTGCCGAGCGCAGAGTCCAAATCTATCACGTGGAGAAGCTCCGCGCCCTCCTCCTGCCATCGCCTGGCCACGCCGAGGACATCCTCGAGCGCGATCTTCTCCGTTCCTGGCTTGCCGCCCACGAGCTGAACGCACCTGCCGCCCTTGATGTCCAACGCTGGGATTACCTTCATGCTTAACCCTCTGCCATATTCACGAAGTTTGTGAGCAACCTCAGCCCAATCGTGCCGCTCTTCTCCGGGTGAAACTGGAAACCGCACACGCGCCCCTTTCTCACCGCTGACACGAACGGCTCACCGTAGAGCGTCTCTGCTATTCCGACTTTTTCCATGGGGTGGCACACATACGAGTTGGCGAAGTAGAATCTCGACCCTTGGGGCACGCTGTCGAACAGAGGGTCGTCCCGGAACAGAACCTCGTTCCACCCCATGTGCGGCACCCTCGGAGCTTTGAGCTTCCTCACATCACCGCGGAGCAGGCCCATACCGTCGCCCATTGA
>JBFYNF010000085.1:0-19749 GCA_041304525.1 Thermoplasmata archaeon | reverse complement strand
ATGCCCGCGTCGAACCTGTTGTATTTGATCCAGATGGAACCCTCCGCCATGACGTACGAGACTATGGCCGCTGCCTTCCTCCTCAGTTCATCGTTCTTCTCAAGCTCCTCCCTTGTGGGTAGCCTCAGCCTCTCCCTGCACATCTCCCGGTGGACGCTCGCAGCGTACGAGTTCGCCCAGGTCCTGTCCTTGGTGTTGGCGGCCTCCCTAACCTCCTCTGTCAATCCATCGTCGTTCGCCAGTTCCAGCATGCGTTCCGTGACGGACACGGGCATCGTCAGCCTCCCGGTCCTGTAGTAGTGGATCGATGACTTCGGGAGTTCCATCTCCCTCGCCAGCTTCTCGAGCGTACCGAACCTGGTCGCCGCGCCTTCGACCAGTCTCTTCTGGAGGGCCAGAGGCAGCTCGACCCTCTCCTCCTTCCTGTAGGCACCCCTCGTTCCCCTCGGACACATGCTATCGGGCAGGGGACGAGGCAGAGCCAGATATGCGCCGGTATTACAGGTATGCTACGTCCAGGCGTACGTGGAAATGGTGGGGAAATCATGAAATATCACGGAGGCTACATACCTCCGCGTGACACCTCATCCTACATGCAAAGACGGCCAGAAGGCGAAGAAACTGTGCCCTTCGTGCCTTTACTGGGACCCGCGTCCAGAGGAAGGCTCCGGGCCAGGCCTGGGATACTGCACGAAGAGGGACATCATAACGCTCATCAGGTGCGAGTGCGACGTGTACGAGCAGGCGACGAAGTCGAGGGTCGAGGCCCGGGACCGGGCGCTGTACGGCGAGATAGACGAAGAGGGCGAGGAGTAAGCGCCTCTGGGCCCATCTAGAAACCCTTAAATGGCCGCAACCTTGTAGCTTCTCGGCTGGTGTGGTCTTCATGAAGGCTGTCATCCTGGCTGCTGGCGAGGGTATGAGGCTCAGGCCTCTCACGGTTTCTGAGCCGAAGGTCATGATCCCTGTCGCCAACAGGCCGATCCTGGAGTATGTCGTCGAGGCGCTCGTGAAGAACGATGTCGAGGACATCGTGATGGTGGTTGGTTACCGTAAGGAGCGCATCATGTCCCACTTCGAGGACGGGAAGAAGTTCGGGGCGAAGATCGAGTACGTGGTCCAGGAGAAGCAGCTCGGGAACGCGCATGCTCTGGCCTGCGCCAGGGACCGCGTGTCCGGCGACTTCCTCGTCCTCCCGGGGGACAACATCGTGGACTCGAAGGCTGTTGGCGACCTTCTGTCGTCCAGCTCGTGTCAGAGCGCGCTCGTCGCGGAGAGCGAGAACCCCTCCAAGTACGGCGTCGTCACGATCGAGAAGGAGAGCATCAGGGGCGTCGTCGAGAAGCCCCATGAGATGATATCCAACATCGTCCTCACGGGCGTGTACTGCCTGTGCGACAAGATATTCAAGCACATCGACGCGAACATCGCGCAGGGCGAGTACGGCCTGAGCAATGCCATCAACTCGAGCCTGGGCGAGAGGCCGGTGACTCCGGTCTTCTCGAACGGCCTGTGGATAGACGCGGTCTACCCGTGGGACCTGCTCGAGCTGAACGCGGCGGCGCTGGAGCATCTGCCGGTGAAGACCTCGGGTAAGGTCGAACCTCATGTGCAGATACACGGGCCCGTGGGCATCGGTGACGAGACGGTCATCCGCTCCGGGACGACGATATACGGTCCAGTGCTGATAGGCGACGGGTGCGAGATAGGCCCGAACGTGACGATATTCCCGTCCACGAGCATCGGGAACAGCGTCCTCATCGAGCCGTTCACGATGATCAAGAACAGCATAGTCATGAGCAACTGCGCCATCGGGGCGCACTCGTATCTCTCGCACTGCGTGTTCGGATATGGCACCAAGTCGCAGTCTCACCTGATGGCCCCTGGAGCGGAGTCGTACGTGAACATATCGGATGAGTTCTTCAAGGTCCCCCACATCGGGTCCATCGTGGGCGAGGACACCACGTTCGGGACCAGCGTGATAGTGGAGCCGGGCACGGTGGTGGGTTCAGGGTGCAAGGTGTCCAGCGGTGCGAAGATAACTAGGAACCTGCCCAACAAGTCTCTGGTGACGTAGGGTGTTGTCTGGATGTGCGGCATAGTCGGTTACGTGGGTCCGAGGAGGGCTCAGCCCATACTCATCGACTGCCTGAAGAGGCTCGAGTACAGGGGCTACGATTCCGCAGGCATCGCCGTCGTCGGCAGGTCGCTCCAGCTGTTCAAGAGCGAGGGCGAGATATCTGTGCTCGAGGGGAAGATGCCCGAGATGGAAGGCTCGTTGGGCATCGCGCATACGAGGTGGGCGACCCAGGGTAAGCCGACTACCGAGAACGCGCATCCGTTCGCCGACTGCTCGAACATGCTGGCGATAGTGCATAACGGCATAATCAGCAACTTCATGGACCTCAAGGACGCGCTCAAGGCCGAAGGCCATGTGTTCTCCTCCGAGACGGATACGGAGGTGTTCGCGCACCTGGTCGAGTCCGAGTTCAAGGACGACCTCCTCGGGGCCGTCCAGAGGGCGGTGGCCAAGGTCGACGGGACATACGCGTTCGCGGTCGTGGCCCAGGGCGGGGACGAGATAGTCGCCACGAGGCGCGAGAGCCCACTGGTGATCGGCCTGGGCAACGGCGAGAACTTCGTCGCGAGCGATGTCACGGCCCTTCTCAAGTATACGAACAGGATGCTGTACATCGAGGACCGCGAGGTCGTCAGGGTCACGAAGGATTCTGTCAGAATACTGGACAGCTCAGGGAAGGACGTCAGGAGGGAACCGCAGAAGGTCGTGTGGAACCTCGAGGACGCGGAGAAGGGCGGATACCCTCACTTCATGCTCAAGGAGATATACGAGCAGCCGAGCGCGATACACGATTCGTTGCTCGGCAGGGTCGAGAGCCTCGACACTGAGCCGTTCTTCTCCGACAGCACGTTCTCGAACGTCAAGATCGTCGCGTGCGGCACATCGTACCACGCCGGCCTCGTGGGCAAGTACATCATCGAGGAGCTGGCGAAGATACCCACGACGGTCCAGATATCGTCCGAGTACAGGTACTCGTCCGTGTCCAGGGAGAGCCCGCTCATGGTGCTCGTGACGCAGAGCGGGGAGACGTTGGACACCATGGCCGCGGCGAGGGAGGCCAGGAAGCGCGGGAACAAGACCGTTGCCATAGCGAACGTCATGGGCTCCGCCATCACGAGGGAGGTGGACCATGTCATATACACCAGGGCCGGCCCGGAGATCGGGGTCGCGGCCACGAAGACCTTCGTCACGCAGCTCGTCGCGCTCTACCTGCTCGCGATGGACCTGGGCGCCCAGAACAAGACACTCAGCGTACTCGCGAGGCGTGCGATCATCGGCCAGCTGAGGAGCCTTCCGAGGGCCGTCCAGGACGTGTTGAACAAGGCCCCGGAGATAGAGGCGTTGGCGAAGAAGTACCACGGCGCGAGGGACATGTTCTTCATAGGCAGGAACGTCAACTACCCAATAGCGCTCGAGGGCGCCCTGAAGACGAAGGAGATATCGTACATCCATGGGGAGGGGTATCCCGCGGGCGAACTGAAGCATGGGCCCTTGGCCCTGATATCCAAGGACTCCCCGGTCGTGGCCATCGCGATCAAGGACCACACTTACGACAAGATGCTCGGGAACATCAGCGAGGTCTCGGCCAGGGGCAGCCCCGTCATCGCCATAGGCTTCGAAGGGGACACCGAGCTTGCGAAGTTCGCTGACGATGTGATATACATCCGGGAGATACCGCCGCTGTTCTCGCCTGTACCCGTGATCGTCGCGCTGCAGCTGCTGTCGTACTATCTTGCCAGGGAGCGTGGCTGTCCGATTGACAAGCCCAGGAACATCGCGAAGACCGTGACCGTGGACTGAGGCTCACGCGAGTTTCTCCGGGCACACGTCCCTTCTGGAGCAGTGTGTGCACTTCCCGGGTCTTTCGTGGTTCCTGTGCGCGTCGCCCGTGTGCATGATCATCCTCATCTCGTCCAGCTTCTCCACGAGCATCTTCCTGAGGTCGTCGTTGTACTCTATCTCGTCTTCACGCTCGGGGTACTTGAGGAGGCCGTACGGAGGCGCCTTGCCCATGGTATCCTCGATGAGGAGACAGTACGCGGCCACCTGGAGTATGTGCGAGAACAGTGGTCCCTGCGGTGTCCGCCCCTTCTTCTCCTCGACCGGGATGATGTTGTCCGCTAACTTGATGACATAGTCCGGCCGGCCAGAGAGTCCGTACTTCTCGGACTTGAACACCTTGGATTCGTCCATGTCGATGTATTCTATCTTGCCCTTCACCCTGAACTCGCTCCTGAGCGCGGAGGCAATGTTGGTCGACATCAGGGATCGGTACAGGAAGAACGACGCTCCTATGAGCCAGATGATCGCGACCAGTTCCGTGACTTGCGCGAGGTCGGGGTTGTCCTGCATGAAAGCGACGGCGTTGATGGCGATGACGACCGCGACGATGGCGAATATGAGTATGATCTTCTCGTAGTCCAGGACCTTGCTCTGCATCGTAGATTTCGTGGCCTTGTATAGGAAGAACGCGGCGGCGAGGACCCAGATGAGCGCGACCGCCCCGAGTATCTCGCTGACGGACACAGCCTCATCGAAAGGCATGAGCTCGAGGCCGATGATGGCTACGAGGGTCGCGACGGTCGCGTACCAGAACACCAGCCGCTCGGACTCCTTGGCGCTCTTCTCCCCGGTGTCGATCTTCCATAGGGTCTCGCCGAGCTTCTCGTGCTCCTCGATGCCCTTCCTGGTGGTCGTGTCCTGGGTGTCATACTTCTTGCTCAGCCACCAGCTCAGGGGACAGTAGCTGTACTTCTCCAGGTCCCCTGCGGAGATGTAGCTCGTTCCCTCGGGCTCGGCCATGCCGTGATTATGAGTGTCCCTGGTCAATAAACTTTCCAGGTCCGTCCGCGGGTGCGGATGGTTCTTCGCAGTCCTCGAAGTGCGAGCCATCCAGGAGCAGTATGCCCTCGGGCGGCTCGATGCCCTCGACGAATCCGAACCAGTATACCACCGCACCGGTGCCGAATAACTCCGTGTAGGGGTTCAGCTGTCTCCTGACGTTCTTCTTGAGCTCGATCTCATCCCCGAAGGACGCCTTCGACTCTATCCAGAACACCTTCGTTCCGTTGATCCCTATGGGCTCGTCCAGGAGGCAGTCCGGGGTCTTCTTGTGCGTGGCCCTCAGGTCCGCCTCGGTCCTGTACGTGACGCCCTTCTTATCGAGCCAGTCCTCGAGCATCTTCTCGCCCCACTTGCCTCTCTGGGTCTGCACCTCTGAGCCTTTGGGTGAGTAGATGATGTCTTCCTCGGCGACCTTCCTCAGGTCCTTCCTGAGCCTCTGGTCGCGGCACGAGTCTGGGTCCCGGATGTACTTCCAGTACGACTTCCTCGTGAGCCCTATCTCAGGCGCGAGCATGAGTCCCAGGAGCACGGGCGGGAAGTTCAGGCATCTGGCGATGTGCGCAATTGAGTCGCCACGCTTCCAGTCTTTTGCGATTGCCTTGATGTCTTTCTTGACGATGTAGAACCGGCGCGTGGCGTCTCTGACGGTCCTCTGTGTGTACATGACGAGAAGGAGTTCTCTGTCGAGGCCCGTGGACTGCGCGAGTCTGTCGATGTCCTTCGGATTCCTCAGCCTAAAATAGATGTCTTTGTAGTCTTCGTACTTCATTAGTCCACTGTCCAGCAGCGTGCTGAACGAACAGTTCGCTACGTGATTGCTGGCGTGAACTATCCCTGAAAGTCTATTTATTACTTTGTGACGAACGGGCGGCTGACGGGCGCACGGAGAGGCGGAAGCTTGAATACCGCGGAAGTCATGGTGCGCCTTCCTAGTGCGTTTTTCGGAGGTATGTCGTTTGCCTGAAGGCGGAGCCAGGAAGGTCATATTACCCGCCAGGTACGTCCAGGGCCAGGGCGTGCTCGGCCAGCTCGGAGCATATGTGAAGCAGCACGGGTCCAAGCCTTTCGCCGTCAGCGGAAGGACCAGCTGGTCCAGGGTGAAGGCGAGGGTCCAGTCCAGTCTTCTGCAGGCAGGCGTCCCGTTGGCCGGCCACGACGACACTGTCACCGAGTGCACTCACGCCAAGATAAACGAGGTCGCCGCGAGGGTCGAGGCCATCGAGGCGGACATCATCATAGGCTGTGGCGGGGGCAAGGCCGTGGACACCGCCAAGGCCGTGTCCGAGAAGCTCCAGTTGCCTGTCATCACGGTACCGACCCAGTGCGCGACGAACGCCGACCAGATGGCCGATGCGGTCGTGTTCTCTGAGGATCACAGGTTCATCGAGGACATCTATCTCTCCCAGGCACCCGTGCTGGTCCTAGTGGACACGGAGGTCGTCGCCAGGGCGCCCCCGGTGTTCCTGGTCCAGGGCATGGGCGACGCACTCGCGTGCGGTTTCGAGAAGCCCGCATACGCTGAGACGATGCGGGCGAAGAAATCCTCGGAGCAGGCGACGAACGCCGCGCTCGAAGTGAACCTAAGGTGCTTCCAGACTCTGATGGCTCACGGTATCCAGGCCAGGAAGGACGTCGAGGCGGGCAGGATCACTGACGCGGTCGAGTCGGTCGTGGAGGCCATCAAGCTCCAGAGCGGGTTCGGGTTCGGCGGTGGGGGCTGCGCGGCCGCGCATGCGGTCCACAACGGCCTGACCATCATGCCGGGCATCGCGCGGAAGCACGGTGAGATCGTAGCTTACGGGACACTGGTCCAGATGGTGCTTGAGAAGAGACCCATGGGCGAGGTCGAGAGGGTCATGCGATGGTGCCGCGAGCTCGGACTGCCTATAAGGCTTGAAGACCTCGGGAGACTCGACATGTCCTATCTCCCGAAGGCGGCCGAGAAGGCGTGCGACCCGAACGACAGCATGGCCAACATGCCGTTCCCGGTGACCCCGAACATGGTCACGCAGGCCATGCGCGAGGTCGACCTATTGGCAGGCAAGCTCGACTAGGCTCATCCAGTGTTCTTTCGCTGCTTGACTGGCACTGTTCCAGGCTCAGGAAAGGCTATATACGCCAATCGCGATTCTTCAGGTGTCGCCGCAAGGCGGCAGAAGGGATGAATTAAAGGAGGCTTTCGAAATGACCAGCACTTTGAACACGTTTATCGCGTCAGGGAACACCCCGCCATGGCTCCCCCGGGAAGTAGCAGAGGGTAGGAGGTTCGCATGGTGGGCACAGATCATGTTCTTGCTCGCGGCACTGATATGGTTCGTCATAGCCATAGCTGAAATCACGTTCTTCGCAATCGACGGAGGGGCGGGGAGGCTGGCGTTCGGTATATTCGGCTTCTTCGCGCTCATCATATGCTTCCTGTCATCGATCTTCCTGAAGAAGACCGTGCTAGACGCGGTGGACCAGGGCAGGTTCCACGACGCGAAGAACGACTCGATTGTGTGGATCATCGTTGGGTTCTTCGGCTTCGCGTTGCCATCCATACTCCTCATACTCACGTATGTGAAGATAGGGGACGCGCTCGCGCAGCAGGCCCCCGCGGGGTACCAGCCGTACGCTCCCGGGGCAGTGTCTGCCCAGGCGCCCGCGCCGCCGTACGTGCCGCCACCGGTGCCACCCGCGCAGCCGGCTCAGCCTGCCGCGGCCGCCCAGCACCCGCAGCACCAGCACCAGCCGATGGCCAGGTGCAAGAACTGCAACGTGCAGTACCCATTGTTCATGCACAGCTGCCCGAACTGCGGTGCGCCCAAGGAACAGGCCTAAACTCTTAACCCCCTTCTTCGTTTTCTATCCTCAGGATATAGTGAGAGCCATGACAGAAATCCTCTACATGAAGGACATCGAGTCCAACTACATACGCGAGTTCGACGCGAACGTGGTCGAGCGCGGTTTCGACTACGTCGTGCTGGATAGGACCGCATTCTACCCGTTGGGCGGGGGCCAGCCCTCGGACACGGGGAGGTTCGAATGGGCCGGGGGCAAGGCCGAGGTCCGCGAGGTCACCAAGAAGGAAGGCATAAGGCACCACCTCGTGCAGAACCCGGAACTCGTCCCGGACAAGGTCAAGGGCGTGATTGACTGGGACAAACGGTACGGGCACATGAGGATGCACACCGCCCAGCACATAGTCTCCGGGGTCGTGTACGACCTCTGGAAGGCGCGCACCGTGGGGAACCAGCTGTACCACGACCGTTCCAGGATAGACTTCGCCCCGGTCAAGTTCACGGACGAGATGGTCTCGGAACTCGAGTCGAAGACGAACGAGATACTCGCGACCGGCGCCAAAGTCGAGATCGAGACCATGCGCCGGGACATCCTCATGCGCGATGTCGATGCCCAGAGAGCGAACCTGGACCTGCTGCCGAAGTCCGTTCAGGAGCTTCGGGTCGTCAAGATAGCCCAGTTCGACACGTGTCCGTGCGCGGGGACCCATGTCCGTTCGCTCTCGGAGATCGGGAAGATCAAGGTCGTGAAGAGGGAGAACAAGGGGAAGGACCGCGAACGGATAACCTACGAACTCGTGTAGGGACTCTCCATGCGTCGGTCCCCGTTCTGAGTACGCCCATCAGTCGTCGGCGAGGCGGCAATCCTCATAAACGCTTAAGTACGGCCGCCACGGATATTCGCCCAGGGAGGCAGAAATGGTCGAAGTAGGCACCGTCGCAGGCATATCGCAGCTGTCAATCTGGCTCAGCGGGGCGTTTGCTGTCATAAGCATCGGGCTGTTGTACTTGTACATCGCCATGACCGACGCGTCCGCACCTCAGAAGGTCCTGTGGGCCGCTGGTCTGTCGATCGCGGTCGCATTCGTGTTCCTGATCTCTTGGTCCATCGCAAGGGATGTCCTGAGAGAGAAGGAGCGCGAGCTCAGGCGCGTCTAGGCCGGATTCGGTTCAGATCTTGCCAGCGGCGGCCTTGTCGTTTCCTTTCTCGCCGTTCTCCACGGAGTTCAGCAGCAGCTCCATCAGGTCGACGACCTTGATCCCCGGCACCATCCTGAGCTGGGTCTCGCAGAACGGGCAACATGTGACGAGCGTGGTCGCCCCGGTGGACTTCGCCTCCGCGATCCTCTTGGATGCGAGATCCCGTGACAGTTTCGGGAACGCGGATTGCAGTCCCGCCCCGGCGCCGCAACATCTGGACTCGTAGCCGTGGTTCGGCATCTCCGCGAGCGTCGCGACCGCCTTCATGATCTCCCTCGGTTCCTCGAACACGCCTCCGAGCCTGCCGAGGTGACAAGGGTCATGGTATGTCATCCTCTCAGCTGACTTCTTGACCTTCAGCTTCCCGCTCTTGACGAGGTCCGAGACTTCCTGGGTCACGTGCACGACCTGTATCTTCGAGCCGTGCTCCTCGAGGGACTTTTTGAGTGTCGTGTAGCAGCCAGGGCACGCCGTGACGATCTTCTTGATGCCCAGTGATTCGAACCTCTCCACGTTCTTCTTCGCGAGCTCCTCGTATGCCTCTGTCTGGCCTACCCGCATCAACGTGGAACCGCAGCATGGCTCGTCCTGGCCCAGTGTGGCGAACTTGACCCCTGCCCTCTGCAGGAGCTTGGCGCTGGCAATGAGGCTCGGTATGAGCGGTTTCATCACCGCCGACGTGCACCCCGCGAATAGTAGCACTTCCTGCGCGCCAGGCGCGGCCTTCGGGATGTTCAATCCCTTGGTCCACTTGTTCCTGGCGCTCCTGGGCTGGAACCACGGGTTGCCGTAGTTCTTGAGGCTGGCGGACAGGGACGCGTGCTCCTTCATCGGCTCGAACCCGTGCTTGAGCAGATATTCCCTGAAGGCCCTCGTGTGCTCCGTGTTCTTGAGCGAGCACCATCTGTCGCAGTTGCCGCACAGGGTGCACTCGAACGCCGCCTCGACGACGGCTGGTGTGATCTCGAGCTTGCCCTGGAGCAGTCCGAGCATTGTCCTGTTCCTGCCTTTCATGCACAGGGTCTTGACCTTGAGCGCCTGGTAGACTGGACACCCGCGCTCGCAAAACCCGCACGAGGTCCCGAAACATGTCTCCAGCTCTTCTTTGAACTTGTCCAGGCTGTTGCTCACGGGGACCCCTCCCTCGGGAACTTCTTGCCTGGGTTGAGTATCCCCTTGGGGTCGAACAGCCTCTTGATCTCCCTCATCTGGTGCAGGGACGCGCCGTGTTCGAGCTCGAGGTATGGCGCCTTCTGGTAAGTGTCGCTCATGAAGGTGCTCATGGTCCCCTCGAACGCGATGGCCATCTTGCTCAGCTCGTCGTGGAACTCCCTGAACCTCTTCACCTCGTCAGCGTTCCTGTAGTCGACATACACCGCGCACGAGAGCGAGAAGCCGATGCTGTTCGGGTGCTCCAGGTACGCGTTCATGCCGATGATCTCCAGCCTGTGCTTCTCGGCGACCTCGACGAACTTGTGGTAGAACTCCTCGAGCCTGCCTACGGGCACTCCAGGGTCCGCCGCACCGAACTTCTTCTTTGTCTGTGAGTCAGGCCACTTCTGCTTGAACGGTTCGAACTCGAGCGTGTACTTCGAGGTCCACCAGCTCTCGACGAGCTCGCGCTCCTCGACTAGCTGCGCCTCGAACTCCTTGCTCAGTCTGACGGCCTCGTCTCGCTGGAAGTCGACCACGGTCTTGTCGCCTGCGAACGATATGGCCAGGAGCGCCTCGCCCCATGCCGGTATCTCCGGTTCCTTCCCGTACTTCTGCTTGTAGGTCTGGGTGTAGAATCTCAGCCTGCGCTTGCAGTTGATATGGGCCGCCTCGATGCACAGCCCCGCCTTCAGAAGCCTGCTCAGGTAGTCCACGGCTGCGCCCAGCCTCGGGAAGACGAGCATCTCCACGCGTCTCGTGGCCGGTATCGGCTCGAGCTTGAGCGTGGCCTCGGTGATGACGCCCAGGGTCCCCTCGCTGCCAGCGAGCAGGTCCTTGAGCTTGTAGCCTGAGGATGTGAAGTGGGCCTTCCTGTGGCCGAGCTCAAGTATCTCCCCCGTGCCCGTGACAATCTCCGCGCTCAGGAGGCAGTTGAGTATCTTGCCGTACCTCACGCCGAATGTGGAGTCGTTGTCGCACGCGATTGCGGAGCCGACCGTGCTCACCCACTTGGACTCAGGTTGATGCGGCAGCCAGAGGTCGTACGGCTGAACGGCGTCGTTGACCTCCTGGAGCGTCGCGCCCGCCTGGACCCTGATGGTCTGGTTCTTCTGGTCGACCTCCACGACGGAGTTCATCGTGGTCGTGTCGATGTATATCCCCTTGAACATGGGGACCGCGCCCCCGAGCATGCCCGTGAGGCCACCTCCTGCGGTGACGGGTATGCCGTGCTCGTAGGCGACCTTGATCGTACGCTGCACGTCCCTTGTGGTCCTAGGGAGTATGACGACGTCAGGGGATACGAACTCGTCCGGCGTTCGGGGACTCCAGTCAGCCCCGTAGACGAACCTCTCGGCAGGGTCGACCAACACCTTCTCCTTGCCCAGGGCGGTGGTGAGTTCATCGATGTACGACATGTTGCTCCGTGTGAGTGGAATCTGAGTACTAAAGTCTGATTATTGTACAATTGTGGGTATTCATATCCTGAACCCCTGACAGGCGAGCATCAATAACCCCCGAGCGCATTATCATTCGACCACGTAGATAGGTGAGGGATGTGAGTGAGAAGATGACGAGCAACGGACTTCTATACGGCCTCGAGATGCCATCATCGTACACGAGCCTCGAGGAGGCATCGATCAAGACCCTGGATATGGGTCTCGCGGACCATCCGAAGGCGAAGAAGATGTTCCAGCTGCTTTCCTCCGACGAGGAGTTGAACACGCTCCTGAATCTCGCGAACTTCATAGCCGTGAGGAAGCTCGGGTACAACGACCACGGCCCCATCCACGCGAAGATCGTCGCGGCGAACGGCATCACGATACTGAAGATACTCCTTGAGAGTGGCAAGATGGAGATGGACTCCATCAAAGGCCTGGGCATGACAGAGGATGACGCCCACCTGATAGTGCTCTCTGGCTGTCTCCTGCATGATATCGGGAACGCGGTCCACAGGGTCGAGCACGAGACATTCAGCGTCATGTATGGCAAGTCGATCCTGGACAGGCTGCTGCCCGAGATTTATCCGGACCTCGCCCAGAGGACCGCGGTGGTCGAGCAGGTGCTGCACGCGATATTCGCCCACGACGAGGGCCAGAACGCGTTGACCATCGAGGCGGCCATCGTGGTGATAGCGGACGGGTGCGACATCACCAAGGGCAGGGGCAGGTTGTCGTACGACCTGGGCAAGCACGACATACACTCGATATCCGCCCTCTCGATCGAGTCGGTGGACATAGCGAGGGGCAAGGAGAAGCTGATCGAGATACACGTGAAGATGTCCAACTCCGCAGGCATATACCAGCTCCAGGAGACCCTGGGGAAGAAGGTCGCCGTGAGCCCGCTCAAGGACCATGTCGAGATCGTGGCTGAACTGGTGCACCCGAAGTCGAGGCAGGAGCTACAGGTGTTCGATCGGATAGTCTTCTCCGACGGGAAGTATCGGAACGCCTAGAACGAGAACAGCGGGATTGCGACCAGGAGCATCGCGAGGGCGGCGTACTGCTTGACCGTGAGGTTCTCCTTGAGCCGGATCTTGGCGGCTGCGATTGTCAGGACCGGGTACAGGTTCGTTATGGGCGAGACTATGGACACGTTGCCGTTGGCGAACGCGAGGTACATCGTGATGCCACCGGCGGTGAGGAACAGCATGGAGATCTCGAGTATCCTCAGGTCGGCCTTGGGCATCTCGAACTTCCCCTTGGTAGTGAACAACCAGTATGCGGCCCACATGGCTGGGCACACGATCGCGTATACTCCGATGAAGTTCGTGTCGCCTATCACATCTATCGCGCCCTTCGCTACGGTCGCCGATGTGCCCCAGAAGAACAGGGAACATACTGCGAACACGATGCCCATCTTCTCGGTCCTCTTGCCATTGCCGTTCCCTGGATTGTACGTGAACAGGAGCATGCCTGCGACCACTAGCGCGACCCCCGCGCCCTCGCCGTAGGTCATCTCCTCTCCGAGGAACAGGAGCGCCAGCAGGATGGTCCAGGGCGCGTAGGCGCCCGCGACTGTTCCCACGATGCTGACCTTGCCGTGCTTGAGCGCCTCGTAGAATGTCAGGTACGCTGCCCCTGAGAGTGCCGCGGCGACAATCGCCTGTATCCACGCCCAGGTCTCATACGAGGTGCTCTCATGGAAGGCGAACCAGTAGACTGCCCATATGATCCCGATGTTCCCGCTGAACAGGAGCAGGTAGTTCGCGGAGGATATCTGGGTCCTGGTCTCCTTCACGAAGACCTGGCCAAGGCCGTAGAATAGTATCGTGGCGAGCGAGAAAGGCAACCAGAGGAGTTCCATCTATCGGCCTGGATGCTCATGCCGTAGAAATAGGTTTGTAGGCGGCTGAGAGGCAATCTAGATAGGCCTAGACTGTCCTGACAACTCGGTGAATCACGGATGGATAGTGCACCAATCGCTCTGCTGGGTGTTCCGTACGACGACCAATCGTCCTTCGTCCGAGGCTCAGCGAAGGCCCCGCCATTGATAAGGGCTGCCTGGCACAGTGGATCCACGAACAAGTACAGTGAAGACCTCACCCTCGTCGATGATTCCCTCGTCTGGGATGCGGGGGACATCGGGTTCGGTCCTGGAGAAGACCCGTTCTCGGTGATAGAGCGAGAAGTTGGTTCGCTCCTGGACAAAGGATTCAAGCCGATATGTCTGGGAGGGGATCATTCCGTGTCATATCCAATCGTCAAGGCCGTAGCAGGTCGGCACAGGAACCTCAGCATACTGCACTTCGACGCCCACCCCGACCTGTATCAGGACTACGAGGGAAACAGGTTCTCTCACGCCTGTCCGTTCGCTAGGATCATGGAGGATGGCATCGCCGAGAGGCTCGTCCAGGTGGGCATCCGTTCTATGACCAAGCATCAGCTTGGACAGGCCGAGAGGTTCGGCGTCGAGATGATCGACATGCGCTCATGGGACGACGACAAGATCTTCAATTTCGCAGGGCCTGTGCACATCTCCTTCGATATCGACGCCCTCGACCCCGCATTCGCCCCCGGGGTGTCCCATCGTCAGCCAGGGGGATTGTCAACACGGCAGGCCATAAACCTCATCCAGAAGTTCGAGGGGATCGTCGTGAGTGCGGACATCGTCGAGTTCAATCCAGACTTGGACGTCCCGGGGATGACGGACGCTGTGTGCGCCAAGATCCTGAAGGAGATCGCGGCGCGGATGGCGCACCGCTAGAAGCTGAATCGGACCTTTCCTTGAGAATGTTGATATCCAGGATTGGTGTTCGTGCTCACGGTCTGACAATGGAGTTCGGACGAATCGTCAAGGATGAGCTGTCGGGGTCGGCCGCGAAGTCATACGTCGCCGGAGTGACACGGTTCCACAGGATCCAAGCGTCGCCCATGATGCAGGCAGCCGCCGAACATGTTGCGGACGAGTTGAAGTCCTTCGGTATGGACGATGTCAGGATCGAGCGTTATCCTGCGGACGGCCGGCGCATGTATTGGACCCACATGTCCGTCATGGGCTGGACTGTCAGGAGCGCGGAGCTGAGGCTAGTGGAGCCGAGCGAGCGTCTGCTCGCCAAGTTCAGTGATATTCCGCAGTCACTTCACACTTTCAGCAAGGCCACTCCACGCGGTGGCGTCACTGCTGAACTCGTAGATGTCGGCAAGGGCGTTTCCGATGATGACTACGCTGGCAAGAAGGTCAGGGGCAAGCTCGTGCTGGCGACTGGCCGGGGCAAGGCTGTCCATCGAGAAGCGGTCGTGAAGCGTGGAGCTGCCGGAGTGATCACGGACGGACTATCGTACGAGTTCCCAGGTGTTCGGGAGAGCACCGACATCCCGGACGCGCATGCATACCAGGGCATATGGCCCAACGCGGAGGACCTGAAGAGCATCAAGTTCGGCTTCTCGCTCAGCAGACGTCAAGGGAACGAGCTCAGGAAGCATCTTGCTGCCGGGAAGACGGTCCGGTTGCACGCGACGGTCGATTCTGAGTTCACCAAGGGTAGTTACAGCATGGTGAATGCATCCATACGCGGGTCCGAGAGGCCACAGGACGAGATATTCCTCGTCGCGCACCTGTGCCATCCCAAGCCGGGAGCGAACGACAACGCCTCAGGGAGCGGCCTGCTGATTGAGATTGCCAGGACCATATCGTCTCTCATCCGCTCAGGCAAGATGGAGCGGCCTAGGAGGACCATCAGGTTCCTATGGGTGGCGGAGACTGAGGGGACGGTCGTGTTCCTGTCGAAGCACCCTGAGATGTACGACCGCCTCAAGGCAGGGATCAATCTTGACATGGTCGGCGAGGACCAGACGCTGTGCAAGTCGACCCTTTGCATGGACAGCACCCCGGATTCCCTGCCCTCCTATCTGAACGATTTCGTGTTCTCCATGGTCAAGCGCGCGAACGCGGAGTACGACCCGATGGTGAAGATCGGTATGGAGAGTAACTTCAGGGTCGCCCGAACGGTTCACTCGGGAGGGAGCGACCATGAGGAGTTCAGCGAGTCCACCGTGGGTGCGCCATGCGTCGGACTGACTCAGTGGCCGGACATGTACTACCACACGAGTATGGACACCCTGGACAAGGTGAGCGAGGAGAGCCTGAGGAGAGTGGGTTGGGCCGCCACAGTATCCACACTGACGCTCGCAGACGCCGATTCGGACACGATTCACGAGATCGCTGTCTTGAGCGGCTCGGAGGGTATGAAGAGGATCACTGAGTCCGTTCGCAGGGCCAGTTCAGATCTGCTCGAGACGAAGAGGTCTGGGAAAGGAAAGGATGCCCGGGCAGACCTGGCGAAGCTGGCTCTGTTCCACAGGATGAAGGTCTCGAAGGTCGTGAGCAGGGACGTGATGGCTGTCAGGTCGCTGATGAGGCTGGATGCGGAAGTCGGCGCGGACGGGTTCGTGGAGCAACAGGCCGCTGCGGTCTCCGCGCACGGCATGAGGGAACTGTCCAGGTTGAACGACATCGTGGATTCGATCGTCGGCAGGGAAGCCGTCGCGGCGCTGATGCGAAAAGGTCCTTCGAAGGCGGAGGCGCAGGCCAAGAAGACCGTCCCGAGACGTCTGTTCAAAGGCTCGCTCGATTCTGAGTTCCTATCCAAGGCTCTCGGCGAGAAGAGATCCGATTGGTACGATGAAGTCGAGAAGAGGGATTCGTCTTTCTCCAAGAAGATGTACGAGGTCGTGAACCTCATGGATGGGGACCGGGACCTGTGCGAGATCACAGAGGTCGTCTCTGCCCAGTATGGACCGACCGATATCGCGGATGTCCAGAGATTCGTCGCCGACCTGAGGCGCATCCATCTCGTGAAGTGAATGCCTTGCGTCCAGCTGGGCCGCCCCACGCTGCATCATGGCTGAGAAATCGAAAGGAAGGAGTTTGGGTGAAGGCTCCTCAGGAGCGCTTCTTCCTCATGGCCACAGCGACTATGGCGACAACGGCCACGACCACAATCAGCAGCAGGACCACCAGTCCACCAGCGTCGAATGCCGGTTGCTCATCTTCCGTGGGCGTCTCGAAGCTGGAATACGCGGTGTAGACGGGGTCGTGCACCACTCTGTATCCATTCCACTGCGGGAAGGACACTGCGTACCAGAGCGGGTATGCGTTGAACCCGTCCTCGTTCGTGGGTGAGAGACTGCTTTGAGCCAAGTCAAGCGGTCCATCGTATGTCGACTGGACGTAGTCGCTGAGGCCGTATGCGAATACGCTCATCGCACCGGCTGCGAACCCGAGCTGCCACGCCACCAAGGCCATGTCCACCAACCTCGCGCCGACAATCGCATTCATGGCTGGCTGGTCTTCCTTGATGACATAGTTCGTGCTCTCGTTGATGAGGTCGAAAGTACCGCGGGTGCCGACACTCAGCGCCCTCTCGCTATCGTCTCCTACCTTCAGGACGATGTCCTCCTCGAGCGGGGCATTGATGGCAGGGTTGATTGTGTCGCCGGTCGAGTTCCCTGAAGCACCCTGATATTTCGATGTGAAGACGGTCACGAAGTGGACGACGCTCAGGCCCATGTGCTCTGGCAGATCGTGCGGGTCGACTGGTATCGGGATCCCGAAGATGAAGAACCAGAGTTCCGTGACCTCACCGATGGTGTACCATGTTTCAGCCCTGACCTCGTTGGTCTCCTGGTCCATGGTCACCTCGTATGTTATGGTCAGTTCGCTGAACTTGGCGATCCAGCCCGTGGCGAAGAGCGCGCTCGCGATGAAGTTCGGCGAGACGAAAGCGTACAGGTTCCTGTACTGGATGCCGAACCTGTAATGCCCTTCGCCGAGCTTCTCGACCTCCTGGACCTCGACCTCAGGCGGGTATGTCTCGTCCAGTTTCCCGGCCACGCCGAACGGTATGATATAGGAGATGTTCTCGTTGCCGGGGTCTGGCAGGCCGTTCTGTCCAGGGCCAGTGCCATTATATGTGTCATCGAACGCCATCAGGAAGGCGAGGACCGCTCCGATGAACACCTCGTTGCCATCAGGCGTGTAATAATGCATGCCAAACAGCTGGAACGGTACGTTGCCCGTGCCGTTATCGTTCTCGACCATGTTCAGGGAGAGCAGGAACGCGGATACGTTCTCGTAGTTGACGAACGAGGCGGAGAATGTGATGTCATCCCCCGCCGGGCTCGTGGCATTCATTGACTCGTTGGTCCAATACTCCTCCTCGAACGAGTGGCCGAAAATCGCTACCTCGTCCCCTTCCTGCCAGGTCTCCGGCGGGAACGCGCTGACGTTGGCGACCAGCATCGCACACAGGATGACACTAATCCCTGCAACAAACACTCTCTTCATGTGCATCACCATCGAACGCCTCGGAGCTGTCCGAGGTCCCTATCCCCAAGATGTCTCTCGGCATGATTAATGCTTTCTTCATTGGCCATCGCCAAATAGGTTAACACAGTCCCTTCGCACGAGCGTCCTTTTCGAACAGGGTTTCGCCGCGGTAGTCTATCCTCAGGATACGGTGATATGGTATGCTGGCCTCTTCGGTCTCGAAGAAGGTCCTGCCAAGAGATCGCAGAGCCGTGCCATGGATCCTGATGTTGTCCCCGGGTGCCCCCCTGTGGATGTACCAGATGACGGCCTCGTCCAGGGACTCGCCCTCGGTCCACCTAAGCCTGTTCAAGACCTCCCTGGGGAAGACCATGCGTTACAAGTCCGCGTCCCGCCTAATCATCCTTTCGCTGGTGTGGCGTGGAACTGGGCCTCGGTGGCAGAAAACAAGGGTCGAGGGGTTTGAGGGGTTTCGCGGCCCTCTCAGAGGGCCTTGAGCTTCTCCTCGATCTTGTCCGCCAGCTCGCGGACCTGGTCGAAGTGCTCCTTCTGGGGCGGCCCCTTCGGGTCGATGACGCCGAGTATCTCGATCTTGGCTCCTCCTAGGAGCTCCTGGACATGTTTCACCGCTCCGCCTGACCATCCGTGGGATGTCAGAAGCGCAGTGTACTTCGTCGGCGCCCGTAGTTGCTTGACCAGCAAGGTCGCGTACGCCCCGACCGGATGCATCATGTTCAGGACCGTGGGCGCGCCGACAACGACCACCGGCGTGTCAACGAGTTCCTTGGCGACATGGCCGATCTCCGTCACGGTCAGGTCGAATATGTTCACACTGATGCCCTTCTCGACCAGCGTGTCGTTCAGGGCCTTCACCAGCTTCTCGGTGCTGCCCCACATGGACACATATGCGATGGCCACCTTCTTCTCCATCTTCTCGCTGGTCCAGGCAGTGTACGGGTCGAGTATGACCTTCGGGTCCCTCCAGATGACGCCGTGGGACGGGGCGATCATCTTCACGCCCATCTTCTTGACCTTCTCGATCGCAGCCGCACCCTGCCTCCTGAAAGGCATCATGATCTCAGCGAAGTACAGCTTGGCCATGTCCAGTGCCAGCTCGTCCCCCATCTCATCGGAGTAGAACGGCCCGTCCGCGAGGTGTGAGCCGAAGAAGTCGCACGGAAACAGTATGCCATCCTCCTCGAGGTATGTGAATATCGTCTCGGGCCAGTGCAGCCAGGGGGCGTCGACGAACCGGAGGGTCTTGCCACCGAGTTCCAGCTTGGAGCTCTCGTCGACGACTATTATCCGTTCAGGATCGATGTTGAAGTACATCATGGCCGCCTCCTTCCCCTTGGCGCTCGTCACGAGTTTCGCGCCCTTTGCGACTTCGAGCACGTACCTGCCGGCATTGGCGTGGTCAGGCTCCGCGTGGTTCATGATGACATAGTCGATCTTGGTCATATCGGTCCGTTCGGACAGTTTGTCGAACAGCTCCTTCTCGAAGCCAGGATTGACAGTGTCGATGAGAGCGGTCTTCTCAGAGCCCACGACCAGATATGCGTTGTAGCTCGTGCCGTGGGGCAACGGTATGAGTCCGTCGAAGAGCCTTCGGTTGTGATGCTTCACGCCTACCCAGAACACATTCGGTGCAATCGATATCGTCCCTTTCGGTGTCTCAGCCATTCCCAAACACCTCTGTTGTCCACGGAATCGTCAGGAGGTTCATAGTCTTGTTGCCGTTCAGGTCATGGGGTGCTCAGGGTGGTGGAGGGTGGCCAGAGTTGCAGGGCAGAACATTGAAATCGGAGTAACGCTTTGGACGGTGTGCGCCTGGGCATAGGATCGAGACATCAGGGCATCGCAACACTTCGAGGGAAATCTGTTCTCAAGGTGACCTTACCATGGACTTGAAATCGAAGATCA
>JBFYNF010000084.1:0-3670 GCA_041304525.1 Thermoplasmata archaeon | reverse complement strand
ACTTCGGCGTCGGCTTCTACTTCTTCTGAGGTGGGAGCGGGTCCGAAATGAGCGCTCCTCCTGGGAACGGCACGGACGTGCTTGCCGTCTCGTCCCCTGAGGGGGCCCTCTCCCTCGAGTTCGTCCCCGTGAGGGAGAAGGTCGCTCGCGCCCCTTGGCTGGGGCGTCTCCAGGGCGATCGACGATGAGCTGGGACGGGATTGCACTGTCTGCACGACATCCGACCTCCCGCTCGATTCCGACCTCATGGACGAGAGCGGGTCCAAGCTCGAACTCCGAGGGACCGATTCCATGGTCGGGATTGAGGTCGACCTCGGCGGCAGGAGGGCATGGGGGTTCTACACCGACGACGGTGAGACCGCGAGGATCGTCTCCGGTCCTGAGCGGAGGCAGGGGCTGCTGGTCGCGTACGACCAGGCCGACCTCACCGAGGTCGTGGCGTGCCTGCTCCGGTTCCTGGTGGCCTCGAAGAAGAACTGGGCGGTCTTCTCGAACGACCTGGGCAAGTACGTCAGGCCGTTCGACCCTGCCACCATGTGGCGCATGGTCCTCGACAGGCCGACCCCGTTCGACCATAAGGCCAAGCCGTTGTCCAGGGAGAACAGGGGGCGGGCGACCGCCCTGTTCGCCGAGTACTACGACGAGCCGACACTCATGGCGATGATGCGCCTCAGGAGGTTCGCGTCCGACCCTTCGTACTCGATATACCTCGTCGACGGAGGGTTCGTCATCGTCAGGCTGGACGGCGAGACCGGGCTCATCTACGATATCTACGTGACGCCCTCCAAGCAGGGGACCGGGCTCGGGGGCGAGCTCATGCGCTGCGCCCTCACCCACCTCGCAGGGCGGGCGGTCAACGTCATACTTCACACGAGCTTCCCGAGGGCGAAGACGATGTACGAGAAGTTCGGGTTCAAGGCGACGTTCTCCCAGCTGACCGTCAGGCTGGACGAGACGGCCCTCACGCCCCCCTCAACATAGATATAGGAATATCATGATGCCATCGCATCCCGCGCCCATGGCGCGTCAGGGGGTCTAGGTTTGATCGACAGGCAGCGTGTTCTGAGCGTGCTCGAAGGCTACGACCTTAAGAAGGCCAAGATCGGCGTGGTCGCGTCCCACTCGGCGTTGGACGTCTGCGACGGCGCCGTCGAGGAGGGGTTCAGGACGGTCGGCATCTGCCAGGACGGCAGGGACAAGACCTATTCCCGATACTTCCGCAGCCAGAGGGCGCCCGACGGCAAGGTCCTCAGGGGGGTCCTGGACGACTGCTGGACCGTCAAGAAGTTCAAGGAGATGATGCAGCCCGAGTTCCAGGAGCGCATGAGGAAGGAGAACATCCTCTTCGTCCCCAACCGCTCGTTCACATCTTACGTCGACCTCAAGGAGATCGAGGACGACTTCGCCGTCCCGCTCGTCGGTTCCAGGGCCCTGCTCAGGAGCGAGGAGCGCGGCGAGGAGAAGGACTACTATTGGATCCTCGAGAAGGCCGGGCTCCCGTTCCCGAAGAAGTACTCCCGCCCGGAGGACATCGACAGGCTCGTCATAGTCAAGCTCCACCACAAGGTCAAGAAGCTCGAGCGCGGGTTCTTCACCGCAGCATCGTACGAGGAGTACAAGCGCAAGTCGCAGGAGCTGCTCAAGAACGACGTCATCACGGCAGAGGATCTGGCCTCCGCCAGGATCGAGGAGTACGTGATAGGCCCGGTCTTCAACCTGGACTTCTTCTATTCGCCCCTCGAGACCAAGATGGAGCGGATAGAGCTCATCGGGGTCGACTGGAGGTTCGAGACCTCCCTGGACGGGCACGTGAGGCTGCCAGCGCAGCAGCAGATGACCCTGGTCGGCGCGCAGGCGACCCCGGAGTACACGGTCTGCGGGCACAACTCCGCGACGATGAGGGAGAGCCTCATCGAGGGGGCGTTCGACCTCGCTGAGAAGTACGTCAAGGCGGTCAAGGAGCACCATCCCCCGGGGATCATAGGCCCGTTCTGTCTCCAGACCTGCGTCGACAAGGACCTCAAGTTCCACATCTACGACGTCGCGCCCAGGGTCGGCGGCGGGACGAACGTCCACATGTGGGTCGGGCACCCGTATGGGAACACGACCTGGAGGACCAACATGAGCACGGGCAGGAGGCTCGCCATGGAGGTCAGAAGGGCCATCGAGACCGGTCAGGTCGACAAGATAGTCACCTGACACTCCATCGGACGTGTGCCAGCTGTCGTGGCCTGGCCCTCCTAGGGAGGAGGGCCGGATGCCCAAAGCTTATAAAGGGGTAATCTATTCGCCGGAATACCTTTCTCAGGGGGGGCTATGTTTAGGCTCCTTGGAGAGTGAGGGGTAATCGAATGAAGACAGATGCAAAGAGCAAGCTATCCGCCGGCCTCATCGTGCTGGTAATGGCGATATCTGCCCTTGCCGTTCTGCCCGGATCCTTTGCCGGCGCGGAGGCGGGGACGAACACGATCTTCGTGCCAGTCGTTTCAGGCGGCACGCCAGTGACAAGCGGCGTCACGGTCACCCTCACGAACGTGCACACAGGCGAGGTCATCACGGCCCCCTACTCATCGACGTACGGCGTATACATGGCGACCGGTGCCCCGTCTGGCTACTACAGGGTCGATGTCGTCGCTGACGGATACTACGACGAGTTCGCGGCCGAGGAGTTCAGGTTCGACGGTCTGTCGACCCACACCGTGGACTCGGTCATCCTGACCGAGTTCGCGCCGATGATATACACCTGGAACGTGACCGTCAGAGACGTCACCACGAACCAGAAGATCGTCGGGGCCGATGTCATGTTCTACGACCCGGTCATGGACGAGGTAGTCGCGAGCGGCGAGACGGACTCCACGGGAGTCGCCTCGATCGCGATATGCTCCTCGCCGGTCCTTGGGGACCTCGACCTGGTCGTGAAGGCGGACACGTACCGCTACTACACCGAACCGGTCGCGATAACGGGCGACAACCTCACGGGCGACGCGGTCCTGCTCACCAAGTCGGTGCGCGTGACCGGCTTCGTGGCGGACTATGACAGCCCGGCCTCGAACGTGGTCGCGTACCTGCTCAGCCACGACGCGGGCCTGCCGTGGATCCAGAGGCTCCAGAAGAGCGACATGGGCGGCAGCTTCTTCGCGTTCGACACTGTCGCCGGCGACTACACGATCTGCGTGGACGCCGACGGCGTATCGTCCTACATGGACAACATAACGGTCTCCTCGAGCGCCATCTACTACAGCCTCGAGGTCGGCGACGAGCTGGTGAACCAGACCCTCAGGACCGAGACGGTCTCGATGGTCTACGGAGCGAACTTCAACTCGTTCGACTTGTCCGTAGCGACGGTCTGGTCATACGACGACGCCCACCCGGGTCTCGAGTTCGCTGACATCGGAAGCCTCAGGATGCAGGTCGACCTCGCGGTCGGCAACGCAGACGGCGCGGTCAGCGTCGCGGAGGCGGCTGCCTTCAGCGCGAAGATCCTGGGCTTCGGCGCCCAGCATGTGACCTCGTCCAGGCTCCTGACGGTCAACGACACTATCTACGAGAGCTCCACGACGCTCAGCCCGTTCGTGCTGACGCTGTCGGGTGCCATTGACTCGACGGCCGGCGTGCCGTACAGCTACGGTTGCCACTACACGGCGGTCGACGCGGTCGACATCGGTGCCGA